>CAZMPB010000189.1:0-5767 GCA_964567775.1 uncultured Bacteroidales bacterium
AAAGCTCCACCGGCAAAGCGGGGAATAATCACATCATATTCTTTGCTCAAAACTCTTTTGGTTTCGTTGTCGGGACTTTTGATGTATATTCGATCATGTCCCGACCTGATCGGGCTGATGTACGCAAAAAAATCAGTCGGGCTCCTGGTGTCCACTTCGTGCCCTTTGGCTTTTGCTTCTTCAACAATACGTTTTACACTGTAACTGTTGGGTGATCCTGTGAGTACTAACATTCTTAATTCTTTCATGGTATTATGTGTATTAATTGATTATTCAGCAAATATAATTCACAGCATAGGGGCCATGAAAGGACACTTTTTTTGTCCCTGAATATCAACGGAATAAAACGGGAATTCCCGTTTTTGACGTGAAAAAACTATTAAAGATTTTTTCAAAAGCACCGAAACCCACCCTTTTGATTTTAATGAAATTTGGGAACATCTGGAGTATTATGACTATAAAGAGGCAAAACGTTCATTATTAAGATTGTGCGAAATTAATGCTGATTTTATAGGGGGGATCGATCCCCCAAATTCACCCCAAAATGGGCAAAATGGACGTGTTTCTGAAAACTTTAATATTAGATTTCGCAGATGAAAATGACTTTTAAAGACTTTTTCAAAAGCACCGAAACCCACCCTTTTGATTTTAATGAAAATTGGGAACAACTGGAGTATTATGACTACATTAGGGCTAAGCGCTCACTATTAAGCATTTGCGATAAAGATATAGATTTTATAGATACCACCGATGGTACAAATTCACCCCAAAACGGGCAAAATGGACGAGTTTCAGAAAACTTTAATATCAGATTTCGCAGCATCGGGGATCAAACTATATAAACCGGCAAATGTTATTGCGGGTTCCTTCCCAGGGATGCGCCGGCCCCATCCGATCCGCCTGAAGGTTTCGCCTTCGTAACTCATAAGAGTATCGAATTTAATAATTATAGGGTTGTTGTCGTATTGCAGATATGCGCATCCCAAAATAGGATAGTTGCTCCAAACTCCCCAGTTTTTACCGTGATTTTCTACAGCCCAGTTGTACAGGGCTATTGCTTCATTGTGGGTTAATTTATTCATGGTTTTATGGTTTTAATGTGAACACTAATAAGAACTTTAATAAGAAATTTTATTTCTTGTAGTGTGAATGTTTTGGGGTGGATTCTTTGACCATGTCATTAAAAATTTCCTGTAACGTTTCGGATTGTATTCTTGTATTCTCGATTAACTCGCCGGTGCTGGTATCAATTTTTTCGTACCATGCAGAACGGATCACAAATTGTTTAATCATGAATCGTTTTATCGTATCCTTGAGCGTTAGCAAGTCCACTTTAAAGCAGAACAGCTTATTTTTCTCGCCATTGGGAGTGTCTGCATAAAATTTTATACTTTCTTTAATCATATATTTTTTTCTTATTAAGGTTCGTTTTAAGGTTCAAATTTCACGTTACGTTACGAGGGGTATATATATATTACTAACTTAACGTGGTTTGCGTTACTTGTTTTAACGTGGTTCACGTTAGTAACGTAGTTTTAACGTGCGTAAATTTCATTTAATTGACATTTTACTCTTTGTCCGTTGCCTTTATTAATAATATATCCTTTTGTAAAATAATAATCATTAAATTTTCTTATTGTTGATTCCCCTATCGTCAACCCATGAACTTCATTGAATTTTTCAATAAGAATTTTATTTAATTCAGTCCATGAACAGTTATTGTTTGTAGGAAATATCATATTCAATAGCTCAATATGAAAATCCTCACTATAATCCTCTGGATTTTTACTCTTGTTTAATTCAACTTTTTTGTTATAATCACATTCCTCTGGGATGTCGTTATTATTAATGCAAAATGCAAAATCTTCAAAGTCTTTATCCCTCAACATTGTCGGCTTTATTAAGAATAGATTTTTTTCTGATTTGCTTTTTTCAACTGTTATAACTGATTCGCTTTTGTTTTGAAGTTCGGTTCCTATATGCCCACGAACATTTCCATCGGCCTTGTTTTCATGGAGTATATTAAAAATGTGAATGCCGTTATTCTCGCTCCATGCCATTAGTGAAATAGTTATGTCTGTTGCTTCTTTTTCACTATTTATTGAATATATCAAGTCTTTTACACCATCAATAACAACTGCCCCGATATTTGGATATTTAATAATTGCCCTGTCGAGTAACTCCATAATTAATTCTGGTTTCTTCCCTCGAAATCGTACATATTTTAAATTTTCAGGGTGTGTGCCGTTACCATTTACCATCCAGGCTATTCTTGTTAATACTTTCTTACAATCTCTTTTGCTTTGCTCAGTATCTATGTACAACACTACCTTTTTATCTCCTGGCAACATTCCATTAAACTTAATTATTTTTTTTGTTGTCAACAAAGCTGCCGTTATTGCTGAGGTCGCAAAAGTTTTCCCTGCTTTTGCTTTTCCCGCAATCGTTGATATATTTCCGATACTTGCTATTATTATTTTTCGATCTGGCTCTTCAACCCACAATATGGGCATCTGATCTTCAACTTCTGTATGTGAAAAAAACAATGATTCCTCAAGTATTTTGTCTAAATCATTTTTGGAATAGTTATCATTATTTATTTTTCTTTTTACAGTGGCGGCTTCAATAATTTCAGTATTATTCATTTTTCTTGCCTATTTTATGGGATAATTTTTGTATCTTTGTCCCTGGTTAAACATTCGTATGTGTATTCATGAAAAAATTGAAGGTCGGGAGCGGTTCCCGACCTTTTTTTATTTGCAATGCTTTAGTCGCTTTCTTTATGGTGGCTGTCTTTAGGTAAATTAATTCTTAGTTCGTCTGTATCATCTTTACCAGTGTGAAACTGATACACAAATTCCGCCATAAATGCTAATGACTGGCAAGCATCCATAAGATCATCGGTTACTCCGTCCTTTTGATTGGCCTTCATAACTTCGCAGAATATCAAATTAAAATGATACTGCATTGTCGCAGGGCTTGTTGTATTAAAGATGTCGTTTAATGTGTTGAGCGCCTTTACAGGCATTCCATTGGCTTGGTTTTTTTCCATGACTTATGATTTTTTGGGGTTAATAGGTTTGCTCATTAATTTGAAATAATTATCTAATTCGGCCTGGCTTATTCTTCCATCAGGGAGCGTCCTGATGATGCCTTTTCTGATAAGTGATTTTATCCTGGTATATTTCCCGATGGTTCCCATTTTGGCAACCTGGTTGATGGTGTATGACTTCGCCTGATCGGTGGCGGTGATCTTAGTTTCAAACTGAGTTAGTTTGTCGGTGATCTCCTTTGCAAGCTCTCTCAGGTCTTGCTTCGTTGCAATTTCGTTGGTATTCATTTTTCTTGCGGTTTTGGTGATTATTACTGTTGATTCGATAATGCTTATGCCGGCTGCTTCAGTTATTAAATAATGAATGGTTTTAAATCGTCAAATGTTTTGCCGGTGATCTCCATAAGAATATACACTTCACTACCGGTCAGTTTTTTGGGGTTCTTTAGTCGCATTGTTACCCACTTCTTACTTGTTCCAAACTTCAAATAAAGACGATCCAGGTCTTTTTTTGTTAGGCAAGATTCAATATAGTCTATGAAAGAATCTTGTTTTTTTGTTGTGATTTTCTTTGTTGTCATAATGATTTTCTTTTTAAATTTGTTCGTGATAAATTGTTATTGTGATTAAAACGACCACAAAGATAAACAAAACAATCACATTAACAAACAATATCTCGTTATTTTTTTTTATTAACAAGTTATGAACAGTAATCAAATGGAAAAATTTAATATAGGTGTAAATATTAAAACAATTATGGAGAAACTTCGTATTTCTCCTGTCGAATTAGCATCAAAACTTGGATTTACAAGAGAGGCCGTTTATTCGATTCTCAGGAAAGAGGATATTAATACAAAGCTATTGCAGAATATTGCAGACGCTTTAGGTGTTGGAATAACAGAGTTTTTTGGCGAATCTATTTCAGAATATAACGCAATGAAAATAAAATATGAGGCGCTGGATATATTATTGAGGTCTAAAAAAAATCAAAATGAAAAACTTTTTATAATGATACATGAGTTGATTCATTTTGTTTTGTCAAACACATATTATAATGAATTAGTCGAAAATTATGTAAAAGCCACGGAATACGGCTCACTTCAAATGGATATAGCGCAAAGCATTTCATCCTACAAACCTCACAAAGGCGGTTATTATATCCCCTTCGACCACGATACTGTCAGCAGAATAATAAACAGCGTATTATTTGAGTATCCGGCAATAGCAACGGCTTTTGAAAAAAAGAAAATCAAGAATGAGTTGCTAATAAAGCAATACCAGGAATGGAAAGATAATCCACCCAGCTATCCTGAGAAAGATTAAGCGTTAAATATTCCGCTAAACTTTTGCATGGCCCTGATCCTGGAGCGGGTTCCCTGGTGAGAATATATCTCCGTTGTTTTTACCTCTGTTTGTCCCAGTAAGTTTCGCACGGTATAAATGCTTATTTCGTTATCAATGGCCAATGATGCAAAGGTATGGCGGGCCACATGGTTGGTAAGGTTCTTATTTATGCTCAGCTTGCTGGCTATCTCTTTCAGGCGGTAGTTTATATTCTGGCCGTTGCGGTATTCTTTAAAAACATATCCGGTAGGTTCCGCCGGCGCCGCCGGTAGGTTCGATAATATTTCCATTGCTTCAGGAATTAACGGTATAATTGAAGGGTTGCCGCTCTTTTTTTGAACAAACTGCACCAGCTTTATTTCGTTGCCGGCATCGTCATAATCTGTTATTATGTCCTGGTGCTTCAGGTTCAGCAGGTCGCTGATGCGCATTCCTGTTGTACACATGAATAAAAACATTCGCAGTGCGTTTTGCTGTGGCCTGGTCAGTGTTTGCTGTCGGTAAATTTCAAATAGTTTTTTCATTTCAAATTCATTAAGCGGGTTCCGGTTTCCCCTGATGGATCCCTTTTTAAATTTCCGGTATGGATCCACTTTCATAAGCTCGTCATCTAAAGCGTGATTAATGACCACCTGGAGCGTTTTATGCTTTCGGCAAACGGTATTGCTGTTGTTTTTATGCTGCCGGCAATACTTGTCAAACCTCATTAAAAAGGTATGGTCTATTTCGTAAAAATATAAATCACGCTTAGGGTACATTTGCTCCAGCTTCAACTTTAACTGAGTATAGCTCCGTATGCTTTGCGGCTTTATTACGTCCTTTTTACGGTCGATAACAATGTCGATGTAATCAATTACATTATTAGACGGCTGGTCCTTAAATTCAAGTTCCTTTTTAAATTTCTCAAATGTCAGATTCCTGTTATCAGTATAGTATTTTTCTATAACTGCCATGCAGGCCGTCTTCAGGGTGTTTAAAGATTTGTTCATGGGATAACTATCTTTCATGCTGTCCCTGAAGGCCTGTTCCTTTTGGCTCCAGTCGTTGATATTGCATGAAAAATTCGTGCTCAGCAGGTTTTCTCTGCTGGCTCCACGTTCTTTGAAGTAGATGTAAATAGGGAATGTGCCGTCAATTTTCTGGCGGCTTTTCCTCTGGATCAGTTTAAAAATTGCTTTTTTCATATTTGGTCGGAGTTTAGTCGGAGTTTTTCCGAAACAAACCGAAAAAAGCATTATCGAATTAAATCGAAAGCAGGTCAACAGTACTGAAAATCAACAAAAAAACTGCAAATAAATTTGTCAACTTTCTGGTTTAGAGGTACCAAGCGTATTTGGTACAAGGTACTGATGTTCAATAAATTATATGCTT
>CAZMPB010000190.1:0-5757 GCA_964567775.1 uncultured Bacteroidales bacterium
AAGGCCAGGATGATATTGCTCGTACTGTCCTTGAACCCGGCAAGGTAAGCCATCACAAACTTATCTGCATCCGGATCGTACAGCAATTTTGGGTCATATTGGTCGGGATAAAGCGCCAGGGTATCAGAAAAAGCCGATAAGGAAACGGTTTTTACCAGCGTATCATGCTGTGTGTCGAAAATATATATTGTTGAATTGATATCAGAAATGAGCATTCCATTGTTGGCAATTGCCAGGGTGTTATCATTGGGTATGCTGTTATTAAAAAAATTTCCTTCAAATCCGGTGATTATAATGCAGGTGTCAGCAGAAGTTTTGTCATCCGGCTTCTGCTGAACCCCGGAAAAATCCTTTTTTGGGTATTTTGTTCCGGTTTCCAGTTTTATTTTTTTCATCTGTTCAGCATAAGCTTTGTTTCCTTCAATAGGTTTTTCAAAATTCTGTAAACGCACATTCCAGTCTGTTTTTATGGCGACAACATTCACTGTGTTGTGTCTGCCGATCGCAAAATGTTTTGTCTGGCAGATGCTGTTTTGCTGAGCATACGTGAGGAAAGACAGCATTGATAAAATAAATGCAATGAATAAGTTTTTTGCTTTCATATAAAGAAATATCTAAAAACAAATTTAGTAAAAATAGACCATTCCAGCGTTAGTATGAATTGTTGTCGTAAAAAAATGAATCCCGTTTGCATGAAACCTAAAATCCTCAAGTCATGGGGCGACTAATTGATTGTTAGTTATTTCTTATAATTAATGTTTTTATTCATCCCGTGACTATCAATAAATTAACTAAATCTTGCAGAATTAAGTTGAAATAAAAAAATAAAAATACGAGGCTTCACGTCAGAAATATTTGTAAATTGCAAAGGTTTTTGGGCTGGGATATTTGTCAAACAACTACTTAAAAATGATTATAATATTTTCAATATTCGTCCTGGTTTCTTTGATAGCGGGTATTATTCTCATAATCCTTGTCATAAGAAACAAACGACGAAAAAAATATAAGATACTGGATGTGAATGGTAAATATGTGCCCATGTTGGAAAGCGGTAGGTATATATACAGGGACGAAAACATGGGGGCGCTTTCCGCCGGTGTCGGCGACGAATACATGTTGCTGGATACAGAAGGGGAAGCGAAACAAATTATCGACGAGTATCATAAGCTAATGAAATAATTTTCGGGGGGAGGAAGGGTTTGTTTATTCGCAAACCTGCTTTTGAATACACCTTAAAAGGTGTGACTTATATTTATTGAGGGCTCAGTATGCAGGTATAATCAGTAAACGTTTTTTGTACCTCGTTTTGGATCACATTGCATTTTTTTTCTGCTATAAAGGAAGATGTTTTGTTAAAATAAAAAAATCTCTGGCTGTACCCTGTCGTATCCCCGGGCAAATAGCAATAACAACGGTAATTATTATTGCATGATGTGAGCATCAAGAATAAAAATATTGTGCAAACAAACAGGAAAAAAATTTTTTTCATGCAGTGTCTCTCGGGGTTTATTTATTCATTGCAGAATGCAAAGAAAATCAAAATTTCTGAAAAAAAACTTTCGGACGGAAACCCCTGCCAAAAGTGTTTTTGAATTTCTTAAACATTTTTGCAAAATCATCGTATAAACCTACACTAAAAAAATTATTTAATAATTTAAATTCTAAAATTATGTTTTTTTATGACCTCAATGCCATCACCTTAATGGCCGTTGTTTTATTAGGACTTCTTGCTTTGGCGGGAATAATATATTTAGTAGTTAAACGAAAGGGAGAATTGAATAATAAACAGCATGTCCTGAATGTAAGAGGTAAATATTTGCCAATGTGGGGCGAATATTATTTATATACAGATAGTGCCGGAGTGATTAAGGGCGATTGTACCGGGGATAAGTGTGTTTTTTTTGATAGTGAAGAGGAGGCGAAACAGATGATTAGTTCGTATATTAACAGCAAACTTTGTGGCTGACATATTACCAGTTTTTATTCCTTAATTCAAAAAGAAATAATTTATGTTATTAGACATTGTTATAAATGTTATATTGTATGTGGTAATATTCATTGTGTCGCTGGGAATTATAATACTGATAGCACATTTATTAATCAAAAAGAAAAACAAGTTCAGGGTTGAAATCATCGATGGCAAATATTCTCCAATGTCCGGTAAACGGTTTTTTAGGATAGACCAAAGAACGGGGTTTATCATAAGGGAAATAAACATCGGTAGTTGCATGAAGTTTGACACACCGGGGGAAGCCCGGGTGATTTATGAAGCCGTTATTAACCAGCGTAAAAAGAAGAAGTCCATCAGGCCGAAAGATCACCCCGTTGATGAGTGATTGAAAAGCCAATTCATTCATTGGGTTATTATAATCTCCGGAAGATCACAATATTTTTTTATAGTGTGTTGATTAACAAAAAAAATCTTTAAGCAGGCC
Organism: uncultured Bacteroidales bacterium; assembly: GCA_964567775.1. Lineage (GTDB taxonomy): Bacteria > Bacteroidota > Bacteroidia > Bacteroidales > CAIWKO01 > CAIWKO01. Next base: position 2,436 of record CAZMPB010000190.1, read on the forward strand.
TGTATATTTCTTGCATAAAATGCGGGGTAATTTGCACAAGGTATTTTTAAGATAACAAATTTTGGGGGTAATTGATATTTTTCTTATTGAAAAGTATTTTTGTTGTATATTCGTAAAATAAACCACTAATATTGCCTTATGAAAAAAATAGTGTTTTTACTGGTTGTTGTCATGATAAGTGCCGGATTTGTTTCGTGCCGCAAGTGTGAGGTAATAGGGCGGCGGATTGTGGGCACATGGACAAAATCTGCCGATAATGGATCGACAACCCTTACTTTTGCCAAAAACGGAACCATGACGATATCTTCAGGAGAATATTTTGCAAATGGCAGATATTATTTTGAAACCCACGGAAAAAACAGGTTCCGGGATGTTCATTTGTATATAAAGAACGATGACAACTGCATAGATAGTTATGTGCCGGATATTGACGACGACGTTCTTCTCCTGGAAGCCGAAGGTGATCCCTGTTACCATGTATTTGTGGCGGGGTCGTACGATCGGGCAAAATAAGTTTTTATAAAAAAACAGGTAAGGCCTGTTTGTAATTTATCAGTGCGTAAGATAAACAAGTACTAATGTGTTTATTTGTTAAAAACAATAAGTTTTATTGCATCATTTTGATTTAATACGTTTTTATTTTTATCTTTACTTTCGTTTTTAGAAAATTTATTTTATTAATTAATTTAACGATTATGAAAAAGATTTTACTTATTACAGGGCTGCTTGTTTTATGTAGTTTAAATGGCGTTTTTTCGCAGACTTTTCAACGTCTTTACAATTTTGATCCGAATATGTCCATGGCGCTTGCCTGGAGTGTTGATCAAACTTTAGACGGAGGTTATATCATGACCGGTTTTCAGAACGCCCTGCCACCCATCAGAACAGAAATGATCAAAACGGATGCAAACGGGATAGTCCAATGGTCGAAAAGTTTTGGAGTAAAACTCAGCCAGTACCTACCAACGGAAGACCCATTTGTAATACAGTCTCCATTCAGTGTAAAACAGACATCTGACGGGGGCTATATCGTTTGCGGGCAGATGGATTCGAAGAGTTACCTGATGAAAATAAATTCAACGGGAACTACTGTTACCTGGATAAAAACTTTTGCTGATAACAGTTGCGGGACCATGGTAAAACAATTAACAGACGGAAGCTATGTTTTTACAGGATATATAAATGATAATACGAAGAATGATTCGGCAAGTATCTATCTGGCTAAAGTGACTTCCGCCGGGGCGCTGAGCTGGGATAAAAAAATAAAGATCAGTTCGGTGGATGATGACTATGGGAATTCGGTGGAAATTGTAAGCGATGGTTTTGTTGTTACAGGCTCCACCACTCAGATATTTGGTAATGACACGACGACCGATGTGGTGCTTCTGAAAACAGATTTTAGCGGCAACCACGTTTGGACCAAAACCTTTGGCAACGATGCGTATTCTGAAGAAGGAAATGATGTAAAAAAACTCACCGATGGAAGTTTAGTTATAACGGGTTATACCGAAGACGATTTTTTTATTATTAAGACGAATTCATCAGGAACCCTGACATGGGCCTCGGCATACAATATCGGCACGGCGGATATCGGGCAAAGAATAGAGGTAACTCCTACGGGCCTGGCGGTGATGGGTTCAACGATCAGTATTTTCAACATGTCTTTTCTGGATATGTTTTTGATGAAAACCAATGCAACCGGAACGCCATTGCTTACGGAGGTCTATAGCCAGAGCATCGCGCATAACTACATGGGCGACGCACAGATGACAAGTGACAACGGTTTTGTTCTGACCGGCTGGGGCCAGGATTTTATGATGGGAATGGGTTTTCTGCTGATAAAAACAGATGCCAATGGGATATCGGGCTGTAACGAAAACCCAGCCACGCCTGTACAAATAGTATATGATCCGGCACCGGCTTCAGTAACTCCGACCTTTACAGCTATGGGATCTTCTGCTACCGAATACGGGTATATTGCAACACCCACTATTATTCCCAATGATTTATGTAATCCGACGACCCCGCTTGTGGTGAATGCCGGAAACAACCAGACCCTGTGCGTGGGGCAGACGATTACTCTTGGCGGCAGCCCTACGGCCAGTGGCGGTGTAAGCCCTTACACTTATTCATGGACACCAGCAACCTATCTGAACAGTGCCACAGCAGCAAACCCAACATTTACACCTACCGCGGCAGGAACCTATACTTTAACAGTCACAGTAACTGATAATGGGGGAAATTCGGGCAACGATAATGTTGTCATTACGGTAAACGCTGTTGTTACACCAACATTTACCCCATTAGGCCCATACTGCGTAGGCGCTACACCCGGGACCCTCCAGGGAAATTCATTAAACGGCATTACAGGGACATGGAACCCTGCTACCATCAGCACCGCAACGGCAGGAACTGTTACCTACGCCTTTACTCCGTCGGCAGGCCAATGTGCCACATCCACAACCTTGTCGGTGACCACAAATTCAACGATACCCGTTGATATCGACATTTTTGCAAGCCCTTCGGGAGTAGTCTGTTCAGGAAATTCGGTTCTGTTTACTTCAACAGCCACCAATCCGGGAACTTCTCCTGTTTATGAATGGTTTCGGAATGGAACGCTTGTCGGAAACAGTTCAACGTATTCGTCCGCCTCACTATCGTCGGGGGACAAGATTGTTTGCCGGCTTACATCCAATTCAGCCTGTGCTACAAATAATCCGGCAATATCTGATACGATAACAATGACAGTCACCCCAAGTGTAACCGCCGATGTCAGTATACAAGCATTTGATAATCCCGCCTGTACGCATACGCTGGTCTTATTTACCGCGACACCGGTCAACGGAGGCACAGCGCCTGCGTATCAGTGGTATCTAAACGGGAATCCTGTTGGAACCAACAGTAGTACGTATTCTAATATTACACTGGTCACAGGGAACACCATTTATTGTCAGCTTACTTCTAATCAAACCTGCGTAATAAACAGCGTCGTTTACTCTGACACGATCATCATGACCGTGAGCCCAATACCTTTAGCAGAAGCGGGGCCAACGGTAACATATTCCGGCACTCCTGTTCAGATCGGAGATGTTAACAATGGTCCGGGAACCATCAGTTGGTCACCTGTCGCAGGGTTAAACGACCCGGGTATCTTACAACCAGTAGCATCACCGACAGCTACTACCACCTACACCATAACCATCGATAATAATGGCTGTGTCCGTACAGATTCCGTTACAGTTTATTTTGGAGGATTAGGACATGTTATCAGCGGAAAAACACGTTATCTGAAAAAGGCCACCGCAGGGTACCCGGCGCCAAA
>CAZMPB010000191.1:0-5742 GCA_964567775.1 uncultured Bacteroidales bacterium
AGTTTGGAAATCTCCATATTCTGCACGGTCAGGCTCTTCAACTGAACTTATGGCAGCAATAGAAACAGATTCTTTCAGCCCTTGAAAATCATCATCATTTTCAAAAAAAATATTGATACCAAAGGTATCAAACATTTTTTGATTGGCACTTTCAAAAGACGAAGTATTGTTTAAAAAGTCTTTTAAAAACGTGCAAACTTGCAATGAAATATTTGCTTCAAATATTCTCATTACTTTGCTACTTTATCAATTACTTTACTAATTCCTTGTACTGCCTTGTCAAGCATAAGAACTCTTTGGTATTGAAGTCGCCATTGCAAAGCGTTTGAAATAGTCAAATATCCTTGAACTGGCGGTGTTTTCAGAATTTGTTTTGCCAACTGATTTAGCGTTATTTCATCGGCTGGAATGTTTTTATCGTTCAAGTATGCAACAATATCTTCTACATTAGCCTTATCCTTAACCATTTCACGTAAACGATAAGTTGTAGTATAATCGGCTGTCCGTTCTTTTGAAATAAATGAGCAACTAACAAAATCAAGTTTAGCTGTTTTTGTTTTGGGGTCATCTATTTTGTCGTAAACAAAAACAAGTAGGTTATACCCAAGTCCAAAAATCTTTTGTTTAGCATCTTTAAACGGACAAGATGATTGTGGTTGCTTTATTGAAGTAACCTTAATATCTGTAAGTATGTCGTCAGATGGCAAATCAATTCCATTTGCAGATGAACCAATTGTTGTTTTGTATTTTGAGTTTATTTGCTCTTGAAACTTATGTTCGATATGTGTCCCTACTGCTTTTCCGTCAGTTACCCCAAAAAGTGATTTATTTTGAATTTTCGATTCTGCGATGCAAAACGCTTTGGCTTCAGCTTTTAGTTTGTCTATTGTCAGTTTTTCTTTCATTCTAATTCCTCGTATTTTTTTTTACAAATTTAATCATTTTTCCTGTCATTTGGTACGCCGTCGGTTAAATCCCTTCGCATTTGTTACGAAAAGGAAATACCATGAATAAAATCCAATAATGTTGTCTGATAGAGGTCGTTCAAACATGTTTGAAGCACTGTCGCACTGCCCTATTATAAAGTACACTGCCATGCTTCCGGCATCCCGATAAAAAAGATATAGCCTCCACCGGATATGACGGAAGTTTATGCCAAAATAATCAATTCCTTTGTGAGGCTTTGAAGTTTAGACCTTAGGTTCTTCTTTTGCCTTTTCTGCTTCGGATTTTTTCTTGTGTGTCAGAATATAAATAATCGGCAAAATGCCGGCTGTGTTGATAAGTGCAATACAAACGAACCACACAAGATGGTTGTTCCTTGCCGATTTCCAGAAGGCAATGAGTTTCCAGACCGTTTCCCAGATGGCAAGTAAAATAATTACAGGAATTAACCAGGCATAAGGCCCACAGCATGAATCAAATTCGCACATAATGGTATGTTTTTTGGTTATTAATATTTTTCTTTCACAAATATAACTCTTTTATTAAAAAAATGTAGCTTTGTAACAAATATTCTTTCATTAATTTTTTTTTAAATCAACATTATGAAATATTTAAAATTGTTTTTCGCCATCCTCCTGTTTTCAGGATTTTTCAAATACAGCCATGCCCAAAACGTCGAGCTGACCAGCGGTGATGCCAGCATTCTTAAAGGGCAGCCGACAATTCAGGTTACCTTTAATTATGACAAAATGAAGATCGGGGAATTTACAGAAGAATTATACATAAAACAAAAAAAATCCGAATTCAGAAAACCTGCTGATGCAGATAAATTCATTGCAAAATGGAAAGCCGATTTCAAAGACAGCCACCAGCCGAAATTTATTGAACAGTTTAACTTCAACACTAAAAAACTGAAACTGCAGGCCGTCACCGACGACGAAACCGCCAAATACACGATGATCGTAAACACCGACCTGATAGACCCCGGATATAACAATAAAGGTATCTCCAGGGAAACATATATCAATTTAACCGTGAATATTGTTGAAAGCGCCAACCCTGAAGATATATTGGCATCCATCCTGGTCGAAAAAGTTGTCGGCGTGGGTGAAACTACCGTTGAAATGAAAGATCAGCAGGCAAGAATCACCAATGCATACGGCAATGCTGGACTCAGACTTGCCAAATTACTGGTACGGCTCTGCAAATAGTTTTTTGATTACAAACCTAAGTTCGGGTTAAGAATATTGTGTTTTTACTCCGTTAGGAGTTAAATATCAATAGAAAAGAAATTCAAATAACATTTATTCTCCGCTAGGAGATTAACGTTTTAATAATGTATATGTCCTACGGACAAAATATTCTACACATTTTTGTTTTCTATTGATATTAATTGCCTACGGCAAATATTAATAGGTTAATAATTAGTATTTTGATAAAACAACAATGATTTATTTATCCCGAATCAGGTTACAACGCCCCAATTTTCATTTCCAGCAGGATAATGCCTATTGACAGGATAAAGGTCAGTATCGTTGTTATTATTCCGGCTTTGAAAAATTCAAAAAACCCAATTTTCACGTTTTGATTTTTTGCCGATTCGATGACGATGAGGTTCGCCATAGCGCCTATGATTGTTGCGTTCCCGGCCAGGGTGGAAGCAGAAGCCAGGGCTATCCACAAGGCATCCGACGAAAGCGTTTTCATCAAAGGCAGTATCGCGATGGTAAACGGAACATTGCTGACGATCTGCGAAGCCACAAGGCTGATACCATGAAGCGCAGCAACTCCGGATAAGTCGCTGCCGAGCGGTTCCGAACTGATCACATACTGCATCAGTCCTGCTTTTTCAATGCCATGGACAACAATAAATAAAGAGGCAAAAAACAACAGCAGCACCCAGTCGATACCCCTGATGACCTCCGAAGGTTTGATTTTCCCGAATATCAGTATCATCGAGCCGCCCAGCAAAGCAATCATCGAAATGGACAAATGCAAAATATTGCTGAAAAAGAAAAGCACGACCACCCCAAGAAATATCGGAACTGATATTTTCATTGACTTGAAATTGTATGTAAATCCATTGTCGCGAATCTGCAAGGGGGTTTTATCCCTGAAATTCTTCGGGTACAACCAGCGCATGATAAACACAATAATGACCATGCCCAGCAAAGAGACAGGCAACAAATGAAGCAAAAAGGTAACGTAAGAAATTCCCGAACTAATTCCGATGAGCATATTCTGGGGGTTTCCGGTTATCGTCATCGCACTGCCGACATTTGAAGCCAGTATCTCGGCGATGAGGTACGGAACGGGGTTGATCCCGTAAGTCAGGCACAACGCAATGATTACGGGTGTGAAAAGCAACACCACCGCATCGTTCACCATAAAAGCGCTGGAGATACCGGTAACAAATACAATGATGACCAGCAGCCGGAATTGTGTCCCTGAATAGGCCATGGTTTTTTGCGCTATCAAAGAGAAAAAGCCGTCGAGCTGTAACGTGGATATAATGATCATCATCCCAAGCAACAAGGCTATCGTATTGAAATCAATAGAAAAAACAGCTTCTTCAAAGCTCAGCACATTCAGCAACATCATGGCAACGGCGCCAAAAAAAGCTGCCGAAGGCCTGTCGATATTGATCCACGGCAAGCGCGTAAAAATAATACCGATATAGGTGATGATGAAAATTAGTAAGGCGATGATCTGTATCGTATCCATACGGTTAATCATTTAAATCACACCACCAGGCGCCCGAATGCCGCGTTGAATAATAGGGCTTTCGGAGATGATCGCACTGCCTGGCCCATTTGGTAATATTCTTTACTGAATTCGATGCATCAAAAATAATTAAACCCGCTTGATATTGTTTCAGAAGTTCCTCTATCGTGATATCCGGATTTTTTGAGATCAGCAGATAATCCAGCGCCAGTTTCCGGGTGTTGTAGGTGGCCTGGTCAACGATCGCAAGCCTCTTTCCGGCAAAATAATAATAGTTCTTTTTAAAATATAAAAGATCTTTTTTGCCACTTACATTTTTATCATTAACGAAAACAGGCTTAACATCCCGGATCTTACTCCGGCAACGGTTGTTCATAATGTGAAAATCCTGTTTTTGTATATCAGATAGAAGCGCCGGATCACAGATAAAAAAAGCCGACTTTCCGTCAACAAGATCAATAGCCGTGTGTTTGTTAATGTTATAAACAATGATCTCTTTTTGTGCCACAGCCTGAAAATTTCTGATCGTCACCGATACCAGCAGAAGTAATAAAAAACTCACAGACATTACAAAGGCTTTGTTTTTACGCTGCAAAAGAAATGCACAAAATGCAATGATGATGGCATAAACCAGCATCATCTCGATAAAATTGACTGATACCGCCCTGGTTACCGAATACGGCAATTCTTCGATAAAGGATATGGACCCGTTTAGTAGCATCAGTGAATACGAAAGTACCCTGGCAAGCAATAATGACAGCCACGGCCAGAACGACAACACCAGCACGGCAATACCCAGATATATGATCAATCCGGACAAGGGCACTGCTACGATATTTGTCAGAAGGAAATAGTTGGGAAACTGATGAAAATAAAACAGGCACAAGGGAAAGGTGATTAGTTGTGCCGCCAGCGAAACAGCGATCAGCGACCATAGCTGACGGAGCAGCCAGTATTTTGGCGTCCATGCTTTATGGATATATGGGTACAGCGCTACAATGCCCAGTACCGCAAGGTACGACAACTGAAACCCGACAGCCGTGATCATATAGGGATCGAACATCAGCAGGACAAATGCCGAAGCTGCTATGGTATTATAAATATTTGGCGGTTGCCTGAAAGCGTTGCCCACGATCACAAAACTGAACATGGCCGTGGCCCGCATCACCGATGGCGACATACCCGTGAGTACGGCATAGAACCAGATAAACCCGAGCAGCAATGCTGCTTTGGGGATGCGGCCGTATTTTGTTTTATCGAAAAATAATAATAAAAAATTCAAAACGATAAAAATCACTCCCACATGCAGTCCCGAAACACTGAGAATATGAACCGCTCCTGTACCCTGATAATCCCTGATCAGCTCCGGGTCTAAATTGTCGGTATACCCGATCAGCAAAGCGGAAACAACAGCCAGTTCATCACCCCGCAATTCATCATTTTTGAGGATATAAAGTAATTTCCCCCTCAGCTTATAAGCAAAGCTATAAATGACATTCCCCTTACCGGTGGAAATTAATTTCCAGTTATTTTTTTTAATATATCCGCTGTATTCAACCGATCGGTACTTCAGATAATTTTTATAATTATACTCCTGGGGATTCATCGGAGGAGAAACTTTCGAAAACCGGCTGTTTAAAAAGACCTCATCGCCATAATCAAGCTTTTCGGATAAAGAATCTTTTTCAAAGTAAATAATAGCTTTGCCGGATGTCTGGTTCATCTGAACGGAGTCCTTAACTGCTTTTACATCTACTACACATTTACAGACTTTCTCCCGTATCTGAACCGGTTCGGTTAACTGAACCAGCGCATAATTCTCATCTGCCAGATATTTGTTGAAATAGCTGACATTATTTTCGCTGTTTTTTAATTCTGTCAACTGGTAGCCGGCAAGAAGATAAAAAATAACGATGAAGGAACCTGCCAGCCATCGCATACGGTAACTTACTTTTTTCTGAAAAAAGAAAACAATGGCTGAAATCAGCAACACCAAAACAACAAAGACATAGATGGGAATCAGGATACCCAGGTCAAAATACAAAGCAAAACAGATCCCCGACAAAAAAGGTA
>CAZMPB010000192.1:0-5742 GCA_964567775.1 uncultured Bacteroidales bacterium
GATGATAATACTATAGAAGTTGATATTGCTGCGTTGCTTACTTCACCGGCTACCTTAGCTCTGGTTAATGTGGCCATCAGCGCCAGTGGTCGTGAAGTGTATCTGAACGCTTATAATAACACAGGCACCATCATCAACAACATAGTTGAAGGCACTCCCGAAGCACAGTGGTTAGTAACATCAAAATAATATGTTTGGATTCGAGATAATCGAAACAGGTGAATTTTTGGACACAAAAGATGTTACCATCGATTGTGTCCTGAAAAATCCTGCCACCAGGATAGATGATAACGAAGATGGTTCCATGTTGTTTAACATGGTATTTCCTGCTACGGACAAGATAAAAAAAATATTTAATTTTCCGTTGAATGTTGATTTTTACCGGCAGCCTCCTGCTGAATTAGCCGTTAAATTACATTATCCTTCTGAAGGATCAGTCCTGTGGACTGGTACCATGGTTGCAAAATTTGCACGGCCCGATGAAATTGAAGTCAGTGTGGGTATCGGACGGGGTGATTTCAATTACCTGGCTGAAGGTAAAAAAATTGCTGATCTCGTTCCGGACGAGATACATAATGTGGGACATGTGGAACAGGTTAGGGATTCGGTAAGTGGAATAGTTCATGATATGGCTATAATTGATGGTTTTGATGATATTCCTAATAAAGTTTATCCGGAAACAAACTTTGCTATTTTTCCGGTAAAGATTGAGGAAATGTGTTCGTCAATGGGTAACGCTTTCAATAATGCTTATTACAACACATCAAGTAATATAAATATGTGGGATATTGATCTGCAGCGTTTCATGCGGCCTTTGCTCACGGGTAATCAGTTTTTATTGATAAGCAATATTGACGAAACAGAAACGCACACCCATCATCTCACATACCTTTTACCGTATAATATTTTTTCGCCTTATCCATACAATAGCTGGATTTTGAAAAATATTTTTTCTGCACTAGGCTACACTATCGAAAACAATAAGTTTGAAACGGATCCGGACCTGAAACGGCTTACCGTTTACAATATTCAAACGTTGAACAGACTCAATAATAAGAATGAAGGACCATGGACTCAGCAGATATACGGTGATCCTGATTACGGAAATTATACACTTACAACAAAAAGATATCTATACGCTCTCCAACCGGATATTAGTTTTAATCTTAGAAATCATGTTCCCGACGTAGATGTGAAAAATTATGTCCGTGCGCTTGAAAACATGTTTTTCTTCCGGTTTTTCTTCGATCATAACACACGCAGCGCCAAAATGATTTTTTTGAGGGACATTGTTAATTCTACCGATTATGAGGATATTACAGACCGTGTTATTAGGATACAGGAACGAAGGATAGATCGTGAAGAAATTTCCAAATTAGTTCAGGAATTTGATTCGAATGATGGTAATTCTGCGGTTGTAAAAACAAAAGAAGAAATTGACAATTTTGACAGGATAGCAGACGTATGGTATCAGGGTGATCTTCCAGCGAATGCTTTTGGTCAGTTCGAGAATAAAATATCATATGGCCAGTTACAGAAAAAATGGTTTGTCTGTTCGTCTTTCGCCGATGATTTTAATCATGTGTCAACATGGGATTTATTGGCATTTGAACACTACTTCGAAAAAAAATTATTGAACGAAGGGAAAGAGTGGACATCTCAAGCTTCAGCGATTTTATGTTCTCATTTTGTTGATTATAAACCGGGCACTTCGTTTGTAAAGTATGCCTGGCATCTTGCAAGTATTAAACAGGCGCTTCGGTTTTATAATGCCTATAAAACCGAAGAAAATACATGTGGATTAAGGTTTTTATTTTATCGTGGGATGCAAAAAGGTAATATGTTGACCTATTATGAGGACAATTCAATATACTTAAAATCTCCTAATAATCAATACTATGACCTTGCATTTCTTTACCTTACTGATTATGGATGCACTGCGGCGGAAGCAACGCAAATAATGCAATATATGAATACACATCCAGCACGTGGCAATGCTGTTTCTTATCTTTTGAATTATGATGCTGATTTTGCATCAACGGCTAATGTTGGATTTACATTTGTAGCCATCGAATTATTTTTGAATTCATATTTTTCTCTGGTACCCATAATTGTTCAGGATGGTGATTTTGAAAAAGTATATCCTCTCGGCACAAATGATGTATATGATGGCCAGCTTACTAAGATACCCGAAGCCAACCTATCCCTTAAATGGGATGGGGATTATGGTATTTATAAAATGTATGCAAAAGACTTTATACGATTTTATAATAATGCAATACCTGTTACAATTCAATTTAAGCCCAGGCTCTCTGACCTGTTAATGAAATTTGAGCAGTGGAAAAGAGTTAATGGAGTTGATTACCTGGTTGATGAAATACGTTTCTCGGTAAGAAACGAAGATATATCCATTGCTGAAATGGATGCGCTGAGCCGCTAATAAATGTTATTCATATATTGAATCCTCTCACGCTTAAGGCGTTCGTCAACATGAACATAAACCATTGTTTGTTCAATCCGCGAATGTCCCATTAACTCTTTAAGTGTGGCAATATCTCCGGGATTGTGTTCCAGAAATATGGTGGCAAAAGAATGCCGGGCGCTATGAAAGCTTATATTCTTATTTATTTCCTGAACAATACAGATTTCTTTTAAAAATCTGTTGATACTTTGCTCTGTGAGCTTATCAAATATTTTACCTGATAATTTCTGTTCATTGCCAAATCTGGCAATTTTATATGCAGATTTACTCAAAGGAATGCTTATAACCTTCCCGGAAACATTACTGCTTTTCTTTGGGGCAAACGTGATCAGTTCTTTTTTATAAATATTTTTCCATTCCAGGGCCTTAACATCAGAAATACGCATTCCGCAGGCCATATACGAGAACAAAAACATTTGCAGCGCCTTCAATTGGTTTTTTGTTCCCCACTGTTTTTTAAAAACTTTGATAAGTTTTTTTATTTCTTCCTCCGTAAGTATTACGCGATTAACATGCGACTTTTTTATAGAATAATCCGCAAACGGATTTTTCTTAATCAGGTCGTTATCTACAGCAATCTTCACATAAGTTTTAATGGTTTTCAATGTTTTATGTATGGTATTCTGATTGTTTTTGAGCTTTGTTTTACAAAACAGTTCTACATCAGAAATAAACCGTTTATCAATTTCTGAAAATGATAGTTTCTTTTTAAACTGCTGAAGTTTCGTAATAATGCTTAGCTGCATAGTAACAGTTGTTGGTGCCAGCGCTCCTTTTCTTTTTCTTATTGTATCCTCCATCCATGCCCAGAAATCAATCTTTTTTGCAGGGATCTCATAGGCAGCCCTCAAGCGATCAGGCGAGAGTTCTTTTTTCTCAAGGGAATAGTTTATCAGGATATCATTTACCGCGCTGATGCAATTAATCAGAATGGCGTTTATCTCTCTGGCTTTCGAATGTGCCTCAGACACTTCTTTCTTTTCTGTGCTCCAGTACTTAGGCTCAATAGATATACCGGTGTTCAACTTCACTCTTTTCCCCTGGACAAACACGTGCAGGTAAATTGCTCTTTTTCCATCTTTTGAAATATAACTATCTGATAATTTTGGCTTTATCTTGCTCAAAAACGTCTGGGCAGTAATTGAGGCAGTACCAGATGCTTTTTTAGTCATTTTCGTAGGTTTTTGTAATGCTTGATATTATTGGCTTATAAGCGATGAAAGCCCACATTTCTGTGGGCTTTCATTTGTTCGGCGTGGTCCCACCTGGACTTGAACCAGGGACCACCTGATTATGAGTCAGGTGCTCTAACCAACTGAGCTATAGGACCTTTTGCAAATGCTGCAAATTGTTTGGTTTTGTGGCGGCAAAATTACATCTTTGCACTTAAAAATCCAAAAAAAAATTAATGTCTGACAAAATTATTAAAAACATCATTTTCGATTTCGGCGGGGTCATCATAGACATCGACTACTGGAGAAGCATCAACGCCTTTATTAAGCTGGGCTACGACAATTTCGACAAAATATATTCGCAGGCAAGCCAGGCTGAAATATTTGACAAAATTGATAATGGAACTATCAGGGCCGATGAATTCAGAAGCGAACTGATGAAATTTTTTCCTCCGGATACTACCACCAAAATGATTGATGACGCCTGGAACGCCATTTTGTTAGGCATACCCGAACATAGGGTACGTATGCTGGAAAAGGTCCGGAAAAACTACGGCACCATACTGATGAGCAATACAAACATCCTTCATTATGAACAATATATCAAAGAACTGAAAGAAAAATTCGGATATTCCGATCTTTCCGGTTTGTTTGAAAAAGTCTATTTGTCTTTTGAGCTGGGAATGCGTAAGCCGGACAAGAAATTTTTCAATCTGATTTTAGAAGAAAATCATCTTAAACCCGAAGAAACACTTTTTATTGACGACTCGGAACAAAACCTGCCCCCGGCACAAAGCCTGAACCTTCAGACTATCTTTTTAAACAGCGGTATGGACGTAACCGACCTTTTCGAAAACGGGCTGCTGAAAAGCAGTTTGCTCCGCTTGCACAAATAAAATTGGACAAAATAAGCCACTACAGAGATGCATATCTGCCTGAGGACGGAAAAAAAATGAAACTCAAAACATCAGTCTATCTGTAATGTTCCGCGATTTCTTCTAATACCGATAAGGTTTCTTCAAGCGTGTTCGTGCTTACAAGCTTCGTACGAAACTGTTTAAAATTTTCCAATGCTCTGAAAATGGAACTGTAATGTTTCCGCATTTCCAATATGGCCGTCCGCTCACCTTTATTATTTACAGAACTTAATAAATGCCCGGTAACCATTTCGATCCTCTCGCTGATCAACGGCGGAGTTGGCGCCTTGCCAGAATTCAGGTATTCTTTAATATCTTTGAATATCCAGGGATTTCCGATGGCTGCCCGGCCTATCATGACGCCGTTCACCCCATAACGGTTTTTCATCTCCTGCGCAAACTGCGGCGAATCCACATCGCCATTGCCTATAACGGGAATCGTTATCCGTGGATTATTTTTTACTTCCCCGATCATTGTCCAGTCGGCTTTACCCTTGTACATCTGCGATTTTGTCCGTCCGTGGATGGTAAGGGCGCTGACCCCGGCATCCTGAAGTTGTTCGGCCACTTCCATGATCACAATGCTTTTTTCATCCCAGCCCAGGCGGGTTTTTACAAATACAGGTTTCCGGGTATTTTTTATGACTTCGGAAGTTATAGTGATCATTTTCGGAATGTCTTTTAATAATGCAGCTCCTCCGCCCTTGTCAACAATTTTTCTGACAGGGCATCCAAAATTAAGGTCAATAAAATCAGGATCTGCTTCTTCGGCAATACGGGCTGCCGCGACAATAGAATCCGCATTATTTCCAAACAACTGTATTCCTATTGGCCTTTCGTTTTCATCGAATTTTAGTTTTTTTTTGCTTTTTTCGGCATTACGAAGCAGCCCGTCGGCAGCCACAAATTCCGTAAAAACCAGGTCGGCGCCATAAGATTTGCAGATTTTACGGAATGATGTATCCGTTACATCTTCCATAGGGGCAAGCGCAAGTATGAATTCCGAAAAAAGATTTTTTATTAAATTGCTCAAAACAAATTTTTTCTCTATTTTTGTAAAGATTAGGCCGAACAAAAGTATCTAATTTGACGTACCAAAGCAACCATTTATTATTTTTAGGGCAAACGCATGAATATTTTTCACTTAGGTATCCTTTTTCGGGAGTGTTTT
>CAZMPB010000193.1:0-5729 GCA_964567775.1 uncultured Bacteroidales bacterium
CTAAACATGACATCCGCGTAAGCTTTGAACTTATTATAACCGTGCTTTCCTTCATTATCGGCATACTCTGTGGAATTCAGAGAGGTGTTGATATAATTATCCCAGGCAATATAATTATCAATATCTTCATGGATCTGTGAAGTCAATGGAGGTGTCTGCAGGCGGTAAACAATGGTATTTTCTGAAGCCGCAGGCAGGTTGGCACAGCTAAATTCAAGATCATTTCCACTGATAGTATAACTAATTCCGGAGGGAAGGGTCCCCACATCGACAAAAGAAAAATAGTCACTGATCTTTTCTTTCACCTTTGCGTTAGCAACGGGTACTGAAGAAAGATTGCGGACTTTAACGCGTACCTCAAAAGTATCTGCCTTGTCGTAGGGAATAGCATTCTTCCCTGCCACAATACCGTTAGGAAGATCGTTAAATACCGAACGGGTAACGTCTACGCTGTTTGAAAAAGAATACAGTAATGTATTGAAGGTCCATTGCAATTGCCTGCTTCCGCCAAGCACATCGCTGCATCCGCCAATAGTAGGCATACCAAGATTGCAGATTATTCTGCCGCCGCCGGCCTGAGCATCTTTTAACACAAAGACCGCCGGTGCTGAATTGGATGAAAGGCGTGCCACAACTTCAGCACTTCCAGTATTTACAGTCGGAACTGAAGCTGCAAAAAGATGATTCCCCGTGGCATCGGTTGTAAACGAAATGGGATTGGCGGCGCTGGTAATATCGATATCTATAAGGTTGGTATTGGGATTTGCCCAGGCAAAATGATTGAAATCGACCGCGCCAGGATCAAGAAAACCAAGCTTTTCGATCAGATAGACCGCATTACCTTCGGCATAGATGGTCCCGCCTTTGCTCAGGAAGGTGTCGATCTTTGCCTTCATATGGGGTGAAACAGTTAACACGCTGTCCATCCACAAGATTGAGTTATTTCCTTCAATAACAAAACTTGGAAAGATCAGCAAACGGGTATCATCTGAAAGAAAATTATTATCAAAGGTCTGTTCATTTACAAAGTAATACATGTCATCGTACAAATAAGTATCAAAGGCATTCTTAAAATACAAACTTGCCCATGTAATGGTCAGGTTGTTTCGGAGGATGGAACTTTTGAACAAGGCTATCGGTTTCTGTGACCTTTTAAATTGAAGGGAATAGTGGTTGCTTCCTGCCCAGTTATAAGGGGAGAAAT
Source organism: uncultured Bacteroidales bacterium (assembly GCA_964567775.1). Lineage (GTDB taxonomy): Bacteria > Bacteroidota > Bacteroidia > Bacteroidales > CAIWKO01 > CAIWKO01. The sequence continues at coordinate 1,205 of CAZMPB010000193.1, forward strand.
AATTTGTTGCGGTGACGGATGAATAAGGCAAAGGAACAGATTCCGGAAGGACAAAATTTCCCTTATCGGCTCCTGTTCCCGCCCAGTATACGGAAAACTCGCCATATTTGGGAAACAATATGCTGTCCACTGTGCCCGTTAAATGATAATCCTTATCAGATTTTTCGAGTACAAGCTTGTATGCTTTAAGAAAATCAGCCTGCGAGCTGTCAGTAGGAATAAGCACTCCCTGGGAAGACACACTGTTGGTTAAGACAGTAAAGCAGGCGATCAATAAGATGTACTTAAGTTTATTCATATTTTCTTGATTTTAATCTTTAGTGAACTTTCTGTTTCTTTTTTTAATAGTACTTTTTGAATTCATTTTAATGGTGCCACAGGCAGACCTTTTTGGATATGTTGGCAATGTATAAAAAACACCTGCATAAGTGAATAGAAATTTGTCGGTGGCGCTATTTCCCTTGCGGTTGCCGACACTGTTTGCCGTAATATTGTCAAGATAATCGCTGAATGTATTATGATACACCGCCCCTGCCCTGATGGCGACACCACTTTTAAACTTTACCTCTGCGGATAATCCAATAGGAATACTGAATCCGCACTGCGGGACATTACCAACATCATCGATATCGATGTGGCGGTAGTTGGTTTCGTATTTAAAATCCCTTTTTATTATGGATGAATTACTCTGATCGCCAGAGGTCGCCGGAACATTACGGATGGTGCCATCGTCCCAATAATAATATGCTCCACCTGATGCATTCTTCAGGTCACCAGCAGCGCTAAAGAAAAGTGCTTCCGCCCCGGCAAAAAGATACATGGCAAAATGTTCGCGCAACCGGCCCCTGTTGGCCCAATGCAAAAAATTGAAAGACAATCCCAATTGGGGCGCGACCACAAAAGTTTTGAAATTCAGGTTTCTTTTTTCAGTTTTTTCATCCCCGAGAATGTTCCCGCCAAAGAAATTCACACAAAGCCTGGTGGAGTTAAAGATATCGCGTTCGGCATTCACCTGTAAACCATACTTGTAATAAAATGGGGCTTTAAGATTATTGTTTACCAGATCGCCATAATAAGAGGTCATTCCTATGTTCAGTCCGATGTGGTAAATATTTCTCTTTGTATCTCCGGGAGAAATAAGTTTCTTATCCGGAGGATTTGCGGAAGCATAGGACGTTTGCACGACGTACATGGTCAGTATAAAGATCACGAAAGATATTTGTAAATTTCTTTTCATAATCTCCCGGGCATGATACACCTTGATTTTATTTAACAGGTATAAAAGTAATACTAATTTTGATGGGAAAAAATATTCTTTAATAATACGACAGAACAATATTGTTTTTCTGATTTCAAAAAAAAGAGAATGGTGAAAACAAACAGATTTATAAATTTATTTCATTGATCTAATATTTCTCCAATCGTATTTAAAACAATTACGAATACGTTTTATTAAAATTAATTATAGTGTGTTAATACACATATAAATACAAGATAAGCAATACAAAAAAAAACATAAATAAGTATTTTTTCTTGACATAGTCGTATTTTTGATTTATATTTGGGGCTAATTTTATTATTGGATAATTTTATTAAAATATTAGCTTATGAAATTTATAAGAATTACCTTGTTTTTCCTTTTGATTTTCTGTCTTAATAATGGTGTAAAAGCTCAGACAAGCGGACTTTTCGCAACGGAAGATACTCTTTGCGCCGGGATGTCGTCAACAATTACCGTTTTGTCGGGGTTGGCTTGTAACTGGAGCCCGGTAACCGGGCTGGATACCACAGGAGGGAATCCTGTTATTGCAACGCCTGCAAGTACGACAACTTATACGGTGACATACCTGGCTATTGACAGTAATTTAATCGTAAATGGAAATTTCAGTTCTGGCAATACCGGTTTTTCTTCCAGCTATAACTATGCCTACCCAAATACGACCGAAGGTCAATACAATGTTCTTGATAATCCTCATTTGTGGAATATCGGAATGGTTAATTGTTATGACCACACGATTTTCAATAATGACGAAATGATGATGTGTTTAAATGGTTCTCCTATACCCAACACCAGTGTATATTGCCAAACCGTTAACGTAGCGCCAAATACGGATTATGCTTTTTCTACCTGGCTGGCAACTATTTCCACTGGAAATCCGGCCCGGCTGCAATTTTCAATTAATGGTGCTTTGGTTGGAAGTATTTTTAATGCAAGTATTAACGCCTGTGTATGGAAGGAGTTTTATGTTATATGGAATTCCGGCCCAGCTACTACAGCCACTATATGCATTGTAAACCAGAACATTATTGCCTCAGGTAATGATTTTGCCCTAGATGATATTTCATTCGCAAAGATCGTTCCGCGTACGGATTCCATTACTATCACCGTAGCTCCGAACAATTCGATCACCCTTTCTTCTGCCGCAGGAACCAATGCCCAGACTTTATGTATCAACACTGCACTCACGAATATCACCTATACCACTACAGGGGCGACTGGGGCTACAGTCACCGGCTTACCGGCAGGTGTGACCGGCTCCTGGGCGGCCAATGCCGTAACCATCAGCGGAACGCCATCCGTTACAGGCACCTTTACTTATACCATCGCTTTAACAGGCGGATGCGGCATTGTATCGACAACCGGTACTATAAGGGTAAAACCCAATAATACTATCACATTGGCCTCTGGGGGCGCCCAAACCAAATGTATCAACACCGTGATCACAAATATCACCTATACCACCACAGGAGCTACAGGAGCTATTGTCACCGGGTTGCCCACCGGTGTAACAGGTAACTGGGCATCGAATGTGGTAACGATTAGTGGGACTCCTACAGTATCCGGAGCCTTTACATATACGGTTACTTTAACGGGAGGCTGCGGTACAATAACCGCCACTGGCACTATCACGGTAACACCATATAATACCATCACCTTGACCGGCGGTGGTTCCCAAACCTTATGTTTCAACACCGCGATCACAACTACCACCTATTCTACCACAGGCGCCACGGGCGCAACAATCACAGGATTTCCTTCGGGGGTAACCGCCAACTGGGCATCCAATGTTGTAAATATAAGCGGTGAACCAACAGTGACCGGAACATTTACTTACACGGTCGCCTTGACCGGTGGTTGTGGAACAGCATCGACGACAGGCACGATCACGGTCACACCCAATATGAACGTAACGGCGGCATCGTCTTCCCCTACGTTGTGTATAGGCACAGCCCTGACAGCTATAACACATACGACAACATCAGTGACAGGCATAGGCGCAGCCATAGGATTACCCGGCGGCGTATCCGCAGTATGGGCATCCAATACGATTACGATTAGTGGAACCCCAACAGCCTCAGGGACCTTTAATTATACCATCCCATTAACAGGCGGTTGCGGAACAGTAACAGCAACAGGAACGATAACGGTAAACAGCCCACCTTTTTTCTCAGTCTGTCCGCAAGATATTACACAAAATACCGATAGCGGCCAGTGTGCAGCCATAGTAAATTACAATGTGAGCATAACAGGGACTCCTGTTCCTGCTGTGACATATACATTTTTAGGGGCAACCACGGGAAGTGGCAGCGGGACAGGCAGTAATTCAAGTTTTAATAAAGGAACGACTCAGGTAATCCTCATTGCAACGAATAGCTGCGGTACAGATACCTGTGAATTTTCCGTTACCATCAATGATAACGAGGCACCGATAATAATCTGTCCTCCTGATATCATCACCTGTTTTTACCAGATAAATTTAGGTTATGCCACTGCAACAGACAACTGCGGGGGATACACGATCTCCAATAATGCCCCGGGAACCTATCCGTATGGCACCACGATTGTCACATGGACAGCAACTGATAGCTCGGGCAACACATCTACCTGTGACCAGACGGTTACCATATCAGATATCACGGTCACAGCTGATGGAACCCAAAAGATCTGCTTTGATGTTGCTGATGGCACAATCACCGTAACAACAACCGGGGGTACCGGAAATTATTATTATTCTCTCAATGGAGATAGCGCCCAGACATCTAACGTGTTTACGGGCATGCCGTCAGGCTCATACAATATCACTGTCACCGATTCTGTTACCGGATGCTCTGCAACGACAACATTCACTATACTGATGAATAGTGAGATCACCATTGACTCGGTTTCACAAATCAATGCCAACTGCTTTGGGAGAGACGGAGAGATGACAATCAGTGTGGAAGGAGGCGTATCACCATATGCCTATTTATGGTCAAACGGTTCACAAACGGCACATGCCACAGGTCTTAATTCCGGAGAAAATTCCGTTACTGTTACAGATGCTATCGGATGTACCAAGTCACTTACAACCCAGATAGGCCAGGATGCGGAGGTTCCCCTAAAGCTAAATAATGTTTTTACGCCAAACAACAATGGCATCAACGACCTGTGGATAATCAACCATATTGAACTCTATCCGGAGAACGAGCTTATCGTTCTCAACCGATGGGGAAATGAGGTCTATAGTGTAAAGAGTTATAAAAA
>CAZMPB010000194.1:0-5711 GCA_964567775.1 uncultured Bacteroidales bacterium
ATACGAATACTTCAAAAAAAGATGATGACGGATACTTTACATGCAGCATTGATATGAGAAATCAGCAAATTGGTTTTTATACCTTGCAGATCGGAAGTTCATCAACAAATTTTTTTGCCGATACCTCTGATGAATTTCAAGGGTGTATTGCTGTGATAAAAATACTGAAATTACCTTTTGATACCGACTGGACGATTGCCAATAGTAATAACTATGTGAAATTTTCAAAAACGATAAATAAAAAATAAATAAGTCTTATAACAAAAACCCAAACAACAAAATTATGGCAACATCTTACAAGACCCCGGGAGTTTATGTGGAAGAAATCGTAAAATTCCCACCATCAGTAGCCGAAGTTGAAACTGCTATCCCGGCATTTATCGGGTTTACAGCCCAGGCTAAAAAAATTATCGACGGCGACCTGAAAGAAAAACCAACCCGTATCAGCAGTTTACTGGAATACGAACAATATTTCGGACAAGGGCCCAGTTATACTCCGAATAAAATTGAATTGGACAGCGCAAATATGCCTGTTGTTGATAATTGCACTTTATCCAACAGCAAATTCGTACTGTACGACAGTATGCGTTTGTTTTATGATAATGGCGGCGGCGCATGTTATATCATATCTGTAGGCATTTACAGTGAAACGGAAGCAACACTTTTTGCGGATAATAAAAGATTTACAGGTGGCCTTGACGCATTGAAAAAATATGATGAACCAACACTGATCTTATTTCCTGATGCCGTGGGGCTTGAAATAAGTCAGCTTAGCTCTTTACAACAGCTTGCCCTTCAACAGTGCGCCGAACTTGGCGACCGGTTTGCAATTCTGGATATAAGAGAAGATACTTCACTTTCTGAAGATATGGAATCATTTAGAAATAGTGTTGGGATGAACAACCTGAAATATGGCGCTGTTTATCATCCACATCTTTCAACAGTATATTCGAAGAGTTTCCGCTTCAGGGATGTCAATTCTGTATTCTCAATTAAAAGTAAACTGGCTCCCACTGATGTTGACGAAAAAGGGACAAGCATCATAATCCGTATAGAGTCTCTTGAAAGTGTTATTAAAGATAATGATAAAATTAAAAGCGAATTTGCTGCCGATCCCCTTACGTCATGGTTGAACGAAAATGAGTTTAAAAAATTAACTGACCCTGATGATAAGAATGAAAGGTTATGGCAATTATTAGAGCAATTAGACGGTAAATTAATTGTTAATTTGGATTCTGATATAAAAACAGGCCCTATTACAAACAGCGAATTTCTAGCATCTGCTGTAAGTATTGTTAAAACAAATATCATTGATTCAAAAATCCTTGATAAACTTGTTTTTATGAATGAAGATAATTATAACACCTATAAAACTAAATTTTTAAGTGATAGCTTCAAATTTGTATCATATGATGTTCCGACAACCGACCCCTTAACAAAGAAAACAGAAACCGATGTTTTTAATGCAATAAAAAATAGTTTTTCACTGATTCAGCAAACGGGTAAAGGATATGAAGAAACATACGAAAAGGCCATCATTCCCTATATTCCGTTCTATAATAACATTTTAAGTGTTCTGAACACCAAAGCAACATTACTACCACCGAGCGGGGCTATTGCAGGTATCTATTCTACCGTCGACCGCGACCGTGGTGTATGGAAAGCCCCGGCTAACGTCAGCATAAATTCAGTAAATGGTGTTTCGGAATTTATTAATGATGCTATACAGGAAAATATGAATGTCGACCCGAATGCAGGAAAATCGATAAATGCCATCCGTCCGTTTACCGGAAAAGGCATTCTGGTATGGGGCTCGCGCACACTGGCAGGCAACGACAACGAATGGCGCTATGTTCCTGTTCGCCGTTTCTTCAACTTTGTGGAAGAAAGCTCCAAAAAATCTACCGGCTGGGCTGTTTTTGAACCCAATGATGCAAATACCTGGACGAAAGTACGGGGACAGTTAGACAACTTCCTCAACAACCTGTGGAAAAGAGGCGCACTGGCAGGGGCAAAACCAGAACATGCCTACTATGTGAATGTAGGACTCGGCCTGACAATGACCGCACAGGATGTTCTTGAAGGCCGCATGATCATTGAGATAGGCATGGCTGCTGTAAGGCCTGCCGAATTCATCGTATTGCGTTTCTCACATAAACTACAGGAATCTTAATATTGAATAAAATCAATGCCTCCCTGAAAAATTCAGGGAGGCCGTTAAAAAAAACAATAAATAATAATTAAAAAACAGCATTAATATGGCAACAAAATATCCATTACCCGTATTTCATTTCAGAGTAGAATGGGGCGGTACCAACATCAGTTTTTCAGAAGTTTCCGGCCTGAATGTAGAAACACAGGTTATCGAATACCGCGATGGCCTCAGCCCTGATTATTCAACAGTAAAAATGCCGGGACTGCAAAAGTACGGAAACATTACCCTGAAGCGCGGCGCTATGCAGGGCGACAACCAATTTTTTGACTGGTGGAATACACATCAGTTGAATACCATCGAACGCAGAGACATCATCATTTCGCTGCTGAATGAAAAACATGAACCTGTTATCACATGGAAAGTACGCAATGCTTTTCCGGTAAAAGTGGACGGCGGGTCTTTAAAAGCAACAGGAAATGAAGTTTCTATTGAAACATTGGAAATCGCCCACGAAGGTATCACGGTAGAACGTTCATAAGTATTCGGCAATGGCATTTTTTGAAAGGTATCCCCTTGTAGGGATTCACTTTAAAGTAACTTTTATTGAGCTGTTCGGCGCTGCTGAAATAGATTCGCGTTTCCATGAAGTTACCGGATTAAATGCAGAACTGACTGTTGAGGAACTTGCTGAAGGCGGGGAAAACAGGTATACCCACAAATTGCCGGTAAAAGCAAAATTTTCGAATTTAGTGCTTAAAAGGGCCTTGTCTCCCCTGCCCTCAGTGCTGACCAAATGGGCCGAAGATGCGATCTATAATCTTGAATTCAGGCCCTGCACGGTCATCGTATCACTGCTTAACGAAATGCATTTACCGGTTAAAAACTGGATTTTTTATTCCGCTTATCCTGTAAAAATACAGGTAACCGACCTGAAAGCCCAGGATAATTCCGTGGTGGTTGAAACTCTTGAACTTGCCTATAAATACTCAAAACAGATCAATATTATTTGAAAAATAAAACTATTAGTTTATGCCTGTCCAAATCAACGAATTGGTCATTCGTGCCGAAATCACCAACGAGCAGCAGCCCCGGCAAGTAGTTACATCAACTGAGGAAAGCCTCAGAATTCAAAAAATAATTGACGAGCTTGTTAAAATAAGTAAAAACAAAAACGAACGATGAGCATTATTGACGACATATTTCCCGGAAAACTAACCAAACTTACATTCAAGGCGTTTAAGGACAACTCTTTTACCCAGGAGGATACGGATGCCGGCGAATACACCGTGATGTTCAATCCAAGCTCACTATCCTTAAGTCTTAGTGTTCAGACAGAAAATAAGCAGGCGCCCGGCACCACTTCGAGCGATATCAAATTTGTAAGTATCAAACCTCAGAATTTCAATATTGAATTTGTAATAGACGGGACAGGAGCTACCGGCGAAAAAGTGATTGATGTGGCTGCTGATGTGGAAAAATTCCTGAACGTGGTTTATCATTATAAGTCGGAAGAACATAATGCGCCGAATGTAATGATCAAATACGGCGCCGTCTTGCTCAAATGCGTGCTTCTCGACGCCAACATTACCTACAATCTTTTTTCTCCCAGCGGCAAACCCCTGAGGGCAAAAGTAAAATGCACTTTCGTCAGTACACTGAACCCTGACCTGAGCCAGATGATCAACAGCCCGTGTTCGCCGGATATTACGCATAAAAGGGTGATGAAACAAAACGAACAGTTGATTTCCGCAGCAAACAGGATTTATAAGAAAAACGATTATTATATTGATGTTGCTAAAAAAAACAACCTGAATAATTTTCGCAAACTTAAAACAGGGGCTGAAATTTATTTTCCCCCATTAAGCAAATAACTATGCCTGTAGTTCCATCCCATTATATTATTCAGTCCGGCGAAGTGGTTAGCTTCAAAATTTTTGTCGAAGAGGTGGAAATAAACTCATCGTATCAGATCATGAGCATTTCCATCATCAAGGAGTATAATAAAATCTCCCATGCGGAAATCAGATTACTGGACGGAAGTGTTTCTGCACAGGACTTTGAAATAAGCAATACCGAAGATTTTATAATCGGAAAAAATGTTGAGATACTGGCAGGTTATCATGGCGAAAACACAAGCATTTTCAAAGGTGTCATTGTAAAACACGGCATCAAAATTCTCGAACAGCAAGGTTCTTATCTGACCGTTACTTTAAAAAACAAAGCTTACAAAAGCTCTCTGGTAAGAAACAACAACGTATTCAACCAAAAAACCGACAGCGAGATCATTGAAGAAATCATTGACAAATATGGTCTTCGTAAAGAAGTAGATGCTACCAATGTGAACCACGAATCGGTTATGCAATTCAACAGCAGCGACTGGGATTTCATCAATATGCGCGCCGAGGCAAATGCACAGCTTGTGTATACCCACGATGATAAGATAGTGGTAAAAAAACCTGATCTTTCTGCTGATGCTGTCCTGACTTTGCAATACGGCTCCGACATGCTCGAATTCGAAGCTGAAATGGACGGACGTACCTCTTTCAGCACCTATAAGGCCACATCATGGAACTTCCAGGATCAGGAAATAAGAGAGGTTCAGCAAACCGCCGATATCAATGAAATACAACAGGGAAACCTGACCGCCGCAGATATTGCCGAAACACTCGGACAGGAACAGTTTAATATCAACATCAACACTTCTTTAAAGGAAGAAAGCGAGATCAGCAAACTCGCCGATTCGTATATACAGAAAAATAATTTATCGAGAATCAACGGAAGGGTAAAATCCTTCGGTATTGCTGAGATTCAACCGGGGGAAATCATCGAACTCAGCGGCGTAGGCCAAAGATTCAACGGCAAGGCCCTCGTTTCAGGAGTGTGCCATTCCATAAACGGAGGGTTGTGGGAGACAGATATCCAGTTTGGCCTTAACAGCACAACATTTGCAGAAAAATACGACAACATCACTGACTGTCAGGCTAAGGGGCTGTTTCCCGCTGTTAACGGGTTACAGACCGGCAAGGTCATCCAGCTTCAGGACGACCCGCTGAGTGAACACAGGGTACTTATCAAATTGCCCATCATCACCGAAGGCGATAACACTTTCTGGGCAAGAGTTGCCACACTGGATGCGGGCAACGGGCGCGGTACCTATTTCCGTCCCGAAATTGACGATGAGGTCATAGTCGGATTTATTGATGATGACCCGAATAACGCAGTGATTCTCGGGATGCTTAACAGCAGTGCGCTTCCGGCTCCGATAGCTGCGGAGGACATAAATAATATCAAAGGCATTTATACCCGCGGACAAATGAAACTGGAGTTCGATGATGCGAACAGAAGTATTCTTCTGCAAACCCAGAACGAAAACAAAATCAATATCAGCGAAAATCAACAGGGAATATTAATTGAAGACCAGAACGGGAATAAAATAACCCTCGACACAAGCGGGATCAAACTTGAAGATTTAAACAGTAATAAAGTCACTCTCGATTCAAACGGTTTGAAAATCCAGAATGCGGCTGGCAGCGAAGTATCTATTAGTTCATCCGGA
>CAZMPB010000195.1:0-5670 GCA_964567775.1 uncultured Bacteroidales bacterium
ACCCAAACAAACCCAATAAAGTGGCCAAATTCTCGCTGGCGACCACCGAAACCTATAAAAACAAAGACGGTGTAAAAACCGATGCCACGGAATGGCACAATATTGTTGTCCGCAGAGGCCTGGCTGATGTGGCTGAAAAATACCTGAAAAAAGGGCAATTGGTTTATATTGAAGGTAAAATAAAAACCAGAAGCTACGAAAAGGACGGTCAAACAAGGTACATCACCGAAATAGAAACCGAAAACATGACGATGCTGGGTGGCAAAAGAGATGCCGACACCCCTCATGACAACACTCCCGACACGGCAGACTCAACGCCTATCGCGCCTGTAGAGGACGATCTGCCCTTCTAAACAAACATAATCCCTGAAAATCCGCAATGGATTTGATCGTCATATATTTTGTTATCCTGGAAACACTATTCAAACCCATAACAGCAGGTTTGATTACAGGTTTTGTTTTTCTGATTCTTCTATTGATGTGCAGTGCGTTGGTATCCGGGTCAGAGATGGCATTTTTCTCTCTGGATTCAAAACAGCTCGATGAACTGAAAAATAAAAAAAATCAGAATTACCAACTTATCATCCAGCTTATCAAAGAGCCTCAAAAACTTTTGGCAACCATATTGATCTCAAACAATTTTATCAATGTTTCCATTGTCATCATTTCGACTTATATAACTATTAATCTTTTCGACCTTACAGGACATTATGTTTTAAGTTTTCTTATTGAATTTGTAGTGGTAACAGCATTGATACTACTGTTTGGCGAGATGCTGCCCAAAATTTATGCAAGTCAGAACCCCGTGAAATTTGCAAAATTCATGGCACCGCCCATGAAATTTTTATCTAGGATATTCATCCCTCTAAGCTTTTTTATGGTAAGGTCAACGGGTGTCATTGAAAAAAAACTTGCCAAGAAAAAACAAGCAGTATCTTTCGATGACCTTTCAGATGCCATTGAAATTACCTCGGACGAGAAAACCGAACAACAGGAACAAAAAATCCTGAAAGGTATTGTGAAATTTGCCGATATCGAAGTATCACAAGTAATGAAACCCCGCATTGATGTTGTCGCTGTTGAGTATCATATAAATTTCCAGCAGTTGATCAAATTTATTCAGAATGCGGGATTTTCAAGAATTCCTGTTTACAAAAAGACTTTTGATCATATTGCCGGCATTTTGTACATCAAAGACCTTTTGCAATATATCAACAGCGAGGCGTCCTTTGAATGGCAAGCACTCATCCGCCCTCCTTTTTATGTGCCGGAAAACAAAAAAATCAATGACCTACTCAACGAATTCAAAGAGAAAAAGATCCACATGGCGGTTGTGGTTGATGAATATGGCGGCACATCAGGTATTGTAACCATGGAAGATATCATCGAAGAAATTGTCGGCGAGATCAGCGATGAATATGATGAGGAATCGGAAGACGTGAATTTTTCGAAACTCGATGATTATAATTATATTTTCGACGGGAAGACTTCTCTGAATGACCTGGCAAAAAAAATTAATTTCAGCGACGAATTTTTCAATGACATAAAAGGCGAATCGGAATCTGTTGCCGGATTGATACTTGAGATCACCGGCAAGATACCGCAGAAAAATGATTCCATCGAAATAAAAGACCTGACATTTAAAATTTTATCCTCGGATATCCGGCGTATAAAAAAAGTAAAAGTTACTATTAACACTCTGAAAGAAGAAGATTATGAAGAATAGGCCGTTGCTTGCATTTTTTATTCTCACTGCCTTGATATTTTTAATATCATGCAATGGCAACGACTATATTCCCAAGCCCAGGGGATATTTCAGAATTGCCCTGCCCGAAAAAAGCTATAAAACTTTTGATACTGTTTTTCCTTACAGTTTTGAATTTCCTGCATATTCTGTTATTCAACCTGATGTCAATAAGAATGCTGAACCTTATTGGATGAACCTGGATTTTCCTTCCTTTAAGGGCACGCTGCATATCAGCTATAAACCCGTAACCAGCGATAGTCTCTTATACCAGTATTTTGAAGATGCCCGAACTTTTGCCAACAAGCATATTGCCAAAGCCGACAATATTGAACCCATTATTATCAGTGATGATAAAAACCAGAAGTATGGTCTGATCTATGACATTACAGGCTCCGGAGTTGCTTCTACGTATCAGTTTTGTGTAACCGACAGCACTACAAATTTTTTGAGGGGGGCATTATATTTCAACATCATGCCAAATAACGATTCTCTTTCTCCTGTTATAGATTTCATCAAAGCAGATATAGATCACTTAATAAAAACCTTGCGCTGGAAAAAGAAAAGCTAAGCACGAAGAAAAGCCTGAACTTTTTCCAGAAACAAAGCAGGTTCTTCGGCATGTACCCAGTGTCCGGTATTTGGAATAATATCAATCTTTGCGGCAGGAAAGTATTTATAAATCAGATTATGGTCCTCCTCCCTGATCAGACGAGACAATCCGCCTTTTAAGAACAAGACCGGTTTTGTAAATTTCACATTCTCAAAAACAGGGATCATCAGCGATTCCATATTTTTAGTGATAGCATCCAGGTTTAATTTCCATACATATTCACCATCCTTGTTTTTGGCAATATTTTTCAGAACCAACTGGCGCTTCTTTACATCCGGAACAAATGACTTAAGCCAGTCATCAATTTCCCCGAAAGATTTTTTATCTGTTAAATCCAGCCGGTTCATGCTACTAATAAGATTCATAATACTTTTATTCCCCGTATACCTGCGGGGAGCAATATCTTCCACTATCAGCCTGCTGAATAATTCCGGGTATTTCAGCACCGCCGAAATGGCGATCCTTCCGCCCAGCGAATGGCCGATAATTACCGCTGAATCAAATTTTAGTTTGTGAACTAATTCAATAATATCGCCGGTCAGTACTTCCAGGTTGAATTCTTCGTGATGCGGAGAGTTACCATGGTTACGCAGATCGGGTAAAATAAGCCTGTGGTTCTCAGCAAGTTTTTTTGCTGCCGGTATGTAATTGTCCGACATGCCGAGCAGCCCGTGGATCATGATCACAGGCGGCCCGCAGCCAAATTCCCGGTAAAACAGATCCATAAATTACAACAACTCGCCCGCCAGATTTGCCAGTTCTGAACGCTCCCCCTTTTCGAGCTGTACGTGGGCATATATCGGATGATGCTTGATTTTATCGATCAGCACAGACAAGCCGTTACTTTCCGAATCAAGGTATGGGGTGTCGATCTGAAAAACATCGCCGGTAAAAATAATCTTTGTGTTCTCCCCCGCCCTGGTAATAATGGTTTTTACTTCGTGCGGCGTAAGATTCTGTGCCTCGTCAACGATAAAGAAAATATTTGAAAGGCTTCTTCCCCTAATATATGCCAATGGTGTTATGACAAGTTTGTCTTTTTCAAGAGCATCTGTAATATTTTTGAATTCCTTATCGCGTTCGTCGTACTGATGCTTGATCATTTTAAGGTTGTCAAACAATGGCTCCATATAGGGATTCAGCTTTGAGTTGATATCTCCGGGCAAGTATCCTATATCCTTATTGCTCAGCGGCACCACGGGCCGGGCGAGGTAGATCTGTTTGAATTCTTTTTTTTGTTCCAAAGCTCCTGCCAGCGCCAGTAATGTTTTACCGGTACCAGCCACTCCTTGCAGGGTAACTAATTTTACGGCCGGATTCATAATGGCATGCATAGCAAACACCTGCTCAGCATTGCGCGGGGTGATCCTGAAGGCCGGCCTTTTCTCCACCCTTTCTATCAATCCGCTTACCGGATTAAAAAAGGCCAGCACCGAACTCTTGGTATTTTTAAGAATAAAATAATGATTGGGGACAGGTTTTTTTATACCGATATCCTCGGGAAGGCAATAGTCCGTTTCATATATTTTATCGATAACGGATCCGGGCAGGTCCTTAATGAGTGTTTTTCCTGTGTAAAGCGTATCAATGTCTTTGATCTTTCCGGTTTCAAAATCCTCTGCGTGTATGTTCAACGCTTTTGCTTTCAGCCTCAGGTTAATGTCTTTGGTGACAAGTACCACTCTTTTTTCGGGATACCGCTTCATCATGGAAAGGGCAGCATTGAGTATGCGGTGGTCGGGTTTGTCTTCACCAAAAACCTCACAGGCATCAAGGTCGCTTTTGCCGTTATATACCACCATAAACTTCCCGAATTTGGGGCCGTCAATGGGTATCCATTCCTGTAGTGAAATATCATCCGAAAGCGTATCGATGATGCGGATAAATTCGCGTGCTTCAAAGTTTTTTATTTCGTTTCCTTTTTTGAAATTGTCCAATTCTTCGAGCACGGTAATAGGAATTGCGATGTCGTTATCCTCAAAACTCCTTATGGCATTGTGATTATAGAGTATCACTGAGGTGTCGAGCACAAAGATCTTCTTTTCTTTTCCGGTTTGTTTTTTGGGCATAGTTGGTTTCTCGTATTTAAACTCGAGATAAAATTAGGCTGAATATGACTTGGATTTTCTGCTTTTCCCATAGAGTTACTCACAACTGTTCGTTAATAAATTAATCAGAGAAGGCACGCGTCGGGAGACGTGCGCCAGTCGGGAGGAGTGCTCCTGCACACGTCTGGAGACGTGCACAAGCAGACATGCTCATGCGGGAGAGTTATTCCGTATCTTTTCTCAGATCGACCAGCCAGCGGCCTTTCTGCTTTAACAAATAGACCCTTTGTATATCGCCGGCAAAGGTTTTATAGTTGCATACTGCTTCCTTACCTTTAATTTCACAGTTAATAAACTGGGATTTATTGTCTTTTAAAATTATTTTTCCGCCTCCGCCCAGCTTTGATAAGGATTCGACTAAACTTAAACTCTTTTTTGTCTGCTCGGTACCCAGCTCTTTGGCTTTTTCATATTCATAGTTATTCAAATAACCGAAAAATATTTCGCTGGTCTTTTCGGGAGTTAATTTTTGATTCTGAGTTGTCTTACAAGAAAAAACAAAAAATGACAGAAAAACAAACAGACTGATTCTTATTGTTATTTTCATTTTATTTTTTCGGTTTGACAAAATCATTATTACCCGATTTACTCTTTGATTCTTTTTTCATCTCGACCAGCCATTTGCCATCGGTTTTCAGCAGGACAAGTTCATTTTTTACATCGTTGACAAAATAGTTGCAAATAGCGGTGTCGCCCTTGATTTCACTATCAAGCATCACTATTTTCGAGTCTACCGGCAGCGTTTTTTGACCGCTGACCGTAACCAGTTGTTCCATCAGGTCGATGATCTGGCGGGTATGGGCGGTACTGTATTTTCTTGCTTTGTCGTATTCGCCGTTATAGAAAAGCTCCAAAAACTTTTTGGCAACTTTTTCCGGTTTTTTCGAATAAGACACATCAAAAACGGCACAGGAGTACATCAAAATCCCAAGCAGGAAAAGAATTATTGTAATAGTGGCGGCACGGCGCATGGTCAGGGTGTTGTTTATCAGGGTTTAAAATTAGTAATTTTTTGGCAGTGCAGGGATAAATGGGGTATAATTTTTCGGGAGAATGATTATTGGGCAAGGGGTTCGTAGTTGCAAACTAAGAACAACTGGGCAAGGGGTTCAATTGCACGCGTTGCGAACGCGCGCATACTGGGGGATTTTAACGTTCGCGGGTATAAAACGTGCCGGATTGCGTGCTGCGTCTGTATCCGCCGT
>CAZMPB010000196.1:0-5647 GCA_964567775.1 uncultured Bacteroidales bacterium
AAAGCGCTTTTTGCGGTATCAAGATATTTTTCTTTTTTGGTAATTTCGTAGGCATCCATCATGGCGGTGGTAACGAAATAGGTTACTACGCGGTTGGGTAGGTGGGCCGGTGCAAAAAAGCCCACATCCTGCCATGGATGCTGGTATCCCCAGCACATTCCCCATTCGGTTTTTGAAGGGTTTTCGAGCAACCACCCGAGCAAGGTTTCTGCCTGTGCCAGGTCGTTTGCATCGCCATGCGCCTTGTACTGGTTCATATAAGCCATTGAGAACAATGCAATCCCTTTTGGATTCCGGGTTTTAGGAACAAAAAACAACGGACGGATGTTTACGGGAAAACGCATGACGACCTGGCTGTATAACAGGCGCAAAAACTTATTGCCAAACGAAAAAAACCACAAAAACTTGCTGTCTAATGCGTCGTATTTGTTATACCCTTTATAATCATTGCTGTCAGCGTATGCTAAAACTTTTGTAAGTGAGTGTTCTATCTTTTCGATATTCTGTACCATTTAAGAAAATTTGAAACAAAAGTAATAATAATGTAGTTAGCAGTGTGCTAATTTGGTTTTTGACTTGAGAATTATATATGATTTGGTGGTATTGATTATCAGACCATAACTTTAACTTTTTCACAAATCAGGTTAAGTTAATTTAAAAATTTTATGGAAAAATAAAAAATTGTCATCAATAAGAACAAATCAAAAAAAACAGCTAGCTAATCAAAATCTAAAATCATAAAACTCAAATTAAAAATTTAAAAAACAAAGCCATGAAAACACCAAAATTTTGCAATCAAAGTGTGGTAGCAAGCACCCTCTTGCTGATGTTCCTCTTCATCATTCCGCTGACCATGATCTCACAAAAAAGTTTCAGTTCAAAAGACAACTCAACTTTTGTAAACCAGGAATCGTTGATCATAAAACAAACCGGTGATGATGATGACAAAACCCTGTCGCCGTATTTTTTCGTGAAAAGCGAAAGCAACGAAACAGAACAATTACCGCTAAAAGCTACATCGGCGAATGTGAATATAGCCGGGGTTATTGCAGATGTAACAGTCAAGCAAGTGTATGTAAACAGTGGTAAAAATGCAATTGAAGCTATTTATATTTTTCCGGCTTCCACACGTGCTGCCGTTTATAGTATGAAGATGAGGGTCGGTGACCGCCTTATCACGGCAAAGATCCAGGAAAAACAAAAGGCAAGACAAGATTACGAACAGGCAAAAAATGAAGGAAAAAATGTATCCCTGCTTGAACAACAACGCCCGAATGTGTTCCAGATGAATGTTGCCAACATCATGCCCGGTGACACCATCAGCATAGAGATGTGTTACACGGAACTATTGATACCCGAGCAGGGTGTTTATGAATTTGTGTACCCTACCGTTGTAGGCCCCCGCTATTCAAACCAACCCGAAGCCACAGCTTCCGCCAACGACAATTGGGTGTCGAATCCATATACACATTCCGGTGAAAAACCCACATACACTTTCAATATCGGGGTGAACATTGCAGCGGGTATGGCTATAAAAGATGTCCGCTGTCCTTCACACAAAATGACCATTAATTACGAAACCCCGGCATCTGCTAACATCAAACTTAAAAACTCGGAAGTCTTTGAAGGCAACCGCGATGTAATCGTTCAATACCGCCTTGCAGACAACAAAATCGAATCAGGATTGCTTTTATATAAAGGCGAAAACTCAGGAGAGAATTTTTTCCTGGCCATGGTGCAACCGCCACCAAAGCCAACAGTTGATCAGATACCCCCGCGTGAATATATTTTCATCATGGATGTATCAGGTTCTATGAACGGTTATCCGATAGAAACTTCGAAAAAAGTATTGAAAAACCTGATAAAAAACATACGGTCCACTGACAAATTTAATGTACTGCTGTTTGCCGGATGTGCCAATATGTTCATGCCGCAATCAGTGTATGCAACAGAAGGGAACCTTCAAAAAGCCTTAAACATGATCGATGAGCAGCAAGGTTCGGGCGGCACAGAACTTATTACTGCATTGAAAAAGGCATTGTCGGTTGAAAAACAAAAAGGTTTTTCACGCACCTTTGTAATTGCCACCGATGGCTATGTAGATGTAGAAAAAGAATCGTTTGAACTCATACAGAACAACCTGAACAAAGCCAATTTCTTTGCCTTTGGGATCGGGTCATCGGTAAACCGCTTTCTGATCGAAGGAATTGCCCATGCAGGTATGGGGGAATCATTTATTGTTACAAAAGAAGAGGAAGCCAATGCAACAGCCGAAAAATTCAAAAGCTATATCCAAAGCCCGGTTTTAACAGATATAAAAGTTGTTTATGATGGGTTTGAGGTTTATGATATTGAACCTTCAAATGTTCCTGATGTACTGGCTGAACGCCCTGTCATCATTTTTGGCAAATGGAAAGGAAATCCTCATGGAACTATTAAAATATCTGGTAAAAGCGGAAAAGAAGATTTTAGTTACACGATCGACGTAAGCAAGTCTGATGCCAGCAAGGCAAACGGTGCGATAAAATATTTATGGGCACGCCAGAAGATCAGGATGTTAGACGATTTCAACAACGCTGCCAACGATCCCAAATTAACAGAAGAAATCACCGGCCTGGGATTAAAATATAACCTGCTTACCAATTACACATCTTTTATTGCAATAGATTCGGTTATAAGAAATGCCGGTGGCAAACAAGTTTCTGTTAAACAACCCTTGCCTCTTCCCGAAAATGTGAGCGATTATGCTGTAGGAGGTTACGGGGCTGCACCCAGTTCGAGAGGTTGCATGAAATCAACACAGGGCTATGCGACCCCGGTAGAGCAGGAAGTCAAACTGGATAAAACAAAAGATCTGGATGATTTAAGTGTTGTTGAAGAAATGCCTGAATACATCGGAGGGCAGACTGCTATGGATGCTTTCATCAAAACAAACCTGATTTATCCGGTTGTGGCAAAAACCAAAGGAATTTCCGGAACTGTTTATGTGGAATTTACAGTGAAAGCCGATGGCAGCATTACCAATGTTACCGTGATCCGTGGAATAGGCGGTGGCTGCGACGAAGAAGCGGTAAGGGTTGTAAAGCTGATGAGCAAAAAATGGAAGCCGGGAAAACAAAACGGGAAAATTGCAGCTATGAAAATGACATTGCCTATTACGTTTCAATTGAAATAAGACGCATTAAAAAAAACTAATTTCAACATTAAAGCCGGTGAAAAACCGGCTTTTTTATTTGGGACTTATGTATAATGTTTGCAGAATAATCCCAAATTCCGCAATAGAAAATTCCTAATGCGTAGCATTAGAGATAGTATTGCATAATTTGCTGTAATTTGGGATAATTCTTGTTTTTATCCTGACTTTAATTTAACTTTGCAAATACAAATACAAGTCGTTGTTAAAATATTATGGTCATGAATATTCAAGCCGAAAGAAGCCAGATTGTTGAACAAATAAATCATGTTACGGATATAAACCTCCTTAAAGCAATTAAGAATCTTCTTGCTTTTGCTGCTGCAAAAGAAAAAGTTTATGATCTTATTGTTTCTGACGAACAGAAAAAATTGGTCAGAGAACGCGTGAAAAAATATGAAGCCAATCCTGATAATGTTATGACCTGGAATGATATTGAGGCCAAAATAAAACGTGATTGATGGCTTACAATATTGTTTTTTTACCTCAGGTTTTTAACGACATACAGGATGCTGTTGATTGGTACAACTCTCAAAAGCCTGGACTTGGCGGGAAATTTTTCACCTCAGTTAAGCGTAATTACATCTTATTAAAAAAAGATCCTTTTTGCATCGCTATAAAATATGATGAAATACGTTGCTTGCCTGTTTCCAAGTTCCCCTATTTGATTCATTACAGTATCAAAAAAGATTCAAAAAATGTGGTTGTATTTGCTGTTTATCACACTTCACGAAGCCCCAAAATTTGGGAAAATAGAAAGTAGACTAAGTATGATTTTTAAAAAATGCACCTGTTACGTATTTCAGCTTCCATAAGCTTGATGCAAGAACCGGGGGTGAGGTTCGAAGCTGCAAACATCGTACAACAGGGCAAAACGGGAAAATTGCAGCTATGAAAATGACCTTGCCGATTACGTTTCAGTTGAAATAAAATTCATCTTAAAAAGCATTTACAACCTCGAAAAAGCCGGTATTTGCCGGCTTTTTTTAATGTTCTTATCGAAAAAAAAGCAAAGGTTTGTTATTTGAAACATTTTTTGTACTTTTGCGTAACTGCTGTTACTGTAATAACGGTTACAAAATAATGAAACCATGATATTTTACAATAGAGAAACTGAATTACTGCTACTTAAAGAAAATAAAAGGCTGTCATTAAAGTCATCAAAAATGACTGTTGTGTTTGGAAGAAGGCGTATTGGTAAAACAAAACTGATATTAAAGTCCGCAGAAAAAGATGCCTTTCTTTATTTTTTTGTAGCAAGGAAAGATGAAAAATTATTATGTTCAGAGTTTGCAGAAGAAGCGCAGAATAAACTCGGTATAAAAATTCTCGGGAGCATAGACAAGTTTAAAGATTTATTTGAGCTATTGCTGAATAATTCTGTTAAAAAACCATTCACTTTAATTATCGATGAATTTCAGGAATTTAACCGGATCAACCCATCTGTATTTAGTGACATGCAAAACATCTGGGATCAGAACAAGGACAAAACAAAACTCAACCTGATACTGAGCGGTTCTGTATATTCTCTGATGAAGAAAATATTTGAACACTCCAAAGAGCCGCTTTTTGGAAGAGCGGACGAAAAAATAAACCTGAAGCCATTTAATATTGATGTCTTAAAACAAATTATAACAGAAAATACAGATTTAAAAAACACAAAGGACCTGTTGGCTTTTTACACCCTTACCGGAGGCATTGCAAAATACGTTGAAATTTTCACCGACAAAAAAGCATTTACTCTTAACAAAATGCTGGATGTTTTCTTCAGGGAAAATTCACTTTTTTTGGAAGAAGGAAAAAACATTCTCATTGAGGAGTTCGGAAAAGAATATGCTATTTATTTTTCAATACTATCGCTCATTGCCTCATCCAAAACATCACGCAGCGAAATAGAATCCATACTGGGTAAAAACATCGGCGGTTATCTTGATAAATTAGAAAACGAATATTATATCATCCGAAAAATAAAACCGGTACTGGCTAAAAATGGTGGAAGGACGCAAAAATACCTGATTGACGATAATTTTTTAAGTTTCTGGTTCCGTTTTGTATATAAATACAGAAGCGCCGTTGAAATTGAGAATTATGATTACCTGAAAGATATTGTTAAACGTGATTTTGACACATACAGCGGCCCATTTCTTGAAAAATATTTTCATGAGAAAACAGCACTTTCAAAAAAATACAACATTATTGGCAGTTACTGGGAAAAAGGAAACCTGAACCAGATTGACCTGGTGGCCATTAACCAGACAACAAAAGACATATTGTTTGCCGAAATAAAACTGAACAAAGACAAAGCATCTGTTGAGGTATTAAAAGAAAAATCAGCAAATATCAGAGCTAAATACAAATCTTACAAAGCAAATTATACTAAACTTTCTGTTGATGATATGCTAAGTACATGACAAAACTTTTATACAAATTTCAAAATTCTTGATATCAAAGGGG
>CAZMPB010000197.1:0-511 GCA_964567775.1 uncultured Bacteroidales bacterium
GATACTTTTTGGAACCAACCTCGACAGCAGCAAATACGGGAAAAAAGGAATCATTAAGGTTAACAACAAGTATTTTGAACCTATCGAGATCAATAAAATTGCACTGGTTGCTCCCACTGCCACACTGATTGTTATCAAAGATTATCAGGTAGTGGAAAAAAAGAAAGTTGAAATTCCGGACACTATCAGGGAATTCGTGAAATGTGTCAACCCGAACTGCATAACCAACGTTGAAAATGTGCCGACAAAATTTAAAGTAATCGATAAGGAGGAATCAAAACTTAAGTGCAACTATTGCGAAAAGATTACTGAGAAGAAGAATATGGCGTTTAAATAGGAAGTCGGGAGTAGGAAGTTGGAAGTCAGAAGTCAGGAGTTGGAAGTCAGTCCGCCGCGGCGGAGGAGTTGGGAGTTCAGAGTTCTGAGTTGTGAGTTGGGAGATTAGAGTGACGGAATTAGTCTGCCATGGCGGATCGGAAATTAATTCTAAAAGAACAACCTCACGGTAAGG
>CAZMPB010000197.1:521-5622 GCA_964567775.1 uncultured Bacteroidales bacterium
CGGCCCAGATTAAGGCAGGAATACCGGTGGTTTTTGCCAGCATAGCAGCATCGCCTGCTGATTTCGGTTTGCGGGATGCAATGATCACCAATTCCACAGAAGAATAAAAGGCCTCAAAAAGCATAACTGCGGATATCCAGGCTGTAAAGACAAACTTAAAGAAATCGTTCAGGTAAAAACGGGCCAATATTAATAATAGAATAAAAATTATTATCCAGAATAATCCATAGGTATTACGGATAAGGAATGTAAGATCAAGCAGTGCGATGATCACCACCACATAAATCACCATATCATACTTACCGAGCGAGATGAGATAAAACATCAGGTACGCAAATGCAGAACCAACAACATAACCGGCTAATGAAACCAGAAAGAAGCTTAATTTCCCTTTAGTTTTCACCGTGGCGGCGCCTGAACGGTCACCAAACAACTCAATTTCGTAAACTTCTCCGCGCGTAAGCAATGCCAGCAGTGCATGCCCGCTTTCATGTATGAGGGTGTTGATGATCCTGAGAAATTTGCCGACTAAGGGTATTCTGTTCGTGATCAGCACCACCAAAGGCAGTGCATATAATACGTAATCTTTATATTCTTCGTGCAATGTTAAATTATTAGAGGGCAAAGTAAGTAAGAATTATTTTTTGGTAGCTTGTTTTCTGAAAATTAATTTTCTGATAAAATTAAACCATACCGAAAGCATAAAAGCGGGAATAAAAACAACAAGAGTGCCCATATTTATCAGTTCTTCGCCAACCTGTAATCCAAGCAGCCTTGCCAGGATGTACTTTATATAAGAATAGGGCAGATTTGTATTTCCAAGCTTATGAAGCACCTGCCAATGCCATTCGGTCAAAAAACAAAAACCCCAGCCATAAAATATCCCCAAACCAATCCACGACAACCCTGTCAGCGAAAGAGTGATAAAGTTTGCCAGCCTGGTCTTTTTCCATATCCACCCGATAATATTAAACAAAGTAAATACCGTATGAAAGATCAGGAAAAAATAGTCGAGAACGTGGTACCAAAACATAAGTTAAGATTCAATATTTTCAATAAAATTAATACTATTTTTTTAAGAATAAAATCATTTCACCTTATCGTATTTTAAATAGCAGATATACAATGATTTAAACCATAATAAAACTGTTAATAACTTCTGCGGATTTTTAATAAAAAACTTTGGAATTTATCGGGAAAAAAAACGTATCTTTGTTTAAAATTAAAACTATATAAGTAACTGATTATGAGCGATAAAGAAAATGAAGTAGATGGCAAAAACGGGAACGGAAACGGAAACGGAAATTATGATGCCGATAGTATTAAAGTATTGGAAGGGCTGGAAGCTGTCCGCAAACGTCCTTCCATGTACATTGGAGACACCGGAAGCAGAGGGCTGCATCACTTGGTTGTTGAAGTTGTTGATAACTCAATTGATGAGGCTCTCGGGGGCTATTGCGATACCATTCAGGTAATTATTAACCCCGATAATTCGATAACTGTGGAAGATAACGGCCGTGGTATCCCGACCGGCATGCACGAACAGGAACATCGTTCAGCGCTTGAAGTTGTTATGACCGTGCTTCATGCAGGCGGAAAATTCGATAAAAGTTCTTATAAGGTATCCGGAGGGCTTCATGGCGTTGGGGTTTCATGCGTAAACGCACTTTCTTCACATATGAAGGTCACCGTTTACCGCGAAGGAAATACCTATGAACAGGAATATTCCTGCGGAGACCCCCTGTATCCGGTACATGTGGTTGGTGAATCTGACAAAACGGGTACCAAAATTACTTTCATGCCAGACAAATCAATATTTTATGTTGCGGAATACAGCTATGAACTTTTAGCAAACCGTTTGCGTGAACTGGCATACCTGAATAAAAAAGTAAAGCTCACGCTCACCGACATGCGCGAAACAGATGAAAACGGCCAGCCGCTGAATGAAGTATTTTTCTCAGAGAACGGACTGAAAGATTTTATCGGCTACCTCGACGGCACGCGCGAAAAACTGATGCCAGAGCCTATCTGCATCGAAGGCGACAAGAATGAAATCCCCATTGATATTGCCATGCAATATAATGATTCCTTTTCTGAAAACATCCATTCTTATGTGAACAATATTAATACCCATGAAGGGGGAACGCACCTTGCCGGATTCCGCAGGGCCCTTACCCGCACGCTAAAAGCGTATGCAGAAAAATCAGGATTACTTGCAAAACTGAAATTCGATATCAGCGGGGATGATTTCCGTGAAGGTTTGACTGCCATTATTTCAGTAAAAGTTCAGGAGCCACAGTTCGAAGGACAGACAAAGACCAAGCTCGGAAACAATGAAGTTATGGGCGCTGTTGACCAGATTGTCAGCGAACTGCTATCTTATTATCTTGAAGAACATCCAAAAGAAGCGCGTACCATCGTTAATAAAGTCATTCTGGCTGCTACCGCACGGCACGCGGCACGCAAAGCACGTGAGCTGGTACAGCGCAAAAGCGTTCTTTCAGGTACGGGACTTCCAGGGAAACTGGCCGACTGCAGCGAAAAAGATGCTTCCTTATGCGAGTTATTCCTGGTGGAGGGAGATTCTGCAGGGGGTACGGCCAAACAGGGCCGCGACCGTAAAACTCAGGCAATACTCCCTCTCAGAGGTAAAATTCTGAACGTGGAAAAAGCCATGCCCTACAAGGTTTTTGAATCGGAAGAAATAAAAAACATGTTTACTGCAATGGGCATTACTATAGGCACCGCAGATGATTCAAAAGAACTGAACCTCGAGAAACTACGTTACCATAAGATCATTATCATGACCGATGCTGATGTCGACGGCAGCCATATCGCGACTTTGATACTCACCTTCTTTTTCCGCTATATGCACGAACTTATTGAACGGGGACATGTTTACATTGCTACTCCCCCGCTCTATCTGATAAAAAAAGGAAATGAACAGTTTTATTGCTGGACTGAAGAACAACGTATACAGATTGTCGAAGAATTAGCCAAAACCACTAAAGAATCCAACATTCATATTCAAAGATACAAAGGTCTTGGTGAGATGAACGCGGAACAATTGTGGGATACCACCATGAATCCTGAAAAACGCACGCTTCGTCAGGTAGATATTATCAACGGTACCGATGCCGACCGCACTTTTTCGATGCTGATGGGCGATGAAGTGCCCCCAAGACGTGAATTTATTGAGAAAAATGCAAAATACGCACGTATTGATGCTTAATTTTTCTTTGATAGTGTGAAAAAATAAACTAATTAGCCACCAGGGAATCATGAATGTCGTTATAACCGGAGCCGGAAAAGGTATAGGTTTTGAACTATGCAAAAAATTCCAGCAAAATCCCGGCATGCATGTTCTTGCCCTTACACGTGATATCAGCAAACTTAAAATTCTTGCAAAAAAATATACAGCACTCCACCCTCTCTCTTTTGATCTTGAGAAAGATGGGCACGATAAAATCGTTGAGCAGGTTACATTATTACCCGGTGGAAAGACTGATATACTAATCAATAATGCCGGATTATTAATAAAAAAAGCATTTAAAGACCTGAATACCGAAGATAATAATCGGATGTTTGAGGTAAATTACCTGGCGCCATTTAAACTGATACAGACACTGCTTCCCTTTTTCTCTGATCAAGCCCACGTGGTTAACATCAGCAGCATGGGTGGATTTCAGGGTAGTATAAAATTTGACGGTTTATCGGGATACAGCGCATCAAAAGCGGCGCTAGCTTGCCTAACCGAATGCCTTGCCGGTGAATTGAAAGAGAACAACATCAAAGTCAATTGTTTATGCCTCGGGTCTGTTCAGACAGAGATGCTGGAGCAGGCATTCCCCGGATATGAAGCGCCCGTAAAACCTGCGCAAATGGCTGATTTTATTGTTGAATTCGCGATGAATGCCCATCATTACATGAATGGAAAGATCATTCCTGTTACATTGAGTACACCGTGAAATTTTTGAAATAACCGTACAATTTTTTATTTTTGTAATCGTTGTATTTCAGAAAAATTTCCTGGCATCCCGGCCACTCTTTTTGAGAAACTGTGCGTGATCCACTACGGCAGACCTGCACTATCTGATATTCAGTGCGTCCATGATGCGGGAAGAAAAACAAGAAAGATTATGAAGACACTAATTTTTTCATGCCTGCTCGCACTGGCAATTTCTTTTGAAGCTTATGCTCAATCGCATTCGTCTGTAACCATCAAAACAATTACCATCGAAAATGGAGATACTACAGTTACTGAAAGATCGTATGATTCGGACGGCAGCGGGATTATCTTTAACGACAGTATTTTCAACAAGGATAATCCTTTTATTTTTTTCAACAAGCAATATAGCCTGGATACAAATTTTACAGAAAATTTCGACAGGATCATCAACCGCGAAATGAAGGATTTCTTCAGGGATTTCAACAGTTTTTCATTTGAGATGCCTGAAAATACTACTGAATTTTTCAAAAAAGCATTTCCGCTGGATATGGACGATGCATTCACGAAGGATTTTCCTTACCAGATGATTCCGGACTCATTAGAAATTACTTTGGATGATGAACCATCCCAACCTACCCGTAACACAGGTATTTCAACAGAAAACATTATTTTTCCCGACAAGCAGGCTATCAGTGATTTTTCTGCCACATCGGGCGATGAAATAAAAAGCGTACAGATCATTTTTCAATTAGATCCGAAAAATACAACCCGGCTGGTTTTAAAAGACGAATTGAAAAAAACTATTTACAAAGAAAAAATACCGAAATCAAAAGGTGTTTATACCCGGCTTTTCGACTTTAAAGTTTATCCGTCGGGTATCTATTTTCTTGAACTTAACCAGGGTAAAAAGTCTTCTGCATGCCGCATTGAATCACGTACTGAATGAAGATCAGCCGATTAACCGGAGTTCTGGATAAATATATCATTTTTGTTTTGTCAAAACACATATTATTAAAGTGATAGTATTTGGCGTAGGCAATTAATATCAATAGAAAATCAAAAATGTGTAGAATATTTTGTCCGTAGGACATAAACCCTATTCAATGTTAATCTCCTGACGGAGAATAAATGTTTCTGTTATTTGTTTTCTAT
>CAZMPB010000198.1:0-5610 GCA_964567775.1 uncultured Bacteroidales bacterium
AGCGTAATATTTGGATGGCGGGCCGTTTCCGACATTTTGGGGGTGGTGATGCAGGCAGCACAGTCAAGGGTCGGAAACACCTTGCTAAGCTGTATCATCTTTCCTCCAATAGAAAGGCCTTTTTCTACCAGCAGCACCTGGTGGTTCATATCGGCAAGACTCAACGCTGCCTCTTGCCCCGCGATACCTCCGCCTATTACCAGGGTGTCAAATTTTTTATTTTTTTCTGACATATGAATCGAAATCAATGTTTAATTCAATTATTGAGCTTTGCTAATTTCGGAGTTGACATCTCCCAGTTCGGCCAAAATCCGGCTAAACGTATCCATGTGATTCGAGAAAGGTTCAGCACATACTGAACAGATAGCGGCCATGCGGATACGTTTGGGGCTGATGTTTTTGGTTTTCATCATTTCCTGGGCATCAGTGATGATCTTATTGGTGTGCTCGGCACATTTAGGGCTGTAAGAACATTCGTGCCCGTCGGCAGCGATAAATACGCCATCAAAACCTTTTTCCAGGGCATGCATGATCCATTTTGGCTTGATACCCGATGAACAGGGCATGCTGATCACATACACCGAAGGAGAATAATGTATTTTGCGCAGGCCCGCCTGGTCGATGCCCGGGTCGGAGATTTTATCCGTGGAGAACACCAGAATTTTCGGCTTGTAGGTTTCGTTTGCCATTTTTATTTTTTTTGAAATATTAAGTTGAGAACTTTAGGGAAAAATAGTCGTTAGTCATTGGGTCATTAGCCATTTGTCATTGACCATTGCCTATTGCCTATTGACCATAGTCTATTGACCATTGACCATTGCCTATTACTATTGGCTCCGCCGCGGCGGATGGCTCGTGGCTCTTGGCTCGTGGCTATTTCCCCAAATTATGCCTTTCTAAGAAACAACCTCGAATAGCTGTCTTCTTCAAGAATGCCTAAAAATTCGTGTTCCATTTTTTCGCACCATCTGGGAATATCATGTTTTGTACCCTCGTCTGAAGATAAAATCTCCATAATCTCTCCGGATTCAATCTCCCCAATGGCTTTTTTTGCTGCCAATAAGGGTCCGGGGCATGCGGTTCCGCGTGCGTCTACTACCTGGTTTGCTGTGATGTTTTTTAATTCTTCTGTTGTCATGATTTTTATTTTTTTATTGGTTTTTAATTATTTTTGTTTTAACCCCAAAGGTGCTTTGCACTTCGCAAAGATTTTCTCGAAGAGGTCGATAAACACTTTGCGATCTTTGCGTTATTTTATTTTTCGTTCTTTGCGGTTAAAAAATGTCTGTATTAAATAAATAATTGTACTTTACTTTCCGATGCATCGGCTAAAAATGTAGCCACACCACAAACCTGCATATTCGGATAATCAATCATTTCTTCGCGTTTAAAACCCATCAGATCCATCGACATTTCACAAATATTAATCTGGACGCCAAGTTCGCCGGCAGTTTTAAACATTTCGGGCAGTGAGGCCACTTTTTTCTTTTTCATCAAATCTTTGATCATAGAGGTGCCCATTCCCATCATGTGCATTTTTGACAATTTGATTTTTTTCATGCCTTTAGGCAGCATCATGCCAAACATCTTAGCCATAAAGTTTTTTCCGGAAACGGATTTTTTCGGGTCGCGCAAAGCGGCAGTAGCCCAGAATGTGAAAAACAATTTTACTTTCATATCGTATGCAGCTGCACCAGTGGAAATGATCATTGCGGCAAGGATCTTGTCCAGATCGCCAGAGAATACCACCATGGATAGCTGGTCTTTGGTTCCTTTTTCGAGTTTGCCAATTTTTTTCTGTAATTCCAGAATCTGATTTTCTATTTCGTTGCTCATAATTATGTTTTTTAAGGTTCAGGCAAAATTAATCACAATTATCACGAATTTAACATCGCAATATGTGAGGTTTTACAATAAAAAATGTGATTTGCATCACAATTGTTTTTTTTCATAAATTTACATAATTATTTTTCAAAATTAGTACATGATGCAAAAATGCGACGAATGCAGCATTAAATGCGCTGCTGCCTCCAGCCTCCATCCGGAACAGATGGAAGTGATGGAAAATAACAGCGTACAGGTGAATTTTAAAAAAGGTGACAACATTTTCCGCGAGGGAGCCTTATCGCTGAATATTGCCTTTCTGAAACACGGCATCGTAAAGTTACATATGAAAGGACCTGTCCGGGAAAAAATCTTAAGAATCGTAAAAGCACCTTCTTATCTGGGATTGCCAACGAGTTTCGGCGATAAGATAAACCAGTTTTCAGCGACAGCCATAACGGAAGCTACCGTTTGTTTCATTGACATCAACCTGTTCAGAAATTTCATTTATAACAATGGAAAATTTGCTTATGAAATTATCGTAGAGCTATGCGAGAATGAACTGATGGATTACAAAAGATATACAAGCCAATCTCAAAAACAGATGACCGGCATGATAGCTGAAACATTGCTGTGTATGTCCGAAAAAATCTTTAAGGAAACAAAATTTATTTTTCCCCTGACTCAGAGCGAGTTGGGAGATATGGTCGGAACATCAAGGGAAAGTGTGAGCCGTGTACTTTCAGATCTGAGTAACGATAAAATTATCGAATTCGCAGGCAAGCAAATCAATATAATTAATATTGAGCTTTTACGACAGTTCAGCGAAAAGGGTTGAAAAATTATTCCTCCAGACACTCATAGAATTTGCCGGAAAGCTCTTCTTTGTTTTCCTTTCCACATACATTTTCCACGGTATTGTTGTAGTTGCAGGTATATCCCTGGCTTTCGAGATGAAGCTTCCAGGCCTCTACTGAGAAGCCGTTTAACGCGGTATCGCCCTGACAGCCAGCCAAAGTTTCATAACCAGCCTTGGTGCATATTCCGCACTTTTTTGTACAATCATAGCACTTTTCACAGGATGAAAAAACAAGCCCGATTAGCAAAGACAAAGCGATAAAAAATAATTTTCTCATAGATTTTTTTAACAATATTACTACAAATTTTCAAATGAAATCACTAAAAGCAACGGGAGACTGAAAAAAAATATTATTGCCCGTAAATAAAATCCAATGGGTTATAAAAAAGCAAATTTATTTTTGAATCCCATCGGGCTTCCACTTGCCAAAATTCAGGTTAATACCTGTGGAAAACATAAATGGCTGGTATTGTATATCAAAATAAGTATCCATCGGAATTGAAACCCCTATCTGCACAAAAAACTTCACCCATTTATAACCGGCCCTGGCTGTGAGCGCAGGCTCCCAGAAAAAAGTCCTTGTATGATCAAAAGTCATATTGGAATTATAAATATCATAAAAAGATAAATAAGATATCCGCGTAGCGAGGTTTACATCCGCGTAGTCGGTGCCAATGCCAACCGATGGTTGCACAAAAAACCTGTTGTAATTACCTTCTGATGTTCCCCCGAAAGGCCCAAACCAGTGATTGGTCGTAGATGAAGTTCCCAAACCGCCACCACCATAAACGTCAAACCTTCCGATACCGCCAAACTTTGTATGGTACCCGGCTCCTATTTCGCCAAATAAATGTTTATGGTTGGAGGTATTATCTGTTTCCATGCTATTATCATAAAAACTGCCATCAACCATGATCCCCCAGTGTTTGCCCGGAGAAAAAGCGGCTTAAATATCAACGCCCGAAGAACCAACCAAAACAGCGCCGTTAAACTCATTCTTTTCTGACAGCATGGGTGCATGCACAGCGTTCGGAATATATAAAATACGGCACGAGTAAAGACTTGTTATAAATAACAACATTATCACGCAGGTAAGTAATCGGTTTCTTTTCATTTTAATGTTTAAAAAATAAATAATACTTATTCAAATATAATCATCCATGAAAACCTGTTCCAGCTTATAACAAAAGCGCCGGGCATTTCATTTTTTATCTTTCGTAAAATATTTTCCGCAACGAAGTACTTTCTGTATTTTCCCAACACAATATGATACGGCCTGTTTACAGAAAAAGAATCTTCAAAGACAAAAACATCTATTTTATACTTGTTTTTCATGTAATGGGTCACTGTCTTACAGTAGTCCAATTTATTAAACGATGCCACATGAATACTATACCAACCAAGATCAGACGAACCTGAATAGTTGCCATAAATACACCTGTACCGGAAAGGCTTATTTGACTGGCATTCGGATTTCTTCTGAACATAAGTTGTCCTTACTTTATCTGAAAGATCCACATTCATTTTAGCCGGAACTACCGGCCTGGAAACAGTAATACTGCCCGAATCTGATAAAGAATTGAATAATACGCCAGGTATTTTTACAATAGTTTTGCTGACAGTTCTCGAAGCCGGAAAAAGAATGTTTGTGATCAGAGGATTAAAATCAAAATCTAATGCAAATTTTTGAGGTGCCTTCATTTCCGCATGCACTTTGGTGTGTCCGCTAGAAGAACGCACAACATATTGGCTATTTGGAATATATTGATTGGAATTTATGACCGGAGCGCTTTGGTGGTATGACGGCGCAACATTGCTCTGCTGGTAATTTGCAGGGGGGCTTGCTGTGGTCACATTAACTTTTTGGGTATTAACGGATGAATTAGCAGCCTGGGCTGAAATACTGTACTGACCGGCGTTCCGCATATTTGACTGAGCTGCAACAAAAAACGGAATAGAAAATAACAGCAAAAAGGGTATTATTTTTTTCATTTTTCAGCTTATTAAATTTATATTTAATATGAATGGCATAAAAAAGCCACAAATATTAAGCCAATATAAATAAGGGCGTCTAGGCAAAATCAAAATTTGATGCGCTGGAAAAAAATACGAACTTTGGCATATGGCAAAAATCAGTAATACCACGACAAGTATCGAGGAACACATGCTTGAACTTTTAATACCGGAAGAAGTATTAGGATGTTTTGAATCGAATTAATTTCAAACTTTTACCGTTGCTTAACAAAAAGAGGCTGTCTCAACCAAAAGACAGCCTCTTCATGCAAAAAAACCAGACTTTTTACAGCGATCAGTGGATCATTTTCAATAACAGGGTTCTTGATTCTGTCAAACCAGAAAATTCCAGTTTGAAAGTGTACATCCCTGCAGATAAATCCTTTTGTGCAAATAGCACTTCATGTCTACCGCTGATCTGGGTTTCATTTACAAGTTCGGCTACCAACTCGCCAATAGCGTTATAAACGTTGAGTTTTACTGTTCCGTTTTCCGGTAAATTGTAGGCCAACGTTGCGTCACTGCTGAACGGGTTGGGATATCCTGAAAACTCAAATCCGGCTTCAGTATTATTACCCTGGACAAAGATCTTTGGCATAGTTAGATAAGCATCTGCATTAATTTCGCCATATTGATTAGCTATCAAACCTGTACCGTTCAGGTTAAAATCCAACTCTCCCCTACCCGGATCACTGAGCGAACGGAAGCCTAACCTGACCAGTTCTTCATTAGCAGAAATATCGAAAAAATCTGTTGTGGCATATACCACTCTGATTATTCCATGGTCATCGGTCACCAGCAGGTCGTTATTCGCGGCAATGATCTCTTCCAAAGTAGGATTGATCTTTATTGCACCGCTTTTTTTGCCGGTATTGGACATGGAGGCGCTTACCAGTTTGTATTTATCGCTGGGA
>CAZMPB010000199.1:0-5587 GCA_964567775.1 uncultured Bacteroidales bacterium
TGCTTACTTTTTTGGACAAGCAAAAAAGTATGAGAAAAATCTCATGTTTACATCATATACAAAAGTGTAATTATAAGTTATAAACGCTTTTCTATTTTGCTAAATACTGGCAATTGTTATTACCATTCAAAAGCATCCTCGTTCATCCAGGTACCCTGAATTTTCATCAGTTGTTCAACAATATCGCGGACACAGCCGTGGCCTCCCTTGCAGGATGAAATGTATTTTGATATCGATTTTATTTCTTCAGCAGCATCCGCCGGGCATACAGGAAGCCCTGCCATCTGCATCACTTTATAATCCGGGATATCATCACCCATAAATAAAACCTGTGATGCATCCACATTTTTTTGTTTCAGGTAATGATTGAACGTTTCAATTTTATTGCTTACGCGGGTATAAATATCTGTCAGATTGAGTGATTCCAGGCGCCTGTTGATGGAATCAGAAGTCCCTCCGCTGATAATAGCGACGTTATACCCTTTTTTCACAGCAAGATGTAAAGCATAACCATCACGCACATATCCAGTACGGTACTGTTCGCCATTTTCGGTGGTAAGCACCGTACCATCGGTAAGCACCCCGTCATAATCAAAGATCATCGTATTAATATTTTTCAGTATCTCTTTATAATTCATTATCTCTCCTTTTTTGAATAATTATTTCAGTCAGTAATTTATATATCTTTTGATATTGTGGAAAATCATCCAGCAATTTATATTGCGCCCCGATCACTTCAAGGTCTTCACGAACAGCAGGTCCGGTCTGGAGTTTCGAGGGGAGGCTGTTTCTGATTTTATTTGCTGTTTCAGCAATAATAGGATGCAACATGTCAAAAGGCAAGCCATTTTTTTTCAATATTTCTTCAGAAATAATATAGTTCAGATTGGTAAAATTGCATGAAAAAACAGCCGCAAGGTGCAGGATTTTCCGCTCGGCGGAAGTAACGGGAAACACCTTATCAGATAAAGCACAGGCCAGTTCCTGCAAGGCGCAGAAACTCTTTCTGCTGTCTGCCTCAATACATAGCGGGATGCTTTTGAAATCCATAAGCTTTTCAGACGATAGATGCATCAACGGATAGAACACGCCATGATCAGCAATTACATTTTCGAAGACAGACATACTTACCGAGCCAGAAGTGTGAGCTACAATGCCTGAGACACTCTTCAGCCGGGCTGCGACGTCATCAATAGCTTTATCAGTAACAGCAATGAGGTATAGATCCGCTTCAGGGGGAAGCATGTCTAACTGAGTCGTAAATTCCGCGCCAACATTATCGGCCAGTTTCCTTGCTTTTTCAGGACTACGGCTATAGATGCACAAAATATTTTTTCCGATATTCCTGAGCGCAAAGGCAATATTGGTGGCAACATTACCAGAGCCTATGATTACGATATCATTAATAAACATTGAACTTTCAGCAATTAATAATCAATATTAAAATAAGTTGTATCGAACGCGTTGCAAAAAAGTGTTTTTGTATGTATTACTATTGTTCCTTCTTTTCTGACATTGTATGTCAGGGTTACGTTCTGGTTGCCATGAGTTTTACACAAAATACTATCTGAATAATAAAGCCCGTGCCCCTCCATCATGGTATTGCCGCAACACCCGGATCCATTGAGGTATCCGGAAGTAAACGAATAAAAAACGTAATCATTCGTATCGTATGGCACAGCATTTCTAATTTTCAGATCGATATGGCAAACCGGAAAAATATTATAAGTGGGTGAAAAAGTTATCCCGGGTGTAATTTCTGAAGTTGATACATCTTTGACCGTGCCAAAATATTGAGATTTTTCAACCCTTATCTGGTAGCCGCCAAACTTCTCTTCTGTAAAATCGAAAATAAAGGTTCCGTTTCCATCGCTTGTTGCCGTAACTATATCCTCATATCCCGAACTGAAAATACCTCCGGAACTGAGTTTACTGGCTGCTATCGTAACATTAGCGCCACTGACAAAAGATACTGAATTTGGATCGTAAATTTTTCCTTCTATATGTATTTCATTATTTTTATCCTTATCGCATGATGTCAATAAAAACAATACCATCAGACATAATAAAAACAGGCTTTTTGTATGATTGCACATAAGAATACAAATTCTTTTGCAATTTACAAAATTTCATAATACCAACGAATAATTATTGGAAAAACAGTTTTTTCAATCAACAACCGGGTCAACAGTTCTTAGAATTCTATCTAGTTTATTCATGGTCTCATTATTAACCGAATAGTAAGTGTTTTTACCTATTTTATGTGAATTCAGTATATTAGAAGATTTCATCAATTTCAGATGATTGGATGTGGCTGCCTGCTGCAGAGATAATTCCTCATGAATTTCAGTAACCGTCATTTTGTGATTACTGGAAAGAATTATCAATATCGAAAATCTTACCGGGTGAGCCAACACCTTTAGCTGAATGATAAGTTCTTCAAGCAATTTATTATTTATCTTACGCGTAACTAAATAATTGTTTTTTAAATTTCTATTCATAGCGTATATTTTTAATTATTAGGTTTAGCATTTTATGTCACTTATTATTTAATTTTCATCATCCCCGCCCTGAATTTAATCAATTAATTAAAAAAATCCTAACAAATTTACAATATCTTAAATACTTAAACTAATTAAAGTATTAATTTATAAATATTTTTTTAACTTTTAATTTTAAAATATAATGTAATTGCAATATAATCACGAATTTGTCTTGTTAATAAAATTTATATCTTTTATATTACATTTTCTAATTTATTAAACAGTTGGGTTCTTAAAAAAATTTATCATCATCGACATTGTATTTCTATGCTTTTATCTGTTTTTCTATTATTTTTTTTTCATGACACCCACACAGGGTTTTAATATTGCGGCAGAACAAAAAAGAACCCCAGAAACTATAAGCCCCGAATACCCAAAGAGAAGAAATATATTAAAAATTACTGTTAAACCTGTTTGTTTTATAAACATTAGTAAAAATAATATTCACTAGTCAGTAGATTTTAAGTATGTTTGCAAAACAATTCTAAATATTGTACCAAAAATGGCGTTAATAAAAATTACCACAACAATTTTGTTTATTTTATATTTTTTCCCTTTTGTAGTTTTGTCACAAGGCACTTATCAGGCATATTTCGGGAACCTTCATTCACATACTTCCAATTCCGATGGCGCCGGTACTCCATCGGAAGCGTTTACTTATGCCAGGTACACAGCCGGACTTGATTTTCTTGCTGTTACAGACCATCTGGAACAAATCGGCAATATTCCATATATTGACCCGGAATGGTCGGATTGTCAGAATGATGCAGATGATGCGACCGTTAACGGAACATTTATAGGTATTGCCGGCTGGGAGTGGGGCTCACCGCTTCACGGGCATGTGAATGTATTTAATACAAATAATCTCATCACTGATGCTGCTAATTTGTGGTATACAACTGATCTTCCAGCCTTTTATAACTGGGTGCTCACACATGCTCCTGCATTTGCACAGTTCAACCACCCCGGCGATGAAACATATTTTACAAACTGGAATAATTTTGCTTATGTCAGTCCGGCCATAGATAATGCGTTTCCATTGATCGAATTTCAGAATGTTCAGCAGGCCACCATGTATTATGAAGCGGCCCTGACCCAGGGATGGCACTTATCACCTGTCTGGAATCAGGATAATCACTCGGCCGACTGGGGCACCAAAAACGAAGGCAGGACGGGTATTTGGGCAACATCACTAACACGACAGGCACTTTTTGAGGCCATTAACGCCGGAAGAACTTTTGCCACCATGGATAAAAATGCCAAAATCTGGATAGACCTTAACGGTACGCCCATGGGAAGTGAAGTGCCGGTACAATTGACTATGCCGCTCCATGTGTATCTGACTGATGCAAATACCGAATCATGGATCTCTATACAGTTAGTTACTCAAAATGGTGTTGTGGCCGATATAGGCCTGCATACAGGCAACCTGGACACCACGTTCACTATCAGCCCGGCAAACTTCAACTGGATCTTTGTGCGGGCCTTACAGGCCGACAGCAACTATTTGTGGTCGGCTCCCGTATTCCTTACCGGAACAATCACTGATCTTCCTTTTCTGTCATCTGAAACAGCTTTTCAATTGTTTCCCAACCCTGCCGGGGATTATTTTTATGTGAATACCGGTGAGGACAACAGCCAGATTGAAATATATAATATCAACGGGGGTTTGCTTTATTCAAAACCGTTTCAAAAAAGTCTACAGATAAACTCAGGTAAACTTTTACCAGGGATTTATATGGTTAAAATTACCGCTTCTGATAAAGTCCTTATTAAAAAAGTACTAATAACCGGTTAAGGGATCATAAAAGGGCAATAAAAAAAGGAATAAGTTTCCCTATTCCTTTTTTTTCAGATTTTAAAAATTCTACTTTACAGAATCTACCACGGCTTTGAAGGCTTCAGGATGGTTCATGGCCAAATCTGCCAGTGTTTTTCTGTTAAGCTGAATATTGTTTTTATGAAGTTTTCCGATAAATACCGAATAACTCATCCCGTAGAGGCGGGTACCTGCGTTGATACGATTGATCCACAGCCCTCTGAAATCGCGTTTTTTGTTGCGCCTGTCGCGGTATGCATAACACATACCCTTTTCATAGGCATTTTTAGCAACGGTCCAGACATTTTTTCTTCTTCCGAATTGTCCTTTAACCCTGCTTAAGATTTTCTTTCTTTTTTGTCTTGATGCTACTGCATTTACTGAACGTGGCATAGTTTTAAGTTTTTTGTTTCAGCGTTCTCCTTCAAGAATCTTTGATGCTGAAAACAAGTTAATAATTAATTTACTTAACAAGCGAGCATTTGTTTTACTCTTTTTTCATCTACCTTTTCTACTGTGGTAGAATACGTTAGATTTCTCTTCCTTTTGGTGGTTTTTTTAGTCAGAATATGACTCTTGTACGCATGTTTTCTTTTAATTTTTCCGGTTCCCGTAAAGTCTAACCTTTTTTTAGCTCCGGAAATTGATTTCATTTTTGGCATTTTATCAGGTTTTTATGTTGTTATCAGTTATTTTTTGGGTGTCAGCACCATGATCATTCGTTTTCCTTCCAGTTTTGGCAACTGATCCGGTTTGCCATATTCAACCAGTTCCTGTGCGAATTTCAGCAGGATGATTTCTCCCTGTTCTTTATAAACGATGGATCGTCCTCTGAAATAGACATCAACTTTAACTTTACATCCTTCCTGCAAAAATTTGATGGCATGTTTGAGTTTAAAATCAAAATCATGGTCATCGGTATTCGGGCCCAGCCTGATCTCTTTTATTACTACCTTGGCTGCTTTGGCCTTCATTTCTTTTTGCTTACGTTTCTGTTCGTAAAGAAATTTCTTATAATCAATTACTTTACAAACCGGAGGAGTTGCCGTCGGGGATATCTCTACAAGATCAAGACCCTGTTCTTCTGCTATTGCTATGGCTTCTCGTATCGGATAAATTCCCATCGCAATATTTTCGCCAACCACACGAACTACAGGAGCAGTAATCTTTTCATTTATCCTGTGAAGCTCTTCTTTTTTGGCATACCCCCTGCCCTGGTAACCTC
>CAZMPB010000200.1:0-5584 GCA_964567775.1 uncultured Bacteroidales bacterium
TAGAGCGTCAGATTGTGGTTCTGAATGTCGTGGGTTCGAATCCCATCTTCCTCCCCAAAGCCCTGAGAAATTAGGGCTTTTTTTTATTGGACACTCCTTTTTTTTCCTTCGCTGCCTTCGAGAGCCTCAGGCAGCAGTTTGGGTTCTCTAACCGGTGGCAGAGGTTTTTGTCTCCCCGGTGGCTGAGATTCCTGTTTCCCCGGTGGCTGAGGTTCCTGTCTCCTCGGTGAGCGCAGTTGAAGCCACCGTTTCCTTCGCTGCCTTCGAGCGCCTCAGGCAGCGGAGCCTCAGTCAGCGAATTTACCTATTGTGTAACCGCCCCCACAAATGTTTCTGAATACTTTGCATACGTAGTTTTCTCGTGCGCATTTTCTCCGAAAAAGTGCAGAATCGGTTCTAAATCTTTTGCTGATTTGAACCCGACTATCGTGTTGAGAATTTCAAATTTTTCGTTCAGGATCACAAAGGAGGGATAAGACATACGACCCTGAAGAAGAGCCACAGCAAGCTGATGGCTCGAACGCGGGGAGTCCGGGCTTGGATTTATATAAGTGCTGCCGTTAAATTCAACAGCATCTTTGCGCTCTGCATCTAATTTTACAGGATAGTAATGCTCAGCCATATAACTTCTGATAATGCTGTCGGCAAATGTGCCGGCATCCATTTTTTTACACCATCCGCACCATTCGGTAAATACATCCACAAAGATCTTTTTGGGATTTTTCTTATTCAGTTCCAAAGCTTCTTCAAAAGAATACCATTTGAAAACTGCCGGCTTATTTTTATTTTTTTGTGCAAATGTAAAACTCATCAAAACAATGATGGCCAGGAATGTCAGGGATATTTTTTTCATGTTTATTTTTTTTGAAGATTCAAATTATCAAATATCAAACCATAATTCTGAGTTTTGAGTTCTGAGTTGTGAGTTATGAGTTTTGAGTTATGAGTTGTGAGTTATGAGTTTTGAGTTGTGAGTTATGAGTTTTGAGTTATGAGTTATGAGTTTTGAGTTATGAGTTGTGAGTTATGAGTTGTGAGTTATGAGTTGTGAGTTGTGAGTTATGAAATCTGAATTCTGAATTATTGCGTGCAAAGATAATACGAAATTTTCGGATAATTTTTATCTGTAATGAGCATTGACTTTTTTATATCACTTACACTTTGAAAAAGTCCATGAGTCATGCGATAATTAAGCAGCGAAAGTGCAATATTATAACCGATGTAAGGATGTCCTTTCAACTGGTCAAACGTAGCCGTATTAATGTTGATCTTATGAACTGCTTTCGTGTTAACTTCAACAAAAGGGCTTACCTGGGCGTACCGGGCGCTGTCCATTTTTGGCACTTCAAGCAATTGCTCTTTTGCATTATAGCCGCCAAGAGCATTACGGTATTTAATAATCTGTATGGCAAAATAATTACCTATTCCCTTTATTTTTTTTAGTTCTTCCTCTGTTGCAGTATTTAGTTCAACCATCAGCTTCTCCACATCTTTTGTTAATACGCTATCCCGCTTCTGAGGCACAGCCGGGGAAGCCTTGATTTCAATGAATGGTTCAAGCGTTTCGTATTCCTTTTCGGT
This sequence comes from uncultured Bacteroidales bacterium, assembly GCA_964567775.1. GTDB lineage: Bacteria > Bacteroidota > Bacteroidia > Bacteroidales > CAIWKO01 > CAIWKO01. The sequence continues at coordinate 1,582 of CAZMPB010000200.1, forward strand.
GATACCGTATATCTTTTTCAGATCTTCCTTTTTAAAGAATTTTCCTCCTTTTGTACGGTACTTTGAAATTGTTACCGCCTGTTTCGGAGTAAGGCCCATTTCGATGAATCCGTCGTAGGGTAAGGTATTTGGGTCAAATACAAAAGGACTTAATTTTTGTTCAACAGCCGAAGCATTGGCATCAAAAACATTGAAGGGGTCTTTTTGCCTGAATGTTTTTGGCTTGTTAGTCACAAATTCCTGAGTCTTCAGAAATTCACTGACCTCCGTATCAAATTGTGCAATATCATATTTTTTTTGTGTTTTCAGGTATGGGAGAATAATATTGAAAATGATCAGCAGCAATATCAGTAAACACAGCACCAGCAAGCCCCTGCGCTCACTTTTGTTGAACGTACAATAATCCTTAAGATATTTGATCAGTTTTCTGAGCATAGACCAAAAATAAAACAATTTTTTCTAAATATGTAAAAAGCAATCATAATCTTTCTTACAGATCCTTCCTGAACAAAAAATCAGGGTTTCGGTAATTGCTTATGTTTCATCTCGTAATTATAAATCCTTGCCGCATTGATGGAGTGGTTTCGGGAGCCGATATACAAAGGGATGGTACAACCTATCATCACTGCGCCGCCGGCAGCATAATACCAGGGAAGTTCACCATCGGATATCCATTTAACACCGGAATAGCCAATCAGCACAGCACCTACCAGGGTAAGTATCAATGCTGGGTTATTGTTGCGCTTCGCCTGCAAAAGTTCATCATTGGCATCGGCAAATGGGCTACACAGGTCTTCAAGTTTCATCAGCGAAAGATTTTTCCCCTGGTACCCGAGATCCGCACTCAACATCCTCTTTTCAATAGATATCGTGTCAAAAGTAAAATTTTGTGCATGTATAAAACCCGGGCTAAAAATCAAAAGTAAAAAAATGAGCTTGTTTTTCATGTGGGACGGCGTTAGTAAGAATTTAAACAAAATTAAAAATTTTATTTATCTGAACTCTTTTAAAATCGTTTTATTGTCATACTAAAATTAAGGACATCTCTAATAACCTTGATCGGGCGCTTCTAAAACAAAAAAGTTCGAGGCAGTCGAAGTTCTGAAAACCGCAGTGTACTAATCGTACATGAGGATTTGAAGAACGAAGACGAACGAAGAAATTTGAAGTTTTTAGAGGTGCTCTTAATATTTGACTATTTTTGTTTCAAATAATTTAAGATGAACGGTGATCCGGAAGTATATGAAACCCTTAAGAAACTGAATATTCCTTTTGAATATATCGAACACCCTCCTGCTCCCACGATTGAAATAGCTAAACAATACTGGCACGGGCACGATGCACAACACTGTAAAAATCTGTTTTTCCGCAATCATAAAGGCAACAGGCATTACCTGGTGATCTTTGATTGCGATCAAAACCTTGCCATCCATGATATTGAAAAGATGCTGAAACAAGGCAAGCTCACTTTTGCCTCAGAACAAAGGATGCAGCGTTATCTCGGCCTGAAACCCGGATCTGTTTCGGCATTCGGGCTTATTCATGATGCGGACAGGCATGTTTTTGTTTTTATTGATACGAATTTGCAGAAAGCAAAAAAAATTAGTTTCCACCCCAACGACAACACCGCCTCGCTCATCATCAGTTTCCCGGACTTTCTGCGATACATGGAGTTTACAGGTAATGCTTATGAGTTCATCGAACTTTACTGAGAAAACATTTATATCGCCTCCTGTCTGTTTCTGCTTTTAAGAAAAGTATACAAAATCACCGATAGCAGAATAATGGCAGCGCCAATGTAAAACTCCGTGGTCATATGTTCCGATTCGCCGAAAATAAAATACGCCGCAACGATGCCATAGACAGGCTCCAGGTTGATAGCCAGCACTACCTGATATGCCGAGAGTTTCTGCATGATCTTCACCGTTGCTGAAAAAGCAAAAGCGGTGCAGACAACGCCCAGAATTAAAAGAAAAATCAGATCATTCCATGTCGGCAAGGATACTATCGGCCAGGATCCTTTTGAAATGAACAGGAAAATTGTTATCACCAAAAACCCGCTCAACATCTCATAAAAAGTGGTAACGTCAGGTTCATAGTGAAGAGCGATCTTCTTATTCAACACACTGAACAGGCTTGCCAGAAAAGCGCAAATGATGGTAAAAATGATCCCTTCTACGTACCTTGTTTCAAACCTGAAAATTATGTAAATGCCAAGGATGATGATCAGCCCGATGATGACTTCCAGCAAAGAAACCTTTTTTCGGTTTATCAGCGGTTCGAGGAAGCTGGTAAACAAGGTGGTAACCGACAAACATCCCAATGTAACTGACACATTAGAAACTTTTATCGCCTGAAAAAAACATATCCAGTGAGCAGCGATGATAAGGCCGATTACGGAAAGCTTCATCACACTTTTTAATGGCAGGTGCAATGGTTTTTTAATGATCCGAATAAAAAAAAGTAATGCAGCCACCGCTATCAGCATCCGGAACCAAACCAGCTCAACAGCCGGTAACTGTATAAGTTTCCCCAATATGGCAGTAAAACCTAAAATGATAACTACCAAATGCAGTAAGAGATTATTTTTTATCAGGTCTTTATTCATAATGATATTTCTGAAAATAATTTTTTACTTTTACATCGTAGCATGGCTTATGTTTTTGTTTGCAACCCCAAAATTACCACATAATTAAGGGATACAAAGCTTCCCATGTTTCTTTTTATAAACATTTTTTACAATTATTTTTCATGCAAAAGTCGAGTTATTTATTGATATTGGAAATGACCTGGGATTACATGGAATGTCTTACCTTTGGCTTCTCATCCATTAAAACTAATGTTTGAATAATGAGGAATAAAGAAAATATCAAAACCATACCGGGAAAGCAAAAAGAAATGCCTGTACAGGATAACTTAAGCCGCAAAAAACCAAAGAATACTGCTAAAGTTATATTATTCCTGTTGGTTTTAGTGTTTGCGCTCTATGGGAACACCATCCCCAATCATTATGCCCTTGATGATGAATTTGTAACGTATGATAATCCCCAGATAAAAAAGGGATTTAATGCCATTCCCGAAATTTTTACAACACACTATGTTAATAACAGTAAACAAAGCTATGATTACAGACCTATTGTGAAACTGACCTTTGTGGTTGAATATGCTTTGTTTAAGGAAAATCCCCACGTAAGCCATTTCATCAATGTCTGCCTGTATTTTATTTTATGTGTTTTACTGTATTTCGTATTAAAAAATCTTTTACAGAAATATCATCAATGGCTACCGCTGATGATCGTTATTATATTTGCTGCCCATCCGACACATTCCGAGGTGGTGGCAAGCCTTAAGAACCGTGATGAACTGCTGGGAATGATAAACGCCCTTGCAGCATGGTACTTTATCTTGAAGTACACCGAGACAAAAAAATGGCACCAGCTTATCTTAGCGGTGATTTTGTTTTTCCTGGCATATTTTTCAAAGTCGACAGTTATCGTTTATATCGCCGCAATTCCATTAAGCTTGTACTTTTTTAAAGATGTAAAAATTTCAAAAATTATTCTGATTACGGCTATTTTGCTTGTGGCAGCTGCCATCTTCAAAATGATGCCCCGCATGTTTTTATCTCCCCCTCAGCGTGAAATTTTATATTTTGAAAACCCATTACGTTTTGAAAAAAATATATGGATAAGGATAGGCACTGCATTGATAGTAGTGTTGTTCTATATTAAAATACTGATCATTCCACACCCGTTGCTGTTTTACTATGGCTACGATATGATTCCGATCACAACACCTGCGCATTCTCTAGCAGTTGTATCATTGGTTGTTTGTATCACATTGATGGCCCTTGCGATGATATTGTTTGGCAGAAAGCACATCATCAGTTTCAGTATTTTATTTTTCTTTATTACGGTTTCTGTTTTTTCAAATATCCTGAAACCGCCACCCGGCATTGTTGCTGAGCGGTTTGTTTTACTACCTTCTCTCGGGTTTATTATTG
>CAZMPB010000201.1:0-5552 GCA_964567775.1 uncultured Bacteroidales bacterium
CTACACTGGCACTTTTTGTTTGCGAAAATTTGACACTGCAAAGTTGCTAATTACACCCGCGCGCCAAATCTCGGCAAGCCTGTCCCGAAAAAAATCGAATTGTTTCGCAGAAACAAAGTGCGCTGGCAAGAAAATATGTCGGTGCCAGGGAGTGGCCTGTGCGAAGGTTCGGTATATATTTTCTTGAATTTTTTGGTACTTTTTGTTTCAAGACAAAAAGGACAATAAAAAAACAAATTATTAATTGTTTGATTAAGTGGATTTTAAAGCGAGTTATATGGATTTGAAAAATAATATAGTCCAAACTTCATTTCAATTGTTTGCACTATTTATTTTTCTATCGGCATAACCAAAGTAAGAATTTGTAGTACGTCTTTGCTTCGGCAAGCTCAGCAACCATGGACTATCTACAAATTCACTTTGGTATAAGTTTGCTTTTTGATGTGAGTGTCGGGGCACAACCAAAAGCCGTCCTCCGCCATGCAAAAAATCAACTGTATTTATTGGGGTTGCTACTCTTGCAATGAAAGACTATCCACAAAATACATATCAATCTGCCCCTTGTTCTTGGCTTCTACTTTTCCGCGATAAGTACAGTTGAATTTGTCTTTCACCAGGGCATAGGTAGAACTGCTGATATTTATCCGGCCGGCATCGCTGTGCTGTTCCATACGTGCCGCGAGGTTTACGGTATCGCCCCAGATATCGTACTGAAATTTCTTCAGCCCCACTATTCCGGCAACGACAGGACCGGTATGAATGCCAATACGCAGTTCGAACGGTATTTCATTTTTGTCCTCTTTTTCTTTTTTCCGGGCAATCATAAAGTCCCGTATTTCAATGGCCGCACTCACGATATCAAATGCATGCGTGAAATTCAGCACCGGTAATCCACCGGCACAGATGTATGCATCACCTACGGTTTTTATTTTTTCGACCTTGTATTTCTGGATGATCGTGTCGAAGGCGCTGAAACAGGCATTGATCTCATCCACCAGCAGCTCGGCGCTGACCTTTTCGCTGACACGGGTAAAATCCTTGAAATCCATAAACATTAAGGTAACCATGCTGAATGTCTTTGCCTGGCAATGCCCGGTCTTTTTTATTTCTTCGGCTACTTCAAAAGGTAATATATTAAGCAGTAATTCTTCGCTCCTCTTTTTCTCCGTGTCGATTATTTTTTTCTCTTTAATGATCCGGGTCCTCTGACGGAAAAAGATAAAAGCAAAAATGCACACTAACAAGAACCCCCCGATAAAACCGTTGCGAACCAATTTTTGTTTTTGCAGTTCTTTTTCCGATAGTGTTTCATTAATCAGACCAAATGCGTTATTTTTCTGTTCGGCTTTTGAAACAGCTTCCGTTTTATCAGACTCATATTGCATCTGCTGCTGCGTCAGTTTTTGTTTATTTTCTTCATTATGCACGCTGTCGCGGATCGAAACGTACTGTTTATAATGTTCGAAGGCCATTTTATAATTACCCTGAGCGCTGTCCAATTGTGCCAAACCGAGATAACTTAAAATGAGGTTATCCTTGACTCCGATCACTTTTGCCAGCGATAGTGATTTGTTCAGATATTGGCGCGCCTCATAGTAATTCCCCTGTCTGATGTAAATCTTTCCGATGCTGACGTAACAGGCCGACAGGTAATCATTGTTCGCAAGAGCTTCACTTATTTCCATGGAAGCGAAAAGATTCTTCAGGGCTTCAGCGTTATTACCCTGTTGCTGATAAACTTTTCCGATGGCAAAAAGGCCAAGCGCCTGCCTGCTGGTATTTCCTGTTTCCGTTTCTATTTTTAATACGGTATTAAAACTCTTCAAGGCTTCAGGATAATTACCAATACCGCTATAAACATTACCAATATTGTAGTAACAATCAGCGATTCTTTCCTTATCACCCATTTTTTCAAACAGACTTAACGCATTTTTAAAATTCCTCAGGGCTTCGGCATTGTTGCCCTGAAAATGATACATGATTCCCATATCGAAATATAAACCCGCGATCCCCGGTTTGTTCCCGGTTTCTTCATGGATCGTTAAGGCTTCTGAAAAACACCTGAGGGCTTCGGGATAATTACCCTGAAACGAATAAATAGTTCCTATCGCGCCGTATGAATCGGCTATGCCTTGCTTGTTTCCGATCTCCTTCATGATTTTCAGCGCTTTTTTCTGCAACTCAAATGCCTTTGAATAATCTCCTCTGGAAAAACTGATAATACCCATACTGATGTAGGCCAGGCCAATTCCTTTTTTATAACCGGTCTTTCCTGACAATACAAGGTTCTGGCAGGCATATGCCATGGCCGTGTCGGGGCTGCTTTTCAGGTATGCCTTTGAAAGTTCGTATAAAATTTTTGACTTTATGGTGTCGTGCCTGCCTGTAAGAAAATCGGTTTGCAGGGAGTCTATAAGACGATGATCCTGCGCCAAAGAAGGATAAGCCAGGCAACCTGTTATAAAAAGAAAAAGGACTAAACGTTTCATACAACGATTTTTTTCCCTTTTAAATGCTTATTACGCTTTTCATTAGGATTTGTTTCTTATTTGTATCAGAAACAATAACATCTTGCAAAAAGACTGCTGCCATGTGTCGCAGATCAGGGCTACAGTTCTTTTTTCCCTTTTAATAAACGAGTTCAAGATATTTTTTCCGTGATGTGAGTGTCGGGGTGACTGCGCGCAAGCCATTCCAGAAGCCGGTCACCCGGCAATCAACTGCCTGATAAATCCTTCCTGCAGGGATATGAAGGTTTCGGTACCTGTTACCTCATGGATGGATTGGATTTTTTCGATAATGATATTTTTCAAATGTTCATTATCCTTTGTGTGAATTTTCACAAACAAGGAATATTTCCCGGAGATATGATGACATTCCACTATTTCCGGTATCTGGGATATTTTTGTAAAAACTTCGCCGTGCGATTTTCCCGTAATAAGATTCACCTGTATGCCAATATAGGCGCATGTGGTATAACCCAGGCCCCTGGGATTGACATTGACCTGTGAACCCGTGATCACCTTGTTTTTTTTCAGCAACTGAACCCGCTGGTGAATAGCTGCCCCGCTGACCTTGCATTTCCTCCCTATTTCAGTGAACGCCATTCGGGCATCTTTAGCGAGAAATGCGATAATTTTTTTATCCAAACTATCAATATGAAAGTGATCTGCCATTTTATCGTATTTTTATTTACAAATTTATAAATTTTTTACTTATTTTATTACAATATTAATTTTTTTCAGGCATATTACTTTCATTATTCAAGTATTTTTATCTCTTTTTAAATATTTCCATACTTTTGGATGTTTTTTTTTAAAACATCAGAAAAATGAAAAACAATCCGGCAAACAGAATTCAAGACCTGTTGCATTTTGGCGAGTTTGGAGACGTCAATCCATCCATAACCGATTCGGCCACTTATACTTTCATGCAGGCAACAACCATGAAAGACACATTTGAAGGAACAACAGAAGGTTGTTTCTTATATTCACGTCACTGGAATCCGAGTAATAAATATTTAGCCGATGCCATCGCTGCAATGGAAAGCACCGAAGCTGCCTGGGTTACCGGCTCGGGAATGGCCGCCATTACCTGCACTATGCTCCAGCTATGCAACAGCGGCGATCATATTGTTTCCAGCCAGACCACTTATGGCGGCACATTTGCATTCCTGCACAATTACCTTCCAAAATTCAACATATCCGTCACTTTTGTAGACATTTCCGATCTTAAAGCTGTTGAAAAAGCGATGAGGCCGAACACAAAATTGATCTACACCGAAACTATGACCAATCCCATGCTTCAGATTTCGGATATCCCCGGTTTATCAAAAATCGCTAAAAAGAACAATGTGCCGCTGGTAGTTGACAACACATTTACCCCGATGATGGTCAGCGCTGCCCTGTTAGGTGCAGATATCGTAGTGTACAGCATGACAAAATTCATCAACGGAAAAAACGATTGTGTCGCCGGCGCCATCTGTGCCAGCCAGGAGTTTATTAATTCCATCTGCAATGTAAATGATGGAACAGCCATGCTGCTCGGGCCGGTTCTTGATCCGCTGCGTTCGGCAAATATTTTAAAAAACCTCCATACGCTGCATCTCCGTATGGTGCAACACAGTAAGAATGCCATGTTTCTTGCAGAAAATTTTAAAAATTATGGGATAAGAGTTTCATATCCGGGTCTTAAAGAATTCAAAGGTCATGAACTGCTAAAAAGCATGCTGAACGAAGGTTTTGGCTATGGAGGAATGCTTTTTATCGATATGATCACTGCTGAAAAGGCAAGTATATTCATGGAAATGATGGAAGAAAAAGGCGTCGGATACCTGGCCGTAAGTCTTGGGTATTTTAAAACCTTATTCAGCAATTCAGGGAAAAGCACCTCGTCGGAAGTTCCCAAAGAACGGCAGCAGGAAATGGGCATGTCGGATGGGCTTGTACGTTTTTCTGTCGGCCTCGATCATGATATTGAACGTACATGGAAAATGATAAAAATTTGTCTGGATGAAATGGGATAAATCAATGAAAAAAGGCTTTTCAAACAGCCTCTTTTGTACTGAAATGGCTGAAATAATTATAAAACAGCCTTTAGGGCAACTCTAAAAAATTTCAAATTTCTTCGTTCGTCATCGTCCTTCAAATCCTTGCGTCCGGCAGGCTCAACACAGACATGTACGCTCAGTACACGGCGGTTTTCAGAACTTCGGCTGCCCCGAACTTTTTTGTTTTTAGAGGCGTCCGATCATGGCTGTCAGATACACCATTAATAATGAGCGAGTTAACCACTAAAAATTCTGTTTTGTCATCTCCCGAAAAATACCGACCTTTGCATGTTTTTTTTATCAGGGATTTTTACCTGCAAAGATTTGAACCCCGCTTGATAGAAGTGTTAATTATAAGTTGGCTGATATATAAATTCTCATATGAGAAACACGCCCGTAAAAATCATTACCGTCATACTCTTCAGCGAAATTTTACTCGTGGGATATTCCTTTTTTTACAACGCTACGGCAAACAGACACATCAAGGAATTTGTCCGGTTTTATACCCCGTCCTCGCTTTTTGATTATTCCTCAAAAGAAGAAAACACCATTGCCGACAGTTTGCTGGAGAATTACCTGGCAAACACCGTCAGCGATGATCAGATCATACACCGCACCAACCTTTCGAAGATCGGCCCTAAAAAACAAAATATCTTCCTTGTGAACCCGGATATTGTCACCTCCGACGGAAGGCCTGGCGGTAAAGCGCTTGACAATTTTTTCAAAGCACTGCTTCATGAAAAAGATACGGCCGTGATCCGTGTGGCCCACTACGGCGATTCACAACTTGAAGGCGACCGGGTGTCTTACGTGGTCCGCGATAAATTTCATGGAAAATTCGGAGGTTCCGGGATTGGCTACGTTCCTTTAAAAGACCTCAGCCCGGTAAGCTATATCAGAAAAAGCAGCGGCAACTGGGCAAGATATTCTGTGTTCCACGACAGGCACGCAGGCATTAATTACGGGCTGGCAGGAACAGTCTTTCGTTTTTATAAATATGCTG
>CAZMPB010000202.1:0-5459 GCA_964567775.1 uncultured Bacteroidales bacterium
TTGCGCCTGTATTTCCATTTACACCCGGAATGCCCTGGCTACCTTGAGCGCCTGTCGCACCTGTGTTCCCATTTACACCCGGAATGCCCTGGCTACCCTGAGCGCCTGTCGCACCTGTGTTTCCATTTACACCCGGAATGCCCTGGCTACCTTGAGCGCCTGTAGCGCCTGTATTTCCATTTACACCCGGAATGCCCTGACTACCTTGAGCGCCTGTCGCGCCTGTGTTCCCATTTACACCCGGAATACCCTGACTACCTTGAGCGCCTGTCGCACCTGTGTTCCCATTTACACCCGGAATACCCTGACTACCTTGAGCGCCTGTAGCGCCAGTATTTCCATTAACTCCCTGAATACCCTGGGGGCCTAATGCTTGTACCCAAATAATCCCATTAAAGTACCAAAAACCTATGGCACCACCAACCATAGATACATTTGTATTATAGATCAGCAATGAAGTCGCAGGATTTGGTATCGTGGAAACATCGTTAACAGAAGTCAGCGCAACACGCGGGATTAAAATTCCTTTTGATGCACTGCTCACATCCAGCATAGCTGAGGGATCGGCAGGAGTGGCAGAAGAATTAATTGAAACACCTTGCTGTGCATAACTGCTTAATGTGAAAAAAAAGAGAATTCCAATGAAGATAATTTTTTTCATTTTTAAAAAATTAGGTTAATAGCTATAGCAAAAATAAATAAAAACTGCATAATAATTAATTACTTGCCGTGGCAACAGTATTAAACCCAACTTAGAAATTAACACGTATTAGTTAATAAAAAAATCAAAGAAGTCTTTGTAGAGTGGGGTTTTTGTATTTATATTGTAATACGTAATCACGTATTATATGAGCACACAAAAACATCCTCAATGGGCACTCGACCAGAAAAAGCCCGGCACAGAGCTTAGGCTTATCCGCGGCAATTACTATTTGTATGAGTATAAAACGGTATATGACAAGGAAAAGAAAGGCCCTAAAAAAATATCTGGCAAATTACTGGGGCGCATAACTCAACAGTCAGGGCTAATTCCATCAGGTAAACGTCAGTTGGAAAAGACGGTCAACCAAACAGTTTTTTCGGATCTGTCAATAAAAGAATTTGGAGTTTCCTTTTTAGTTTATCAAGTATTTTCTTATTATGGGAAGGCATTGCGAAAGGCATTTCCTGATTTTTGGCAATCCATACTTGCCATAGCCTATTGCCGATTTGTTTACAAATGCCCCCTTAAAAACATCCCTTTTCTTTTGGCACAAAGCTATTTGCCAGAACTTTTAGAGACAAAACAGTTTAACGACAAAACAGCATCTCATGTATTAAATACAATAGGGAGCATGCATGAAGCAAGACTTGCATATATGAAATCGTTTGTTCTTAAAGAAGAATATCTGCTAATGGATGCTACAAATATCTTTTCAAATTCCGAATTAATACCACTTTCAAAGACTGGATATAATAGCAAAAAAAATTATGATCCTCATTTTAATCTGATGTACCTGTATTCATCCAAAGCGAAAAGACCGGTTTATTACAAATTATTGCCAGGCAATATACGGGAAGTCAAAGCATTTAAAAATTGTTTGATAGAAGCAGGACTCTCCCAGGCCGTTATTGTTGCAGACAAAGGCTTTTATTCTATTAAAAATATAGGTTTGTTGGAGGCGGAAAATCTTAAATTCATTTTGCCGTTAAAACGTGATAATTCCATCATTGATTACGAAACACTTGCAGACAATAGTTTTAAAGCAAACGATTTTTGTTTTGAGCATGAAAAACGGATCATTTGGTATCGGAAATTCAAAGTAAATAACCTATCTCTGTTTTTATTCCTTGATGACAGTTTGAAACTTAATGAGGAAAGGGATTATCTGAGAAGGATAGAAACACATCCGGAAAGTTACAGCTTTACAGAATATCATATAAGAAAAAACATGTTTGGAACTATTGCCCTTGTTACAAATCTTCAAAGAAAATCCGCTGTTGATGTTTATCAGGCCTATAAGTATAGAAGGGCAATCGAAATAATGTTTGACGGAATTAAAAATGTGCTTGAAGCTGATAATACATATATGCAGGATGAACAAACACTTCAGGGCTGGATGTTCATTAACCACATTACCTTACAATGGTATCAACAATTGTATATGGAGCTCAAGGAAAAAAACATACTAAAAAAATTCTCAGTCAATGATTATATCTTGTTTTTAACTGATCTTAAAAAGGTAAAAATAAATGGTACTTGGCATTTCAATGAAGTCACCGCTAAGGCTCAAAAAATGATGGAAGCGACCGGAATCAATTTTGCAGAGTATAATACGTAAACTTTTTCCAAGTTAGGGATTAAATGTTTGTTGCAGTTGAAAACAAGTGATTATTTAATAAGAAGTCGCTTAGCTTGCGCCCGGGCTGTCCGTTTATAACCAAAATATAAATTGCAATCAATAATAAATGAATACGGCACCTGAGTTTCCGTTACCATAATAGCCTCCCCACCCACAATCGTCATTGTTGAAACTGGTAAAGGATACGGATGTCATGCCTGAGGCAGGTCCTGCCACGCCACCGGCAAAGTTGGCTCCTTTGAAAGCGATGCCACCGTATAAATATGCGATATTGTTATTTCCACTAGATCCGCCGTTACTTGTTGTTCCATTGGTTCCGTTAATAGATGTCCCATAGGCTGCCCCGCCACCGACACCATCACTGTTTCCATCGGATGAACCGCCTCCACCTCCTCCGGCAGCAGCCAGTAGGGTGGTGGATCTGTAAATCGATGATCCTGATCCATACCTGCCATAGTTGGTACCGCTGGAGTAGCCCGTACCACCTGCGCCTACATTTATCGTCAGGTTTTCGCCAGGGGTTACTGCTATTTGTCCAAAAACATAACCACCAAAACCACCACTGGTAGGTGATGAATTACCATAGCCCCCCCCACCTCCTCCTCCTGCGATAGCAATAGAAATAATCGTAACTCCGGCAGGAACTGTAAAAGTTGCTGTTCCAGATGTCGTTTTGCTCCACGAACCAGTGCTGAAATAGGTCTGACCAACTACCGGTCCACCCATTGGGCCTGTTGCCCCCTGAAGACCTGTTGCACCTGTATTTCCATTGACACCCGGGTTACCTTGGCTACCTTGAGCACCTGTTGCGCCAGTATTTCCATTTGCACCCGGAATACCCTGGCTACCTTGAGCGCCTGTCGCGCCTGTGTTTCCATTTACACCCGGAATACCCTGGCTCCCTTGAGCGCCTGTTGCACCTGTGTTCCCATTTACACCCGGAATACCCTGGCTACCTTGAGCGCCTGTTGCACCTGTATTTCCATTGACACCCGGGTTACCTTGGCTACCTTGAGCGCCTGTCGCACCTGTATTTCCATTGACACCCGGAATGCCCTGACTACCTTGAGCGCCTGTCGCACCTGTACTTCCATTCACTCCCTGGATCCCCTGAATACCCTGAGCACCGGTAGAACCGGTATTTCCATTTACACCCGGAATTCCTTGGATGCCCTGAGCGCCTGTTGCGCCTGTATTTCCATTGGCACCCTGAATACCCTGGCTACCTTGAGCGCCTGTCGCGCCTGTATTTCCATTAACTCCCTGAATACCCTGTGGACCTATGGCTTGTACCCAGATAGTCCCATTAAAGTACCAAAAACCTAAGGCCCCGCCAAGCATTGATGTATTTGTATTATAGACCAGCAATGAAGTCGCAGGATTTGGTATCGTGGAAACATCGTTAACAGAAGTCAGCGCAACCCGCGGGATTAAAATTCCTTTTGAAGCACTGCTAACATCCAGCATAGCTGAAGGATCGGCAGGAGTGGCGGAAGAATTAATTGAAACACCTTGCTGTGCATAACTGTATAATACGAACAACATATAAAATGCAACTGCTATAATTTTTTTCATATGGATATTTATTTATTATTGTGCTCTAAATGTTTATTTTATATAATTTTTCAGATACAAACAGAACCATATTAAATCTGAACTTAAATGGGTAAGCAATAATACAATTTTTTTCTAAAAAAAATAAATTTTTTGATTTTTTTTATTGATAGCTGATGAGCAATAAACAATAACTAATAATAACTAATAATAACTAATAATATCGCTAATAATATGTTGCGCTAAAGTGTCTGCCCATGAAGTCCGATTTTTTCGTTATGCAGGCTTTAGAAGTTTTAAAAATCAAGGAGTCCGCTGCGGATTGTGTCTTCCCTGTATTAGAACTTTGCCACCAGCTTAATATTAAACAATCTTTTGGTCAGCTCGTTGGGTACTGCGTATTGCCTGTTGTTCACGTCTTTCACCCATAGGTACGAAACAGTGTTCATGCGCCCGAGGAGGTTGAAAACTTCGCCCGAGATCCATAATGATTTTATAAAACGGAAAGGATTTTTCTTTCTGAGGATGGTGCTTTCGTCGATGATAGATTTTGAAAAGCCGATATCCACGCGGAAATAGGCCGGCATACGCAGCGTGTCCATATATCTTTTATGTTCGGGCGGGCCAAAAGGCAGGGGGCTGGCATACACCATGTTCAGGTGCATTTTAAAGGTCGGCCACCGTGGAAAATGATCCTGGAAAAAAATGTTCACATTCAGCAACTGGTCTGTCGGACGCGGGATGTAGCCGGGCTGGTGAACCACGCTGTCTACGGCAATATTCTCAATAGTATATCCGTAAATGATCTTTTCGCCGCTGGCATTATAATAATCTGTATAGGTTTCACCGATAATCTTTTCGCGGGTACGCATCAGCGAAATGCCCAGCCACGATTCGTCCCCTTTGACAAACTCCCCGTTGATCTTCAGGTCGATGCCTGTTGCATAGCCTTTGCCGTTGTTGTTCGCAAAATACCGCAGCCTCACGTTGTCGATCTCATAAGGGATCAGGTTGTCGAGCATCTTATAATAAACTTCCCCGACAAATTTGAACGGACGGTTCCACAAAGCGAAGTTCAGGTCGCTGCCCAGCAGGAAATGTATAGAACGCTGCGCCCTGACTTCCGGGTGTATCGTTCCGTCGAAAGCCCTTATTTCTTTGTAAAATGGCGGCTGGTTATACATCCCGGTGGCAAAGCGGAACACGACATCCGTTTTCCAGTGTGGCTTGTATGATAAATTGATCCTGGGGCTCAGGCAGAATTGTTTGTTGAAATCCCAATAAACAGCCCTGACGCCGTAAGTCAGAAGCAATTCAGCGCTGTCGATTTTAAAGGTCCATGTATCCTGAAAAAAACCTGAAAAACGGTTGCTTTGCATGTTTACCTTACTGTTGACGACTTCCTGTAAAAGCAAAGGATTATCAGACTGCAGAAAAGGATTGGTATAACCGATAGAATCTGACGGATGGGGCAGTGTAAACCCAGCCGAATCAATCATTTCCCATTCTTTCAGTTTGTCATCGATAATCTCGTGCTGGTATTTTACCCCGAACTGCAGGAAG
>CAZMPB010000203.1:0-5408 GCA_964567775.1 uncultured Bacteroidales bacterium
TGGTTACGCTATAGGTGGTAGTTGTTGTCCCCGAAAATGTAGGATTAGATACATGGCTATTGCTGAGGCCTGTAGCAGGCAACCAATTATAGGTTGGTGAAGTACATCCTCCGCATGTAGCCTGCAAACCGACGGTATTACCTGTACAAATGCTCACATTATTACCTGCATCAGGTAAAAAAGGAGAAACGAACATGATAACAGCAATACTATATGTCCCGGGACAGGTACGGAAATAAAAAGTGTCCTGAACCTGAGGATTATTAATAACCAAATCCTGCCATGGAGACAACAAGGTTCCACCAATCGGAGCAGTGTACCAACCGTAACTAAGCCCCCCTGGTAGGCTTCCGGTGATATCTGCCCAAAGAGTGACTGGTTGACCCTGACAGGCAGTTACATTGGGAGAACTTAGTATAAAATTTGTCACCACGCCGTTATTTTTTCCCGGTCCACCTTTAGTAGCGCCGTTGGGAGGAAATTCATCGAGGCTGTTTCGGGCTGGGGCGGTCCCAGGTCCAACTGAAGTAGTACCGTTTGCCCCGCCATTAGTAGTTTTTGTTATTGAGGGAGTTCCGGAAACGGCAATATAGCCGCCGCCACCTCCGCCACCGGGGCCTTCAGCTTCCTGATTGACGTAATTTATCACACTGACCCTTTTAATCTGATCACCACCTTTACCGCCATCAGCGTATGCTGAGATGTTAGAAATGCCACCAGATGCATTGATAACGATGGATCCACCACCACCACCGCCACCGCAGCCGTCGGTACCTGTAACATCCTGAGTCCATGGGTCAGGTTGTACAAGACCATCCGAATTGCCACCGGGGTTTCCGTGTGCCTGAAAAGATCCGCTGCCCACTACACTTCCATATGACATAAAATAAATAATGCCGCCACCATTACCACCGGCTCCGCCCCAGTTATCGTTCTGATGGCCGCCGCCGCCGCCACCGCCCATGAACAAACGCTTGTACCCGCCTTCGTTTTCATAGAGAGGCCATCCGCCTATGCCGCCATGATTAGTTCTTCCTGTACCACCCCATGCCCATTGGGTAGGTCCTACCAACGAAGCATCCTGATTATTGGCCGAAAATGAATAACCACCTCTGCCGCCGCCGTATGAAACACTGGTGGAAAAACCCGTAGCCTCCCTCTCCCATGCGGCCGCACATAAAGGACAGGACAGATCAGGAATTCCTTTACCGGTATAAGTATTAATACCGCTGACATTGCAACCACCGCCTCCGCCATGGTTATGTGAATTACCGCCGCCACCGCCATTTGCCGGAGGCCCTTTACAGTATGTGCCATTAATGCTTCCCTGCCCTGCAATACCTTCACCTTTTTGTCCGCCCCAGTTCGGATCTGTAGATGCAAAGACATCTTGGGTGTAAGAACTTGCACTTACAGCTGAGGCAGCTCCACCCCGGAACCCTTTCCCTGTAACATTCACAACGCCATTATTAGTAACCGAACCCAGAGTTTCAACTACAAGAACCCCTCCGGTGCTCCCATTCCAGGTATCACAGGTCAACTCACCCCCGGAGTTTATAGTCAGGGTGGTATACCGGGGAACCCTGACGATTTGTGTATGGCCACCGGCAGAATAATCATTAATTAAACCGCAAGTTAAAAAAATAATATTATTTCCGGAAACAGAAGCTACCTGCGCAAATTCGTACTTACCGCTGTTGTTATAACCTTCGACATATCCATAATTGTACCAATATTCACCTTCTTGCATTGTAGCTCCCTGCATCTGAATAATAAAGATCAGGTCGCCTGCTGCCAGATTGGAAGTAAAATGATTGTTTAAAATATTGCTCTCGACAGTGATGCTCATATTTGCGGCAGACGCATCGGATATCAGCCTCGTGTATGCATTTACTACTGTTCCCGAACTTGATACCGTTAAGGCTGAATTCTTACCACGCTGCGAAAAAACCAGAGTAGAAAAACAAATAAAGAAAATCAAAGAAACAGATATGCGCTTTTTCATAATATTACTTTTTCAATATAATAATGTACAAATTTAAATAAATCTTTTATTTTTGGGGAAATTTTAAAAAAAAATCATAATTTTACTCTTCATGAAAAAAACCTGCTGCATTATTTTTTCCATATTTTTTTTCATTTCTTCGTGCAAGAAAGAAAACCTCTGCGATTGTTTTAAAAGTACAGGAAAAATTGTAACAGAAGAAAGAAAAATCAGGGATTTTTCCAGCATATTCGTTTCAGATAATGTAAACCTTATTCTTACTCAGGATTCGGTTTACAATGTAAAGGTAGAAGCCGGCGAGCACCTTATCTCGTTGATCACTACCGAACTGAGACACGATTCATTGTTCATTGAAAATAAAAACAGATGTAATTGGGTGAGAAGTTACAAACCACAGGTAAATGTTTATATCAGTTTGCCGGTGCTGTACTTTTTTCAAAATGCCGGATGTGGCACCATTACAACAACCAACACTTTTACCGGTGACAGTTTACGTTTTTATTCCTTGAATAGTTCAGGAGATTTAACAGTAAAAATGGATGTGAAAAAATGTTACCTGACCATACACACGGGATGTTTAAATGTAAATGCAAGTGGGAAAACCGATTATCTTGACGTATATTATTGCGGCAATGGTATGATCCACTGTGAAAATGTAAATGCAAAAAATACAATTGTAACCAACAAAAGCACAGGGGATATTTATGTAAATGTAAGCGAATCTCTTTACTACATTATTACATGGACAGGCAATATATATTATTATGGGAATCCCACGCTTACTAACTGGGGTGACACAGGCGATGGTGAACTGATAAAACTATAAGATATCTCTAATATTTCTTTATATATATTCATGGATCACCAATTATCGAGTGTTGCAAACAAATCGAAAAGCAGAAGTTTCTTAGGGGTCAGGAAAGAATTGATCATCGGACTGACTCCTTTGACAATAGTGGCAATTAGTGCCATTATTGAGTTTCTTTTTATTTCCTCCAACTCAATTGCCGGAGACGAACCCTTCTCAATATATCACTCGCAAATGAGAATTTCATCTATTATTGACCTGTGTATGAACGGAAACAATCCACCTTTGCATTTCATAATGCTTCATTACTGGATCAAATTGTTCGGAATAAGTCCTTTATCAGTCAGGTTTTTGTCTGTGGTTTTTAGTGTTACAACTGTTTATTTTGTTTACAGGATAGGTAAGGATTTTTTCAGTTATCAAACAGGAGTGCTCAGCAGCTTATTGTTCTCATTTTCCAACTTAAACTTATTGTTGTCTCATGAGGCGCGTGTCTATACCTTATTTGGGTTATTAGCAACGTTGTCGATGTTTTTTTTTCTGAGTATCAGGAAAAATAAAAATAGATATTTCTACATATTTCTTCTGATAACAAATACTTTATTAGTGTATTCACATTATTTGGGAATTTTTGTAATTATTGTGCAAACTATTGCTGTTTTGCTGATCAAAGATATAAGGAAACCTCTTTTTAAATATTATATGATTTATTTGTTGCTGTTTAGCTGCTTTTTTATTCCTAATATTATTTTATTGCTGAATAGATTTTCAGGCACACCGGTTGGTACATGGTTAGACCAACCAAATGGAATAATAAGTATTTATGATATGCTATGGACATTCTCGAATAAACCGGTAACCACTGTATTTTGTTTATTGATATTGGTTGCGGCACTTGTAAAATATTTAATTACAAAACAAAAAACGGGCAATGTAACCAATAATAAAATAATACTGCTTTGGTTTTTGTTCCCCTTTTTTACTATGTTTTTTGTTTCGTATTGGCTACCCATGTTTCTCGACAGATATTTGTATTTTGTTTCGATAGGATATTATTTCACGTTAGCCATCGCTATATCATTTATTTTTCAAGCAGATAAATTCAACTATTTATTTTCAGGAATTTTTTTGATTTTATTTGTAGTTACCTTCAACCCAAAGATGGATAATAAAAGACATGCTGAAGAAACCGTGGCAAAAGTGACAGAACTTAAAGACCAAAACACATCTGTAATTATTTGTCCATCGTTTTTTATGCTGAATTTTGCGTACTATTATAACAAAGATTTTTTTTGCGAAGCCGATAATGGCAACCTTTATCAAAAATTGACTAAAAGATTAAACGATGATAAAGTTTACCCGATCAACTCAGCAGATCTGATACAGTATTCAACAAAAAGAATTGTTTTTTTAGATGCTGCCGCCAATTTTTCTTTCCCCGATAATAATATATACAATACTTTAAAAGAAAGATACAAATTAAAAAACGAGTATAAATTCTACGAAAAATTTATTGTATCTGTTTTTGAAGATCAATAACGAGCCCTCTCCGGAAAGTACGATTTTTGAAATTCAGCTTGGCCCCGGCCCAAAGAGAGGCTGATTTTCCGGAACTTCCCTGTAGGGATTAAGGGCAAAAAGTCGCAGGAAAGAGAAACGGGGCTATTCGAAGTGGACTCAACAGTGGAATTTAAAAAATATTATTCGAAGAATTCGTATTCATATTTTGAAGCATACATCTGCCTGATGTTTTGCGTAGGATCCTGAAGAAAAACCAGCGACTCGGTCAGCCGGCCTTCTTCGTCAAAGGTCCGTTCAATGCTTGAAAGCAACTCATCGTTCGTATTAAATTCTTCCTGCTTAACGATATTGTTATTCTCATCAAAGGTAAACTTTGTTGTTTTTGCCGACCTGGGATCTTCCTCATAAAGCTCAGTAACATTATCATTTTCATCTGTCGTAAAAAGATTTTTTTCGATAAGCTGATTATTGGAATTATATCGTAACGTTATTTCGCGTGAACCATTTTCATCATAAAAATATTCTGTCCTGAAGTTCGAATCCGGATCAGCCGAAGTAAATGTATACGAGATCATCTTCCCATCGTCATTGTAAGTATATTCCCTTCGGCTCATTTCGTTATTTTCTCCGTCGGTCAGCACAGCCCGTAATAATTTACCATCCACAAATTCCAGGATTTCGGTTTCTTCAATTTCTCCGTCAACATCTGATTGTACCCGTTTTGTAAGGTTACCCTTTTCGTCATAAAAGAATTTTATAAAATTCTCACCCCCCTCCAGATAAAGAATCTTTTCTTCAACCGGCTTACCTGATTTATTGTACTGAAAAAAACGGTGTTCGGCTATTTCATTCTCATCAAAAAAATTTATTTCTTCAATCAGGTTATTCTTCTCGTCATACTTATATACATAATGTTCAATAATTTCGCCGGAATGATTATATGAAAGTGTTTTAAGCGTGTTTCCGTTTTGATCATATTCGGTAAGGGATGACAGAAAAGAATCTTTTTCATACCAATCGGTTTCATCAGGATTTAACGGGTTTTCCATCGCATAATTAATCCTGTAATTCTTA
>CAZMPB010000204.1:0-5381 GCA_964567775.1 uncultured Bacteroidales bacterium
TGCCCGACAAGGCCATCGACCTGATGGATGAGGCGGCAGCAAGGCTGCGGCTTGAGATTAACTCGGTACCTGAAGAACTGGATGAGGTGGATCGGCGGATACGCCAGCTCGAGATCGAGCGGGAAGCCATCAAACGCGAAAATGATAAGGAAAAACTCGAAGCCCTGAATAATGAGATTGCCGTGCTGAAAGATGAGCACAGCGGCATGAAAGCCAAATGGCAGCAGGAGAAAGAGGTTGTGGAAAGCATACAGCAGCGCAAAAAAGAAATTGAAAATTACAAGTTTGAAGCGGATGCTGCCGAACGGGAAGGAAATTATGGACTTGTGGCAGAGTTGCGGTACGGAAAAATCAAAGAAGCCGAAGCAGCACTGGAAAAACTGAAAGAAAAGAAATCAGGCTCGGCCATGATCAATGAAGAAGTTGATGCCGAACAGATAGCAGAAATAGTTTCGAAATGGACGGGAATACCTGTGAATAAAATGCTTAAAAGCGAAAAAGAAAAACTGCTCCATCTTGAAGATGAATTACATAAAAGAGTCATAGGGCAGGAGGAAGCCATTGTCGCCGTGTCGGATGCCATACGCCGAAGCCGGGCCGGCCTGCAGGATGCCAGAAAACCCATCGGGTCGTTTCTGTTTATGGGCACCACGGGCGTCGGAAAAACAGAGTTGGCAAAAGCTCTGGCCGAATTTCTGTTCAGTGACGAAAATGCTCTGGTGCGTATTGACATGTCGGAATACCAGGAACGCCATACGGTTTCTCGTTTGGTTGGAGCGCCTCCGGGATATGTCGGTTATGATGAAAGCGGGCAACTCACCGAAGCTATACGCCGCAAACCTTTTTCTGTGGTGTTGCTCGACGAGATAGAAAAAGCCCACTCCGATGTATTCAATCTGCTGCTGCAGGTGCTCGACGAGGGACGTCTTACCGACAACAAAGGAAGAACAGCCGACTTCAAGAATACTATTATCATCATGACCTCCAATATTGGCTCAAGTATTATTCAGGATAAATTGTCAGAATTGGACGATCATAACAGGGATAAGATCTTCAGCGATACCCGTTCAGAAGTATTGAGTTTGCTGAAACAAACCATTCGTCCGGAATTTCTGAACCGTATTGATGATGTTATTATGTTCAAACCTTTGACGAAAGATGAGATCAAGCAGATCGTGAGCTTGCAGCTTGAAAATGTACAAAAAATGCTTGAACAGAGCAATATTCAACTTAATGTAACGGAGGTAGCCCTGGAAAAAATCGCAACTCTTGGTTATGACCCGAACTACGGCGCACGACCGGTAAAAAGGGTGATACAGCAGGAAGTGATGAACAAGCTGGCAAAACAGATTATCTCAGGAGAAGTGGTGAAAGACAGCAAAGTTGAGCTACGCCTGAATAAGAACGAGTTTAAGTTTGTGAATGTGTAAACTTTTTTAGGATAAATCATCAAAGTGCAAAGAACGAATGAGAGGCTTTTTAATGCTGACGTGAGGGCGATTGTTCGCAAAAAATGAAATTTAATTTCAGTATTCAGGATTATTAAGTTACCTTTGCATCAGATAATTGCACGTGTGAAATATTTACTTTCGTTTTCTCTTATCGCCCCGCAGTTACAAAACAGGATATTCATGAACCTTTTAAAGGGTTAGCGGATTTATCGGTTTTTTTATTTGTTTAATCATTAAATAGAAAATAAAATTATGGGCAGAATGCACCAGGCAGGCAACAAAAAAGAAGTACAGCAAAACAAAGAGAAAAAAAGAAAAGAAAAAGAAAAAAAACGACTGGAAAGAAAAGAGAACAAGAGCTCTAACAGCCTTGACGATATGATTGCCTATGTGGATGAATTTGGAAACATTACTTCAGAGCCACAGGATCTTTCAAAAAGAGAAAAGATAAATCCTGAAGATATTGAAATAAAAACCGAAAGAAACCGTGAAACGGAAACACAAACAAAAATTCGAAAAGGGATCGTCACTTTTTTTAATGATTCCAAAGGTTTTGGCTTTATAAAAGATACCGACACTCAGGAAAGCATTTTTGTTCATATGAAGGGATTACTGGAACCTGTCAAAGAAAACAATAAAGTAATCTTTGAAGTAGAAAAAGGAGTTAAAGGCCTGAATGCTTTTAATGTAAAAATTGACCGTTAGCATTTTTCCGAATCAGATTTTTTTCGGAGTCTGGCTTTTTTCAGGCCTCAAAAACACTTTATACATAAACCTTTCCGGAGCATTTCGTGTAAGCCTTACAAGTACAAATAAAACCAGCATACTCAGCAGGAGGCGAATAATGAAAATTCCGGTAAATGTTGCTCCGAGGGAAATCATCAGTATGGTATCTTCGATCACGCTATGGCACAAGCCCATCAGCACCATGGCATAAAAAATATCTTTTTTGGGAATATTGGGATTTGATTTCACTTCATTGATGATGAGCGCGCCACCGTATACAACACCGAGCGTCAGCCCTACCAGCGCTATGGTACTTACTTCTTTGCCGATGCCGAGAAACTTGAGAAAAGGATTCAGTGCACGTGTGATGAGGTCAATGAAGCCAATTTTCTTTAGTATCTTCAGCAACAGCATCAGGCAAAAAATGAAGCAGATGATCATCAGGTAGTTTTTCAATTCGGAGATAGCCCAGGAGGCCAGTGATTCATCCATAACCCTTTCAGGTTGCCAGACTATTCGGGCTGTTTCGTTATTGATGTCAAGAATATGATATAGCTGATAAATTACAAACCCGAACATAAAAGCGAAAAACAACCGGATAAAAAACGTGGCCGCGAGCCGGACACCCGTTTTACGTGCTATCGCCAGTTCGATAGGAAATGTATGAGCCACCAGCATCATGATGCTGATTGTCGTTACCTGTGCAATGGATAGGTCCATACCACCGGAAATATTGAGGAAAGCGATAATGCCGCCGAATAAATTTGTGATCATGCCTGTTGCCCAAACCAGCCCCATCTCACCGGGCAGGCCGACAAATTTCATCACCGGGTAAAGCACATCGCCGATGACCTTTATGAAACCGAGCATCTGCAATATTTTAACTATAATGGAAACCGGGATCATAATACGGAATAGTATCAGCACCGTATTGAAAACATCTTTCAGCAGTGAAGTGAAAAATTCAATCAGGGAACTAAAGCGACCGGTCATTGCTTAGCCTTGTAATGATAAATAGTGGCTTACGCCGCATGGGCTATTTTATCAGGCGGAACATTTTTTTCCAGCGCATGCGTTCGAAAAAGCTTTGTTTCCCCCTGATGCTGTTAAGCTGTTGATTATCGCAAGTCTGCCCTTCGAGGGATAACCAGACGAATACAGCCCTGCCGACAATATGATCAATAGGGACAAAACCCCAGAAACGGGAGTCTGCGGAATTATGGCGGTTGTCGCCCATCATCCAGTAATAGCCATACTTAAAGGTGTAAGATGTCGCTTCTTTGCCATTGATAAGAACTTTATCACCCTTGATGTTTACATCATTGTTTTCGTAAATCTCGATGCAGCGCCTGTAAAGGCTTATATTTGTGGTGTTGACCGGGATAGTGCTTCCTGCTTTCGGAATATATAAGGGCCCGTAGTTATCTTCGTTCCAGCGGTAATTGGAGTCGAACGGAAAAGTATATTCATGCCATTCACCTTTGGGGTAAACTACTTTTTCCAGGTTCCTGACGTAATTAAGTTTTTTAATGCCATCAAATGCTTCGGAAGTGAGTGTCATGATATACTTGTCATAATCGATCTGGGTAACGTCTTCCGTAATATCCAGTTTGTCGAAAATGCGCGGGTTGATCGCGGAGGAGTCGGTCTGCACGATGTATTTATATTCTTTTTTGCCCACATCAGGCAATGACGTTCCATTGATAAAAACAATCTGGTCTTTGATCTCTAAGGTGTCGCCGGGGATCCCTATACAGCGCTTGATGTAGTTTTCACGTTTGTCAACAGGACGTGCCACGATATCCCCGAATTTACGCTTGTCTTTCCATACTTCACGGTGTCCGAAATTTCTCACAAGGGAATAGTAGCTTTGGTTTTGCATGTTTAGTGCAACGGTGTCGCCATCTGGATAATTGAACACGACCACATCGTTATTCTTGATCTTTGTAAATCCGGGAAAACGATAATAGGGCAGTTTTATCCATTCCAGATAAGACTTGGTGAATTTGGTCATCGGCAATGTATGGTGGGCAAAGGGAAAAGACAGCGGTGTCATCGGGAATCTCGGCCCGAAGCTGATCTTGTCAACAAAAAGATAGTCGCCGATCAAAAGAGATTTTTCCATAGAAGAGGTCGGGATGGTATACGCTTCGATGAAAAAAGTACGGATAATCGTGGCGGCGATAACGGCAAAAACAATTGCGTCAAGCCATTCGCGAACAGCAGATTTTTTAAATGGTTTCTGTTTGTCGGGGTGGGTATATTTTTCTTTGGAGACAAAAGCAAGGTAGGGAAGGTAGCCAAAAGGAACCAGGATGCTAAGTGCCTGTGCCCCTAATCCATTCTTGTTGTAACATTTCACCAGTTCGACGATCATCAGCATGATAGTAAAAACATTGATAAACGGAACAAGAATGAAAATGTACCACCACAAGGGCTTTTTTATGATCTTCAACCAGATATAAAAATTATAAAAAGGTATCAAAACTATCCAGCCTTTTTGGCCTGCTTTGGCAAAGAGGCCCCATAATCCGATCATTGTTGCAATAAAGAATATTATTGTCAGGATGGCGTATATACTCATAGGATTTAAGAATTATTGATGTTGATTTGTGAATTGGAATTTTATCGTTTAATATATAAGACAGGTTTATTTCATATTTGTTGCAAAAATCAGTAAAAAAAATGAAAAAAAATAATAAAAATTATAATTCATTGATGTTGAAAACAAAATACTTTGCATAAAATCATTTTATAAGGTAATTTTTTTTTTGAGGTGATGGTAAAAAATGACAACTCAAATTTGCCTGAGAATCTCATGTTTTTCTTCAAACATTATTTTATAAAAAAGGACTTATCAGGGGCAGAGCCCCGAAATATTTGTTAGAAATGGTACCCCTCAAAAAAGTAAGGTGCAGGGCACCGTAACATACTATAAGCTACACACTCACAAATGCAGACTTTTGGTTGTGTAAGCATGGTAATGATTTTTGTCAACGCTGTGTTTGGGAACAAAGTCTTTTTTTCGAATGTAAATACAAGATTTACCCATCAATGCAAATAGGTCTGTCCATAATCAGGAGCCTCATATTCCTGTACGCCTGTCTGCCGAACAGGCAGGCTGTACCTTAATTTTCAAACGTTAATAATTTTTATAGATATTACGGTGCTCCTGTCTGCCGAGCCAGGCAGGCTGCACCTGTT
>CAZMPB010000205.1:0-5379 GCA_964567775.1 uncultured Bacteroidales bacterium
AATCTCTTGTGTTCATAAGCCCCATGGCGTGAAGGTTGGGAGCAAAAATATAAGCATCTTCATAAATAGTCCTGTCCTGAATAACGGTCTTCCCGCTTTCACGGATCTTGAGTACCTGGCGGAAACGGCTGTTCAGAAAATAAACCTGAAGGTTGAACGACCAACGCTGCATGTCTTCATAAAAACTGTTGAGATATGGATTGGTGTCAACATCTTCGTAATGAGCTTCCCATTTGAACTGCTTGGCTAAAATGCCTGTCAGCGTTGTTTTTCCTGATCCGATATTTCCGGCAATTGCAATATGCATGATAAAAAAGTATTAAAAAGGTTTTAAAACAAATAATTTTGTCTGAAATAATTTTAAAGAATAAAAGTAGTTTTTTTTTCAAAATGACTATTAAAAAAATAAAAAAAATATTTTTGAATAAGTTTGATATTTTTGCAAAATAAATGAATACTGTTTCAATTTTATTAATTGCTATTCCGCTGGCCATTGCTCCCGGCATAGGATTGTGTTTATTCATATATTTCCGGGATAAATTTGAAAAAGAACCGTTCCGGCTATTGAGAAACTGTTTTTTATTTGGCATGCTCAGCATTTTGCCGGCGGCGGCTATTGAGCTGGTTTTTGGCGCTATTGGAATAGATGAGAACCAGGGAGTGTTCACCACCCTGATTTATGCTTTTTGTGTTGTTGCTGTTGCCGAAGAAGGGTGTAAATATTTTGTGATCAGAAAATATGTTTATGTTAAGGCAGAGTTCAATGAGCCTTTCGACGGTATTGTTTATTCTGTGATGATATCCATGGGTTTTGCCACGCTCGAAAACATAATGTACGTGGCAACTTCTGGCGTAGGAACCGCAGTGTTGCGCATGTTTACAGCGGTACCGCTTCACGCGGTGTGTGCGATCGTTATGGGATATTATGTGGGAAAAGCAAAATTTTCTAAAAATAAGATGGGGAACATTTTTTTAGGCCTTTTCCTTGCCGTGTTTATTCATGGTTTATATGATTATTTTCTTTTCCAGAAAAACATTCCCGCTCTCGCGATCTTTTCTTTTGTAACGCTGGGCGTATCGGTCTGGCTGTCTTTTGTGGCAATACACCGTCATCAGATAAACTCACCGTTCAGGAACGGTATCCCCGGAATTGCAGGGGCTGCAGGGCCGGAAATCCGTAATGAAAATATTTAGAGCAGGCTATACATTTTTCCCGGAAGAATCTTTACGATACCTTCAAATTCCAGATTCAGCAGGGCGGCAGCCACCAGGCTGGTAGTCGTCTGAAGTTCCATGCAGATGGAATCAACACTAAGTTGTATGTTCTTTTCAAGGAGTTTTACAATGGCGTCTTCGTCGGGGGTGAGATTCACGAATAGTTTTCTTTGCACGACAGGGCTCTGTTGTTTTTTTGTATCCCAGCCCATGATGTATTTTATATCCGCGGCCGACTGGATAAGAGCAGCTTTATTGGTTTTTATAAAATGGTTACATCCCTCGGAATAAGTATCTGAGATTTTTCCGGGCACGGCAAAAACATCACGGTTGTACGAATTGGCAATATCTGCCGTAATCAGCGCCCCTCCTTTCCTGGCCGCTTCAATTACGATGGTGGCATCGGAAAGGCCGGCAATGATCCTGTTCCTTTTAGGAAAATTTTCCCTATCAGGATTCGTCTCACTGATATAATCGGTAATAAGCCCTCCTTTTTCCAGCATTTTCTGTGCAATAGTTCTGTTGACTGCCGGATATATCCTGTCAAGTCCGTGGGCTAACACACCTACTGTTTCCAGATTGTTTTTCAGCGCTTCTTTGTGCGCATAAGAATCAATTCCATGAGCCAGGCCGCTGACAATAAGCACGTCGCAATCGGCCAGCCCTTCCACTATGTTTTTGCAGCATTCTTTTCCGTAATCGGTGGCGCTGCGGGTGCCGATGATGCTTACTATTTTTGATTTGTTTAATTCTGCATTCCCTTTAAAGTAAAGCATCATCGGAGAATCGATACAATTTTTCAGCCGGTGAGGATATGAGTCTTCGGTAAAGAAAAAACATCCGATCTTATATTTTTCAATAAACCTGATTTCTTTTTCTGCCCTTTTCAGCGCATCATTACGTCCGTTGATTATAGAATTGGCAAGGATTTCCCGTATTCCGGGGATCTTCATCAGATGTTGTTTTTTTTCTTTAAAAACAGCCTCCACTCCTCCGCAGTATGCAATCAATTTTTTACCCGTAATATCGCCGATGCCGGGTATCAGCGTAACAGCTATCTGAAATAATATCATGATAAAAGCATTATTTTATTAAGGAAAAAAGAGTATAAAACTAACAAAATATTTGAAATCAGCATTTTTTTATAAAAATTGATCTTAAAAGCAAATAAGAAATGTTCTTTAATTGTACTAAAATCAATTGTTTAATTGCCGAGTTGCAAGAATTGAGTTATTGTTGTAAATAATACATAAATTTGCACTGCTAAAAAATGAGCTTTAAAATTTTTTTATATGAAAAAAAGATATTTTTTGCTGACCATAATTTTTCTTTTTATTTCGGTGGGTTCTTTATTTTCTCAGGAAGCTACCGTCAAGGGAGTAATATATAATGGTACTACTCATGAAACTATCCCCGGTGTTAGTGTGCTCACCAGCGAAAAAACAGGCGTAACCTCGGAGCTTGACGGGTCTTTTACGGTTAAAGTTCATAGTGGAAAAGCGGTAAGGCTGGTTTTTAAATTACTTGGATATGGCAATACCACTAAATTATTAGAAATAAAACCCGGCGAAACAAAGGTTTTCGATATAGAAATGTTTGAGAAGTCCACTGCTATTGAGGGTGTTGTGGTAAGTGCCGGTAAATTCGAGCAAAAAATTTCTGATGTTACCATGTCAATGGATGTGATAAAGCCCAGTCAGATCGAAAACAGAAACACGAACAATATAGCCACTTCTCTGAATAAAATTTCCGGTGTTGATATTAATGATAATCAACCCAGTATCCGCGGAGGCAGTGGTTACAGCTACGGAGCCGGGAGCAGGGTAATGGTACTTGTAGACGACCTTCCGATGCTTTCACCGGATGGTGGTGATTCTAAATGGAACTATTTACCAATTGAAAACCTGTCGCAGGTGGAGGTTATCAAAGGTGCATCATCGGCGCTTTTTGGCTCCTCGGCATTAAATGGTGTGATAAACCTCAGAACAGCCTATCCGAAGGCAAAACCTGAAACTAAAATATCTGTAAATACCGGGATTTACCTGAATCCGAAAAGAAGACAAGCGGCCTGGTGGTATGATGATGATTATATCTATGCAAACACGGTCATGGGTAAAATAATTAACCCGCTTTCACTGTTTGGGGTGAAGAACCCGGGATTTGGCGGTGTGAGTTTTTCACATTCCCGGCAAATAGGACAATTTGATCTTGTCGTTGGCGGCAATATTTTCGAATACCAGAGTTTCCGTCAGGATGAAGGAGAGGCAAGAGGAAGAGCCAACATTAATTTCAGGTACAGGGCAAAAAAAATCGAAGGGCTTTCGGTGGGATTGAATGCTAATTATATGTATCAGGACAAGCATAATTTCTTTTTATGGAAAGATTCAGATTCGGGGATTTACCGTCAGAATAATCCGGCTGTACCCATCACCGGTTACCGTGTGAATGTAGATCCTTATTTTTTGTACTTTAATAAACGCGGCAGTAAGTACACTCTTAAAACGAGGTATTACAGGCAAACCAATCATAATGCGGCTGACAGCACCATGAATAATGATTCTGATATTATTTACGCCGATTACCAGTACCAGCATAAATTCAAGGATAAATATAACCTGACAGCAGGCATCATGGGAAGTTACTGCCGGTCAACAGCCTTACTGTATCAGACCGACCATCATGGCACAAATGCTGCGATTTACATACAATTTGATGCAAAAGTCTGGAAAAGGGTGTCTTTTTCACTTGGGTTAAGAGGGGAATATTCCCGCATTGATAAGGATGAAACGGAATCTTCTTTTTCTATCAGATCAAAAAAAGACACCATAATAATGCCCATAGAACCGGTTTTAAGAGCCGGGGTAAATGTTGAATTGGGCGAATATACTTTTCTCAGGGCATCGTATGGCCAGGGGTACCGCTTTCCATCAATTGCCGAGAAATATATCAAAACATCCATCGGTGGCCTTAATATTTTCCCCAACCCGAAGTTGGAAGCAGAATCAGGATGGAGTGCTGAAATAGGATTAAAACAAGGTTTCAGGGTTGGCTCGTGGTCGGGTTTTGTTGATGGGGCCGGTTTTTGGACACAATATAAAAATATGATGGAGTTTACCTTCAGTATTTATAAACCGGATACCGCACTGGATCCAACATTGAATGACGTGGGCTTAAAATCCTTAAATGTAGGACATGCCAGGATTGCCGGTGTTGATGCCTCCATAACAGCAAAGGGAATGATCTTTGGCTTTCCGTCGACACTGGGCTTGAGCTACATATATACAGATCCGGTAAATCTTGATTACGACCCTGCAGATACCAATAGTGTTAAAGTGCTGAAATACCGCTATTATCATGCTGTAAAAAGCGATTTTGAGGTACAATTCTATTTTTTTACCATAGGCCTGTCTTATATTTATAACAGCCGTGTGATTAATATTGATAAAGCCTTTGAAGGAGAACTGATCCCGGGGGTTTCATCATCGAACCTGTTACCGGGTCTTAAAGCATACAGAAAAGAACATGATAAAGGTTATCACGTGCTTGATCTGAGAATGCTTTTTGATATTAATAAAAATCACCGGATCGGATTGTTTGTTAACAATATTCTGAATTCTGAATACATGACCCGTCCCGGCTTTATTGAAGCACCAATTAATGTTGCAGTTCAGTACTTTTTGAAATTTTAATGAGCCGGTTTTTAATTCGTCGTTTTCATAATTTGCTTGATCATTCATTTTAAGTGATTTGACCGTCTAATTAAGATTTTTTAACAAAAAAAATATTGATCAGTAATTATTGTTTTTTTTTAATCAAACCGCACAAATCCTTAGATAAACAGCATGTATAGAAGCGTTTTGAAAACGGCATTTTTTAAGCCGGATGCCAATATTTTGATTAACAGGATGTTGTGTTGGGGTAATTGTATGAATTATTTTGTAATTTTGCAGCGCTAAAAAACGTAGTCAACGAAAAGCTTTTTTATGAAAAAAATATTACTTTTTTTATTTGTCAGTTTAGTATGCTTCATCAGTTCTTTTGCCCAGCAGGCCACCATTAAGGGAACGATCTTTAACGGAAAGTCGAAAGAAACCATACCCGGAGTGAACGTTATTCTGAATCAAACCACAGGCGTCGTTTCAGATATTGATGGCCGTTATTCTT
>CAZMPB010000206.1:0-5370 GCA_964567775.1 uncultured Bacteroidales bacterium
GGGAAGAATGTTGACCACAACTATCAATTACTGAACGAACTGGATAGATTCGGGCATTTCAATTACCCGATCCTTGTCGGTGTTTCGAGGAAATCAATGATAAACAAAGTTTTAGGCACGACCCCAAAAGATGCCCTTAATGGCACTACTATTGTTAATACAATTGCATTAATGCGTGGTGCCGACATCCTCCGCGTGCACGATGTTAAACAAGCTGTAGAAGCTGTTCGTATTATCGGGCAATTTAATATTTCAAATGATAAACGATAATCTTATATTTGCAAAAAGTAGTTTATATGGATTACTGCTTTATGAATTATACAATCTTGTAAAAGGCACTGCTGCTATAAATATTCTATTGGGCATCATTGCAATATTCCTTATATGGAGGCTGGTTCGAATTCTCGAAATGGAACTTCTTTCTGAAATTCTTGGTGCCTTTATCAGTGTAGGATTCATTGCCCTGATAGTCGTTTTTCAGCGCGAGATACGTCAATTTCTGCTTTTACTTGGCACGCCGCGTTTTTTAAGCCGGAAACAAAAATGGCTAGCCTTCTGGAAACTCAACGTCCAGCAAAGCAGTATCATTAATTTCGACCGTATTGCAAGGGTTTGCGAAAATCTATCTTCTAGCAAAACAGGAGCTTTGATCGTGATTTCTAAAAGGAGCAGCCTGGAGGAATACGTGAATAACGGGGAAATGATCGATGCCAGGATCTCTGAACAACTCATTGAAAATATTTTTTTCAAGAACAGCCCTTTGCACGATGGCGCCATCATTATTTCAGGAAACCGAATAGTCGCTGCCAGGTGTGTCCTGCCGCTGACCCGCAATGAGAAGTTTCCGAACACGCTGGGGCTAAGGCACAGGGCGGCAGTCGGTATATCCGAAATAACAGATGCTATAACAATTGTTGTTTCTGAACAAACCGGAAATATTTCCTACACGAAAAACGGTACACTTTACACCAAAATAACTTCGGAGGCTCTTAAAGCATTTTTGGAATTAGAATTTGAATAATCATTCCGCGTGAATCAAAGCAACGATTTTTTCTAAGTATAACGCATCCGTTTCGTCAAATGAATTGACTTCCTTGCTGTCAATATCGAGCACGGCAACGGGTTTTCCCTGCCGGTTAAGGACAGGAACCACGATTTCTGACCTGGAACGGGAGTCGCAGGCAATATGCCCCGGAAAATCATGAACGTCGGGAACAATAATAGTTATATTGTTATTAACTGCTGACCAGCAAACGCCCCGGTTTTTGGGGAGCAACTGGCAGGCAAGCGGGCCCTGATAGGTAATGACCACGAGATTTTCAGCTTCGGCTTTGTAAAATCCGCACCAAAAAAAATAATTCATTTTATGGTATAAAACGGCTGAAACATTAGCCATTTGAGCTGTTGTATCATTAGATTTCTTCAACAGCTCAGCAATTTGCTTATAGAGACGTTCGTAACGCTGAACTTTTATTTTTTCCTTCATCCCGGCCTTTTTTATACAATAAAGAACCGTTTCGGATACTAGAGAAACGGTTCTTTACAAAACAATTTTTAAAATTATTTTTTCTTTTCTGCTGCGGCTGTTGCAGAGTCGGCCTGTTGTTTCTGTTTTAACTGAATTTCGTTAATGATCTGTTCCGGTGTTTTGCCAAGGTTGTTGATCGATATCTGGGCATCATCAGCAAGATCGCTTTCAGGGAATTTTTGAAGAAAAACCGTATAAGCTTCACGGGCTTTGGTGAGATTTTTTATGTTGTTATCATAAATAAAGGCTTTGAGGAAATAAGTCTCAGGAAGTTTTATAAAACTATTATGATCTTTAATAATAATATCAAGCAAAGCGATCGCATCTTCGTTTTTCTGGCGGTTCATCTGAAGGCTGGCGGCTCTATACAGGTATACCGGCGCCAGGGAGTCTTTTGAATAAATATCGGCAAATTTCTTGTAAAGAGCAACCATGTCATTTATTTTCACGGTATCGCTTACCGGACTATTGGAAAAAAACGGCTTTTCCATTTCCGTGATTTCTTTTACCATCTTATCTTTTGACTGACTGCAGCCGATAAAAACAAGTCCGATGATAATGAAGCTGACGAATTTAATTGTTTTCATAATATTTAATTTTTTAGTTAGCGTGTTTCTTTTGTAAGGGGCAGATCATTTTATATTTTGTATTAATTAAGCCTTTTGAAATATCAGTTAGTTTACGTTTTAAAACCATTTTCTTCAGCGAACTCAGTTTGTCCACAAACAGTATGCCTTCCAGATGGTCGTATTCATGCTGTATCACACGTGCAAGGATACCGGAATATTCTTCAGTATGAAAATTGAAATTTTCATCGTAATACTCTATTTTGATGGACTCTTGACGCATGACATCTTCCCTTATCTCGGGAACACTAAGGCAGCCTTCGTTAAAAGCCCATTCTTTGCCACTGTATTCAGTAATTTTAGCATTGATGAACACTTTTTTAAAATCCTTGCCTTCGGGATAATCCTGAGCATACGGGTTGGTGTCGATGACAATGAGCCGGATGTTGAGTCCTACCTGTGGTGCAGCAAGTCCAACACCAACAGAGGCGTACATGGTTTCAAACATGTCGGCGATAAGTTTTTTTAGGTCGGGATAGGTTTTATCGATATCCACCGATATTTTTCGTAGCAATGGTGTTCCGTAGGCATATATTGGCAGTTTCATAGGTCTATTTTTTCGTGGTTTCAAGATATGATTGTAAAATGATGGTGGCGCTTATTGTATCTACTAAGGCTTTGTCCCTGCGCTTTTTTTGGCTGATTCCCGAATCGATCATGGTTTGAAAAGCCATTTTTGATGTAAAACGTTCATCAAACCTTTTAACCGGAATACCAGGAAAAAGTTTTTGCAGGTTTTTAAGAAAAGGGGTGATGAATTTTTCAGATTCCGACTCGGTGTTGTTCATTTGCATCGGCTTGCCGACAACAACAAGTTCAACATTTTCTTTCGAAAAATAATTCTTCAGAAATGGCATCAATTCATTCGTATTGACCGTGGTCAATCCGTTGGCGATCATCTGAAGTTCATCCGTCACCGCGATGCCCGTTCTTTTTTGTCCGTAATCGATAGCTAAAATGCGTCCCATAATTTTATGACTGCAAAGTTAAAAATTTTGAAGTAAAAAACCGGGATGCCCCATAATTAAGGCAAAATCATTTTTAGAGATGTTGGCAAGTGCCGGGGTGCCTGACAATAGTAAGGCCGTTGCAAACTGAGAGCCGGGCTACTCGATTGGCATTTCGTGCTTTTTATTTTCCCTTCAATCTTTTAATTTCCTTATCAAAATCAGATTCATAATTTTTATCTTGAATCATTCTGTATTTGTCAAATTCTTGTTCTGCTTTTAACTTTGCCTCTAAAGCTGAAACCTTTCCTTTGTCTTTTAGAATCGGAAAGCTTGATAATTCCAAAAACTGATGTAAAAATTTAATCCATTCTTGCATCGTAGTTGGAATTTGTCTTTCAGCTCTACTTTCAGCTAAATCTAGATATGCTGAAACTATCCTATTGAGTTCTTTAATATGCTGTTCATTTAAATAATTTTTGGCAACTGAAACATCTGATTTTAGAATTTTACCATCTGGAGCATGTTTCCAATTTGTTAATCCCATATATAATTTCTTAGCATCTGCTGATGTGTAAATTATCTCGGCAGCTGTTTTTCCAGTTATTGCCCAATGAAGTTTATTTTGAACTGTGGCAAAGAAATCTTTTGTCAATAAATCAGAATTATCGTAATTTATAGATAGAGCATAAATGTCAGTAATTTTTTGATAAAATCGTCGTTCACTTACACGAATTTCACGAATCCTTTCTAATAATTCATCGAAATAATCTTTCCCGAAATGTCTACCTTGTTTTAAACGTTCATCATCTAAAACAAATCCTTTTGTTATGAACTCTTTTAGAATTTTTGTTGCCCAAATTCTAAATTTTGTTGCTTTGCTAGAGTTTACTCGATATCCGACTGAAATAATAGTATCTAGATTATAAAAGGTTGTATTGTATTTTTTCCCATCCTCAGCAGTATGTTCCAAAATGGAACTAACTAAATCTTCTTTTAATTCACACTCATCAAAAATATTTTTCAAATGTTTTGTTATTGCAGGTCTCTGAACTCCAAATAACTCAGCTATCTTTTTTTGGGTCATCCAAAAAGTCTCATTGTGATAGATAACCTCAATTTTTACATTTCCATCATCTCCTTGGTAAAATATGATTTCAGATTCTCTTTCCATTTAATTTTTTCTTTCAAAAATAGACTTTTTTTTGAATTTAATTTAATCCAATACGATTTTTCAGCATGAATGCCAACGGTCGAAAGTTGGTGCTGTTACGGTTTTAAAACTGTTTCACTTTCTGCCGCGATGATTAATTTTTAATTTAATTTCATTTTAAAGTTGCACCAAACCCGCAATTGCACCAAATTTTTGTGTGTGCCCTGCCAGGGCAGCGCACACACCTGTTCCGAAACTCTATTAAAATTTCAAAAATACAAATTTATTTCATAGAGCAAAGAACCAGGTGATTTGTTTGAATTCATGTACCACAAATGTATTTTTTTCTAACTTTGAACACTTGCAATAAAAACCAAAATTATGTATCAGGATTTAAAGTTATTGATTGAAGCCGCATGGGACGACCGAACTTTGCTTAAAAACGAAGCTACCTGTGCTGCAATTCGCAACACCATTGATCTGATGGATCTGGGGAAATTACGCGTTTGCCAACCTGAAGGAAATTCATGGGTTTTGAACGAATGGGTTAAAAAAGCCGTGATACTTTATTTCCCGATACAACAGATGGAAACTATTGAGGTCGGGCCTTTCGAGTTTTGTGATAAAATAAAACTAAAAAAAAATTATGAATCACTTGGAGTGCGTGTGGTTCCTCATGCACTTGCTCGCTACGGATCTTTTCTCGCGCCCGGCGTCGTGATGATGCCTTCGTACGTGAATATCGGTGCCTATGTGGATAGCGGCACTATGGTGGATACCTGGGCCACCGTAGGTTCATGTGCACAGATCGGTAAAAATGTTCACCTCAGCGGCGGAGTGGGTATTGGCGGCGTTCTCGAGCCTGTACAGGCTGCTCCTGTGATCATCGAAGATAATTGTTTCATAGGTTCAAGATCTATTGTGGTGGAGGGCGTCCATGTGAAAACTGAAGCCGTGCTGGGTGCGAATGTCGTTGTTACAAAATCCACAAAGATCATTGATGTCAGCGGAAAAGAACCTGTCGAATTTCATGATGTCATTCCTGAACGTTCCGTAGTCATTCCCGACACGTACCTGAAAGAATTTCCGGCCGGCAAATATCCCGTGGCTTGTGCA
>CAZMPB010000207.1:0-5357 GCA_964567775.1 uncultured Bacteroidales bacterium
ATTCGGGTTTTCACGCGCTGAGCGAACCGCTTCGAGATCGAATGCCTGTGCATCGAGTATATAATCGAGCGAGCCGTTTTCGAGCATCTGAACCATGTATTTGGTACTTCCGCCAAAAGCGAAGCGGGCTTTTTCGCCGCGTGATTTCAGGATCTGCTCCATGTAAATGCCTACGGCAAGCGATGTTCCGCCGGCGCCAGACTGCATGCTGCAACCATCGCGCAACAAGCCTGCTTCGTCGCAGAACTGAGCGGTCCATTCGGCCAGCAGCAAACGATCCGGGCTGCGGGTGACCTGCGTGGTTCCTGAAACAATTTTTTCGGGAATACCGATCTGGTCGACCACAACTACATAGTCCACATAATTTCCCTGCACCTGCATAGGCATACAGGGGAATGGAATGAGGTTGTCGGTAACCACTATCACTTTGTCGGCATACATATAATCAGCCAGAGAATACCCCAGTATGCCGCAGGCCGACTTTCCACTGAGTGCATTGGCATTACCAAACGGATCAGCCATCGGGGCGGCTATCACGGCAATGTCGATATGCACTTCCCCATCCTGAATAGCCTGAACACGGCCTCCATGCGAACGCAGCACGGCACAGCCTTTCATGCCGCCCTTGCTGGTGAATTTTCCCAGCGGGCCGTTCATAGATCCTTCGATGCGGTTGATGGTGCCGTCTTCGAGATATTTGATCAGAGGCTCGTTGCAGGGAAAAGAAGCCGAAGGAAACCACACCAAATCCTTAACCCCCATTTCGTGCGCAATGTCGAAAATTGTGTTACTTACGAGGTCTCCGTCACGCAAATGATGATGGGTACTGATGGTCATACCATCTTTAAGGCCGCATTTTTTCAGGGCTTCGCTCAGGGATGCAAGGGTTTTATTTCCGTCGTCGGGATAATCCAAACAAGTTGGTACAGGAGGAGCATGTTTTACTCCGTTGGGCCTGTGTTTTCCCACTCCCATAAAAGGAATGGCAGATTGTCCGTTGATGATGGTCGGAACTGTACGCCCGATAGCATTAACTACTAAATTATCATATTTTTTCATTATCTTCTTCCCTCCAGTTTATAGAAATTTTTCCTGTTGATATTGCCAGGTCAATGGTCTTCTGCGCGCGTTTCACCACGGGGGCATCAATCATTTTTGTGCCCAGAGAAACCACTCCCAGGCCTTTTTCTTTAGCCTCTAAAAAAGCATTGACAATTTTTTTAGCTTTCACTATGTCCGCATCGTCGGGAGCAAAAAAATCATGAATCACCTTTATCTGACGGGGATGTATGCATCCCATGCCATCAAAACCAAGTGCCTTGGACCTGAGAACATTTTGTTTTAATCCTTCCATATCGGCCACATCTGAAAATACTGAATCTATAGCCTGTATACCGGCGGCCTTGCAGGCATTAACAACCATGCTCCGTGCAAAAAACGATTCATTGGCTTCCGCAGTGCGTTTTGTTCCAAGATCGGCGGTATAATCTTCAAGGCCGATGGCCATAGCTACTACATTATCGGCTGAGGTGGCAATATCATAGGCTTTTAAAACGCCCAGAGCGCTCTCGATGATGGGCATCAGCCAGATATTTCCTGAAATATTTTGTTTTGCCTTTATCTCTGCAATCCGCTTATTGACGAGTTGTATCTGTTCCGCACTTTCGCATTTGGGGACCAGAAGCAGGTTCACATTATGGGGTACAATATAATCGAGATCTTCAAGCCCGCGCGGCACCTGGTTGATGCGAACCATGCGTTCGGCACCGTAAAAATCGAGGTTACGCAAAGCATTACGGACGATGAAACTGGCTTCAAATTTTTTATCCGGAGCCACCGCATCTTCAAGATCAAGGATAATACCATCCGGTTTATGAATACCGGCATTTATCATCAGGCTAACAGTATTGCCCGGTAAATAAAGCCGGGAGATCCTGTTCCTGTCTTTTGCTGTCTGATAATTATTTTGGGGAAGAAAAGGTAAAAGGTAGTCTTTGTCAGTGGTAATCAGTTTTTTTATGACTGCCTCCATGCGCGCGGCGAGTACAAAAGAAAGTGCTCCGGAATCCTCAACAAGCACCCTGGCATTTTTGATGTCATAAAAGCGGAGGATTTTTTCAATCTCGCTACATATTGAGTTGTTGTAGAGAGCTTTAACTTTACTGATCAGCTCAATTTGAATACCACCGGAATCTGATATTTCCAATGTAATCTGGCAATCGGACCTTACGCCTTTGCCCTTGTTACCAATAGTTACCATTTTGTTTTGTTCCATTTTCTGTTATTTTTTAGGCTTCACAAAAATAGTCATTCGGAAAATATTAATTGGTATGTTTGAAAAAATAATAATTTTATGGTACGTTTTTTGAAACTTATCGTCAAACAATTTTACCATGAAAATCATCAGTTTCATAAAATCAGTGTTATTAACTGCACTAATACTTTTCACATTTAATATGACAAGTGTTACCGCACAGTCCAGCGAAGAAGAAATTGCCAAAGAGCCTTACCGCTCTGACGCTATTATCCGCATGATCATCTATTACCTGCCTTCCGGTTGGACTTTTAGCGAATCAAATGGCTATTTCATCATACAAAAGACTGATTCGATATGGGTACTCGAAGAAGACCCATTGAGTAACCCTTCTGAAAAAAAAGAAGAAAAAAACAAGCGCATTCAGGTCACCGGAAAAAAAACCGTTGCAAATATTATAATTAAATATGAAAAAAAGTGGGAATTCATTAGGGTTCAGGAAGTATCACTTAATAATCTTTCAGTTACTAATGAAATAAAAGCATTACCGGAAAAATATAAAATCTCTCATTTGAAAGACATGAAACTAAGTACAAAGAATAAAATTGTTTATTCACCTGTAACGCAGGAAGACGTTAAATTGATCGAAGATTATTATGCGGAAAAAAAGAGACTTGAGGCAAAACTCATCATATCACCGGATTACAGTACACAGCAATTCAGTCTTTTTATTGTTTCCAAAACCGGCTGCATTGACAAAAATCATTTAGTTTATCCTGAAAGTGCTTCCATGGAGTGTTACACTATTCTTGCATTAATACGCGAAGTTTGCGGAAAATAAAAAAGGGCTGAAAATCAGCCCTTTTTTTATAATAAATTATTCCGGATCAGCCTTTTCCCTGGCCGGCTTTCACCTGATTTTTAGGTGTTACTGCAGGCTTGGTAGCTGGTTTGGTTCCTTTTGGTTTAGGAGCCTTAGCAATAGAATCATCAATAGCTTTTTGTTTAGCAGCAGCGATTGAATCATCAATAGCTTGCTGAGCAGCAGCGATTGAATCATCAATTTTTTGTTGAACAGCAGCAATAGAATCTTGTTTTGCTTTTTCAGCAGCAGCTTTTTCTTCAGCACTTGGGCCGCAAGCTACGAAAGCTACCATGCCGGCGATTACTAATAAACTGAATAATTTTTTCATTTTTTTTAATTTTGGTTATTAATTCGGGGCAAAATTAATACAAAAAAACGGGAATAGGTGAAAAATGAAAAAATATTTTTTTAACTTATTTTTCAACAGTAGTACCGCATAAAATAAAAGAGGCGGAAAAATTTCCGCCTCTTTTAACATAGTATCAATCCATTACTTTTTCTTTGCCGGGGTTGCAGCAGCAATTGAATCTTCAATAGCTTTTGCTTTTTCAGCAGCAGCAATAGAATCTGCAGTTGCAATAGCTTTCAGTGAGTCAGCTGTTGCAATAGCTTTCAGTGAATCTGCTTTTGCCTTTGCTTTAGCGGCAAGTTCTTCAGCGCTCGGTCCGCAAGCTACGAAAGCTATCATACCGGCGACTACTAATAAAGAAAATAATTTTTTCATTTTTTTTGGTTTAAATAATTGATTTTGGTCTGCAAAAGTAATCATTATTTTTAAAACAAAAATTTTTTATTGAAAAAAAATATAATATTCGATTTTTTTTGTTCGTGATGTGATTTTTTTATACTTTTGTTCAAAAATTAACGTTATCCAATAATTAATTTAATTAACCAAAACCAAAAAATCATGAAAAAAATTGCTTTAGGATTTGCCGCGCTTTTTTTGTTAGCAGGCGTTTTAACATTTACAGGCTGTCAAGAATCGGATATCAGTGCACCGGTAATCACAGTAACCAATGATGATGCCACACACAACAGGGTTGAACAATTCAGTGCTGTAACTTACACGGATCCGGGCGCAACCGTTGTTGATGATGTAGATAAAGACTTAGTTGCAACTGCTGCCGGCACTGTAAATATGAATTCAGCCGGTGAATATATTATTACTTACACTGCTACAGATAAAGCCCTTAATGTTGGCAATGCCACAAGAACTGTTACTGTTGATGGCGCTATGTACCTTGATAATTTTACATATACGGTTACTGATTATCCCGATGGCGGATCTGCCGGAACTCCATTTGCAGAAACACTTACCTCCTCTTTAGTTACTTTTAACAAAATTAATTTTGTAAGATTTGCAGATTATGATAATTGTCCTGTCTATGGAACTATTTCAGGTACCACTATTACAATTCCTCAACAGACAATAATTAATGCTGGTCAAACTCCTGCTGACCGCCAATTCACAGGTTCAGGTACTTTCACAAATAATTTCACCAGTTTTACCATTAATTATACTGAGGTTACAAATGGTACTACAGCCACTGGTCATATTACCTATGTGAAAAACTAATAAGAAATTTTATTGATAAAAAGCTGTCTCAAAAGGGCAGCTTTTTTTTTGTGTTTTTGTTAATCGTTTTAGGTATATAAAATTATTCGTACTTTTGAGCACTATATCACAGGTAAAACCATGCAACGAATTGCAATAATTTCCTTTATTCTTATCCTGTTTGTTTGTTCCTGTAAAAAAAACGATGCGACCTCTCCTGTCCTGACTATTCAGGGAACAAATCCGCATATTGTTGTTTATGCAAGTGATTCAATCTATATTGATCCCGGCGCTGTAGCCACCGATGATATGGATGGCAGCCTTACAGTTACGGCGAATGGTTCGGTGGATATGTACCGGGCAGGTAATTATACCTACACTTACACTGCTGCCGATAATTCCGGAAATACGGTTGAAGCCAAACGCACTGTTATTGTTGATGCAGGACCGTATCTCAGCGGAAATTTCTCCATAGAAAATTTTACCGGGGTAAGCGCTGACAGCTCATATAATGACACGATTTCTGCGCCCGACACTTCAACAAATGTTATTTGTTTTAAAAAATTTGCGAGAATAGACCAGGCGAAGGTCTGTGCTTACATCAGCGGGATAACGATAACAATACCATCACAAACAATAAACTGCGGCAGTATCCCCGAAAATAAAACTTTTTCCGGTTACGG
>CAZMPB010000208.1:0-5356 GCA_964567775.1 uncultured Bacteroidales bacterium
TTGATGTGATAAATAAGATTGCTGCTGTCAAAACCCAGCCCGGCGACAAACCCATCGAAGATGTTACTATGGAAATTATTGAGATCAAATGATAAGTACTCTTCAACATTGAATCAATACCGGGTTAAGCCTTCAGAATTATAATTTAATTTAAAAAATGGAAACGAACATTAAGCGTCATCTTGACGAAATAGCAGTATTTTTCACCACAAAACCCGATGAGCTCGAGCAATTCCGCATAAAATTTCTTGGCAAAAACGGTCTTCTCAATGATTTTTTTGAAGAATTCAAATCGCAGCCACCCCAACAAAAACAGGTGCTTGGGAAACTTCTTAATGCACTAAAAACGGCCGCTACAGAAAAATATACTGAATTAAAAAAAGGGATAGCAGCTTCATCCGGGCAGGGGGCTGATCTGTCAGACCTGACACTGAATGCCGGTTTCGGAAATTATGGCGCCAGGCATCCCACGTCTATTATCAGAAATGAAATCCTGCAGATTTTTTCTAAAATAGGTTTTACTGTGGCTGAAGGCCCTGAAATTGAGGACGACTGGCATAACTTTTCGGCATTGAATTTTCAGCCTGATCATCCGGCCCGTGAAATGCAGGATACTTTTTTCATTGAGCAAAACCCTGATATTGTGTTACGTACACATACATCATCCGTTCAGGTCCGGCTTATGCAAAGCCAAAAACCTCCCTTGCGCGCCCTGATGCCGGGGCGGGTATACCGCAACGAGGCCATATCTGCACGTGCACATTGTTTTTTCAACCAGGTAGAAGGTTTGTATATTGATAAAAACGTGTCATTTGCAGACCTTAAACAGACTCTTCTGTATTTTTCGAAGGAAATGTTCGGCTCCGATACACAGATACGCTTACGCCCCTCATATTTCCCTTTTACAGAACCATCAGCGGAAATGGATATATCCTGTTCTATTTGCGAAGGAAAAGGCTGTCAGATGTGTAAAAAAACGGGCTGGGTGGAAATTCTGGGTTGCGGTATGGTTGATCCCAATGTACTTGAAAATTGCGGTATCGACAGCCATGTCTATACAGGATATGCTTTTGGAATGGGCATAGAACGTATCACTAACCTAAAATACGCCGTGAAAGACCTGCGGCTATTCTCTGAGAACGACTTACGTTTTCTGAAACAATTTGAAAATAATATCTAATTGTTATTCAGTATTTTATGAAGTAAATAATGGGAGTTCAATAAAGAAGGTGGTTCCTGTTTTTTCTTCCGATTCAAACCAGATATTGCCGCCCGAATTTTCAATGATTCCTTTTACAATGGCCAATCCCAGCCCCATGCCTTCGGATTTTGTAGAAAAATTCGGAGTAAAAATTTTAGGTTTCATCTCTTCCGAAATTCCTGTTCCATTATCTTTAATATAAATAATTGCCCGGGATTCTTTTTTATCAATTCCAATTTCAACAAGCCCGTTGTTCTTGTGACCGATAGCCTGGATCGCATTGCTCATGATGTTGTTCATTACCCTGATTAACTGTTTTTTATCAGCAAAAACCATACAATCCTGAGGAGCTTTTTCCTTTTCAAACAGAATATCTATGTCGGTATTTGACATAAAAATTGAAATTGAATTTGAAACCAGGTCGGAAATGTTTATTTTTTCATTCTGGGGTTTGGGCATTTTGGCAAAATACGAAAATTCAGAAGCTATCGCAGATAAATTGTCAATCTGTTCGATGATGTTTTTAGAG
Source organism: uncultured Bacteroidales bacterium (assembly GCA_964567775.1). Taxonomy (GTDB): domain Bacteria; phylum Bacteroidota; class Bacteroidia; order Bacteroidales; family CAIWKO01; genus CAIWKO01. Next base: position 1,731 of record CAZMPB010000208.1, read on the forward strand.
AAGCGCCCCAACCTCTCATCCCAATCAGGAGCATGATCTTTCCATGATCTTTCGAGGTGCTGTATGCTTAGTTTCATAGGAGTGAGCGGATTTTTTATCTCGTGAGCTACCTGCATGGCCATAACCCTCCAGGCGCTTTCACGTTCAGACCGGGACAATATTTCTGCGCTTTCGGCCAGTTCATCTATCATCCGGTTGTATTCAGATATCAGCCCTCCTATTTCATCTTTCCTTTTCCAGATTATCTTCTCATTCTTTTTTTCCAGCTTTATATTTCCAATTTTTTCCCTGATCACATTAAGCGGCCGCGTAATTCTTCCGGCAATAAAAAGAGCAATAATTACTGTTATCGCAATGAGTATCACATAAATATTGATAAAAGTTGTTAAAAATGAGGACAGCTCCCTTTTCAACTCACTCTCTTTGGCAAAATACGGTAAGTTAATGTAATACAATACGTTATTTGATATCCCATATAAAGGCACATAGGCCGAATAATACTTAAGTCCTCCAATATTTTCTTTATGAATATAAATTGTTTTCTTTTCGTTAGTTAACTGATTGTATGCGAGCGGATTCATCCTGTCGGACAACAATCCTTCACTAAAAATCTGCGGCCTTGAAGATGATACCAAAAAGCCCTTTACATCAAAAACATTAATATCTGTGAAAAATATGTTCGAAAACTTGATCAAAGAGGTATTGAGAATCGCCAGTTTTTCGTCGCTTATTGTATCGCTATTTCCTATTTTATTCTGTATTTCAGTAAGTATCGACATTGACTTTTCGCTAAGCAGTTCTATATTTTTATTTTCATTTAAATTTCGAATAAAATAAAAGGTCAGAGCGCCTATTATCAGAAACGAGATGAGAATAATGGACACCATCGCGATTTGCAGCCTGTTTTTAAAGTCGAGGCTCAGTTCTTTAAGATTTGGTAGTATTATTTCAAACAAACAAAATATCAGGATAACAACTAAAAACAAGATAAACAGAATGGAAAAAGGTGCAAGGACATCTAAACTGTTTCCATTTTTTTTACTGACCAAAATCATGGAGGATTCGTCTGACTTATAACATAAGTGATTGTATCCATTATTGTTAAAGAAATAAACATCATTTACAAATAATGATTTATCAACATTAAAATCTGTTGAATAATAATACTTTCCATAAGCATCAATTATATTGTTCTTATAATATTTTGCATATGAATAATTCGAGAGATCGGTATTTATGAAAAGTTTTTTATCAATCAGTAATTCAGGATAGCCCAATCCTTTAGGTATAAACTTTGAATTCAATTCAATAAACAAATATAAAAGCGAAGAATCAATTACAAAATCAAGCCTGGACAAATAATTGTTTCCACCGGTACCATAATCCAGTACATATAAATTGGGGCATGAAGCAGAATCGCCAAAATTGGTTATCAAATTATCAAAAAATAATTTACAGTTTTGTTTTTCCGTGCCCGATTCAAATAAAAGGCTGTCCTGCGGATTACAGACTGTTATCTGTACCTTATACTTATCCCAATAGCCAGAAAAATATTTTTTAGTAAGGTATTCCTTGATTTCATATTCGCTCAGCGGGTATTTGCTGAGTTTTTCTTTTAATACCCCATCACCAATTATTTGTTGCTGAACACCCTTAAAGATGTTTTCAGCGAGGGGGTCTTCGCCAGAAGAAAGCTTGTGGGCAAGCGATTTGCGTTTTTCAGTTTCTTTACTTTTATTTGAAATATTAAGAGTGCAATACGTTGCAAACGTAAATATTAACAGATACGCGATGATTTCATAATAATGAATTTTTATTTCTTTTTTCTTTCGTGAAAGAAAATAAAGAACACCAAATAGTACAAAACATGAAGCCGCAGGATAACAACTTAATAAATCAAACGGGTTGTAAATTACGCCCAAAATACCATTAAGGATTACGAATATCAGCACGTAAGCAATATTTATCTTCAGGCTTGTGCAAAAATTGAACAACACGACTGCCACTAAAAAGTACGATAATAAAAGTAATGCAATGATGAGCAGGCCAATCAGGCTTAGCCCGTTAATAGTAAATAGCTGGCTTAAATTATATGAAATTGTGGAATCGAGAATTAGTGACTGGAGTAGGGAAATGATGTACATAAAAAATACCGACAACAAGGAAATAATTACCAGTAGACTGATAATTTTCTGCCATTTTTTCCTGATAAAAGCAAAATCATAAGGGGCATTTTTATAAATAAAAACAGAAATAATAAAAAATAATATCGTATTGATCAGCAGATCGCCCAAAGAAGGCAAAAGTCCGGAAGACGCATAAAAGATAGGGCCAAAAAAATCTGTTTTATAGATACCGTCAGGAAGTTTTAAATAGAAAAATAAGCCCCTGATAATTACCATTGTTGCAATGAACATAAAAACGGACATTGTTTTTCCCATCCTTTTTCTGATGTATAATTTTTTGTAAATTAAACACAGCAGGTACGTTAAAGATAAAAATGCCAGAAAGTATATTATCAAAACCGCAGCCTGTTCTGTATTGGAATAGCTTGCTTTTTCTTCAAAGCTGAAGGAAAAAAGTTTTTGGCCTTCGGAATTTATTACAAAATCTTCCTGCAAATCATCAGAAATTTCAACACTTTCAATATTTCCCCCTATATCGTGATTAAAATTGTTTTTTAAATAATCGTTTTCGTACTTATAATTATGTTTTATTAGAATTGCCGCACAACATGTTTCTTCATTTTTTTTCTTTTTTATCAGGTAATACCAGCCATTGTCGTTTTTCACAATTTTATTGTCCGGAGTATTTTTATCCAGTAAAACAAAAGCAGGAAATATATTATCGGACCAAAAAACAAGAGAATCGTTTTTGAATTTTATAAAAGTTATTCCCTCCTCTTCGGAAATTTCAAGAATCTTGTTTTTTGAAAATAAATTTTGCGGAAGACTGTGTTTTGAGTCTTCAAAAATTTCGTCAATTATTTTACCCGCGATTTTTTCCTTACGCTGAATTTGTTTTTCTACTTTTTTTACAAATACATTCTTCTTTGATTGGTCATCAAAAATATTTTCTTTATAAAAAAAGTTCAGTATTACCAAAAACAAAAAAACGATTGCGATAAAAAAAATACGCTTATTGATATTTTTTTTCATTTTTTTTAAAAAAAATTATTTTCCACCTTAAAAAACGGCTTAAAATTAATCAATCTGACGCATTTTTTCAATTTCGGCGACCAAGAATATCAAAAAGGGGTGTCAATGCGTTATAAGGGCTTATTTTAAGCCGTTTTTCTTAAAAACATAAATAAGGCTTGAAAATTCGTCATTATTTCTTTTTGCCCACATGTTCGATTTTAAACCGCAATAAAAAGCTTTGATCAGATTCTTTTTTCCGGTTTTATATTTTTCGCTTACGATACTTATATAATATGCATCAAAAACCAAAGGTATTTTTTCAACGAGGCGAAATCCTTTTTTTTCAAAAAGCGCTGTAATTGTTTTTTCAGAAAAATGATAAAGATGCCGGGGCAGGTCATAACCCGCCCAAAATGTTTTATAAACTGATGCATCTTTACTTTGGGGATTTGGAACAGCAATCACGGCGATGCCGTCATCTTTTAA
>CAZMPB010000209.1:0-4248 GCA_964567775.1 uncultured Bacteroidales bacterium
ACTGAGTTTTTTCAGGTCTTTGATGGTATAATCATCTTTTTTAAGGTATGCTTTTACAATACTATCTGCCTCTTTTAATTCCTGTCCTGATTGCGCCATTCCGGAATTATCAAGAGATTCTCCGTATTTTTTGGCGTACACTGCTTTTACTTTTTCATAGAGTTCAAACTCCTTTTTATCCTTTATTAAGTCAGGATCAGCATCCTTGTATTTTGCATCCAGTTCCTTGTATAATCGGGTTACTTCTAAATTATCCTTATCCACGTTTTCACCTTTTGAATTACCGATAAAGTTCCAGCCATGAATATCATCAACATACCCGTTTTTATCATCATCAATACCATTACCCGGAATTTCATCCGTATTTGTCCAGATATTACTTTTGAGGTCTTCATGATTGATATCGGTTCCACCGTCAATTACAGCCACAATTACAGGCTGAGAGATTTTATTCTTCAGTAGTTCCTTGTATGCCTTTTCAGTACTTACGCCAATAATCTTATTTGATTGCAGGTCTTTATTATGCCAATTGACAAGTTTTTTTTCTTCTTTGCTCTGGGCAAATGCTGTTGAAAAAACGATGAAAGCCAATGCCAATGCGACTATCTTCTTCATTCTATAAAATTTTATAAATTGATATTGAAATACTAACGGGGTACAATGATATATATTATGCGTCAGATGGCAAAGAAAAAAACAAAACAATGGTTTTTTAAAATTTCTGCGATGTCTATACTCCGTGGAAATCCGGACTCACAACAACCTCGTATTTGAAAAATATTATTAATTTAGCTGCAAATTCTAAAGTTCTGAATCGCATACTCATCATACAAACCGCGTCTATCGGCGATGTAATACTTGCCACGCCGCTCATCGAGAGTTTCGCTGAACACCAGCCAGCGGTAGAGATCGACTTTTTGTTAAAGAAAGGCTGTGAATCGCTCTTTGAAGGGCATCCTTATATCCATAAAGTCATGGTCTGGGATAAAAGTAAAAAAAAATATGCTCATCTTTTGGAATTAATGAAAACGATAAGAAAAAGAAAATACGATCATGTGTTCAACCTGCAGCGTTTTGCTGCCTCGGGATTTCTGACTGTATTTTCAAAAGCCGGAAATACCGCGGGCTTTGACAAAAACCCTTTTTCTTTTTTATATAAAAACAAGGTCAGGCATATCATCAGCACGGGAACCAGCCTGCACGAAATTGACCGCAACCTGATGCTTATCGAAAACATTACTGAACCTAAACGTCAGATAAGACTTTATCCGAACGAAGCAGATATTGAAAAAGTTCAGCTATACAAGGACAAACCTTATATCTGCATTGCTCCGGCCTCTTTATGGGTAACAAAAAAATTCCCCGAAAAAAAATGGCTCGAATTTCTGAATTCGCTGCCCGAAGAGCTACCGGTTTTTCTGATCGGTTCGAAAGACGATGAAGCCCTGTGTAACAATCTCATCAGGAAAAGCGTAAAACCATCCGTCTCCAGCCTCGCCGGCAAACTCAGCTTATTGCAGACTGCCGCCCTGTTAAAAGATGCAAAAATGAATTTTACCAACGATTCGGCTCCCCAGCACCTGGCTTCTGCCGTGAATGCCCCGGTGGCAGGTATCTTCTGCTCCACAGTGCCGTCATTTGGCTTCGGGCCATTGTCCGAACGTTCATTTATTATCGAAACCAAAGAAAAACTATGCTGCCGCCCCTGCGGAATTCACGGGTTCAAATCATGTCCCGAAAAACATTTCAAATGCGCGACAACTATCACCAATGATCAACTATTATTTTGTTACAACTCATGAAAGACGAGATCTTAAAAACTTTTGAAGTAATTCAGAATGGAGGCGTGATCCTCTACCCTACCGACACCGTTTGGGGATTAGGATGTGATGCCAGTAAACCGAAATCCATAGAACGTATCGCTCAAATAAAAAAACGTCCGGAAAAGAAAAGCATGATCATTTTGCTCGACCTACCTGAAAAACTAAGCCAATACGTTGAGGATGTTCCTGAAATAGCATATGATTTTATTAATAACATTACCACGCCGCTGACCATCATTTACCCGAAAGCTAAAAACCTTCCCAAAAACCTGATCGCTGAAGACGGAAGTATTGCCATTCGCATCATTCACGATGAGTTTTGCAGCAAACTGATTAATATGATGAATAAGCCCCTGGTGTCAACATCAGCAAATTTTTCTGGCGAACCAACACCGCTGATTTTCAGTAAGATACACAAAGAGATCATCGAACAGGTGGACTATGCGGTGAATTTGAACAGAACACGCATTAAAGAAGTAAAATCTTCAACAATCATCAGGTTTAACCTTAAAGGCGAGTATGAAATAATACGCTCCTGATCCATCTTTTTTAGTATTTTTGTACGACCCTGTTTTGAATAATCTTGAAGGAACACTTACAACATCCGGTATTTAATATCATTTCAGATATTGCGCACAGCAACCATCTCGAAGTTTTTGTTATCGGCGGATTTGTAAGAGATATTGTACTGAAACGTCACAGTAAGGATATTGATATCGTTGTAAAAGGCAGCGGTATTCAACTCGCTCAGAAGGTGGCTTCTGCCATAGGCAAAGAATGCCAGGTTAAGGTTTTCAAAAACTTTGGCACGGCCATGCTCAATTATAACGACTATAATATTGAGTTTGTTGGTGCCCGCAAAGAATCGTACAACCCCGACTCACGAAAACCCTCGGTAGAAGAAGGTTCCCTCGAAGATGATCAGAACCGCCGCGACTTCACCATCAATGCACTGGCAATAAGCCTGCAGAAAAATAATTACGGTGAACTCATCGACCCTTTCAACGGATTAAACGATATAAAAAAACGCATTATCCGCACGCCGCTAAATCCCGACATAACTTTTTCGGATGATCCCTTACGCATGATGCGCGCCATCAGGTTTGCCACCCAACTGAATTTTACTATCCTGCCCGAAACTTATGAGGCAATCTCTAACAATAAAGAGCGAATCAATATTATTTCGAAAGAGCGGATCATTGATGAATTGAATAAGATAATCCAGTCACCCATCCCCTCCATAGGCTTTATTCACTTAGACAGGACGGAATTGCTCGGGATCATTTTCCCGCAATTTGCGGCATTAAAAGGCGTTGATGTCAAAGACAATAAAGCTCATAAAGATAATTTTTTCCATACCCTTCAGGTGCTCGACAAAATCTCTTTAAAATCCGACAACTTATGGTTGCGTTGGGCTGCCCTGCTGCATGATATCGGAAAACCGCCCACAAAAAAATACATACCCGAAACCGGCTGGACATTTCACGGGCACGAAGCCAAAGGCTCGCAGATGGTCTATGATATCTTTAAAATGCTGAAATTACCGCTGAACGAAAAAATGAAATATGTTCAGAACCTTGTTTTTCTGCACCTGAGGCCTATCGCCCTTGCGGAGGATGTGGTTACCGATTCGGCTGTCCGGCGCCTGCTTTTCGAAGCCGGCGACAATATTGATGACCTGATGCTGCTTTGCGAAGCAGATATCACATCAAGAAATGTCAAGAAAGTAGAACGTTTTCTGAAAAACTTTGAAACGGTTCGTTTAAAGCTGGCCGAAATTGAAGAAAAAGACCGTCTGCGCAACTGGCAGCCGCCTATTTCGGGTGAGATCATTATGGAAACATTCGGGTTAAGCCCTTGCATTGAAGTAGGACTGATAAAAACAGCCATACGCGAAGCCATACTGGATGGTAAGATCGGTAATAATTACGAAGAAGCATACCAATTCATGCTTCAGGAAGCCGAAAAACTGAACTTGAAAAAAAAATAAACATTTCCGGATTTTTCCTTAAATTGCAGATAATTTACAATTTTTCACTTTTCATGCAACCATAATAACAAAACACGTGTTATTACAATATTGTTGCTCTGATGGAAATAACAGAACTCATAGACGGTTGTAAAAAGTGGCATAAAAAAGCCCAAAATGAGCTTTATGACAAATATGCCGGCCGGCTGTTTGCCGTATGTCTGCGTTATATTTCCAACCGAAACGACGCCGAAGATGTTCTGCAGGAATCGCTCGTAAAGATTTATAAAAACATTGATTCCTTTTCCCATACCGAAGACAAGACATTTTATTATTGGATGAACAGAATAGTCGTGAATACAGCATTAAATCACATCAGAAAAAATCTGAAAAACAAATTTGACACAGATATCAATCAGGTTGAAAATGAATTTTCCGGTCCCGACAATGCTGCCT
>CAZMPB010000209.1:4258-5336 GCA_964567775.1 uncultured Bacteroidales bacterium
GGAATTACCGGATGGTTACCGCACAGTCTTTAATCTTTATGTGGTTGAAAATTATAGTCATAAAGAAATATCTGAACAACTTGATATTTCAGTGAATACGTCAAAAACACAGTTGCTTAGAGCCCGCAAAATGTTGTCGTCAAAAATCAATAAAATAATTGATAAAAAAATTTTTAAAGAAGTAGTATGAAAGACTCAGAAAAAGACTTCGATCTGTTAATAAAAAACAGCCTGAGTGATATGGAGATACCACCTCCTGAACACCTGAAAAAAGGAGTGTTCGGTAAACTCAGCCGTTATGCGTTACTGCACAAAATAAAACGATACGGAATTTATATATTGTTGTTCGTTTTAATAAGTGCTGTGGGGATATTTGCTTATCAAGCACTCCATGAACCAACCGCTACCTTACCAGAAAAACCCGATCTCCATGCCGGTTTAAACAAGGAAATTCCGGGAAATGATCTTACTAAAAACCAAAATAATTTAATTGTAAACCATAGAGAAACAAAGGCCGGTATAATTAATAATGGGAATAATACTAACACGGATAACACTAATAAAACAACAGTAACAGGTAATACGAAATCTAATTATTTAGAAAAATATCCCGAAAAAGAAAACAAATCCTATACGAATGAAATAAAATCAAACTCAGGAAATACTGCTGATAAAGATAATATTAATGCGAAAGATAAAACTCATGTTAAATCCGGCATGGTAAAAAATATCTCTGCTGAAGCCCCAACAGACAACAATGATCATAATAAGGAATTTACAAATAATATCCAGGAAATCACATTCAAAACAAAAGAGCAAACGGATCTTAACATTATAGAAAAAAGCAATTCACCGATATCAGAAAATAAGCGGGTTGTAAATTCAATTCCAAAAATGATATTATTGAAAAACAGTGTTGGTTCAGATAACTTCCTATCAATAATAAGCGCCGCTTCCCCTGTGAAAAAAAAGTACAATCCCCTCATTTGGTCTGCCGGATTCAATATAGGCCAAGCCATACATCAGAATCCCTTGATACAACTGCAGAAAGCTCAGGATGAAAATAATTACAGTTTTA
>CAZMPB010000210.1:0-3639 GCA_964567775.1 uncultured Bacteroidales bacterium
GAACCCTAACGGAAGTACCCTTCTTTTTAAAAAATTTAGTCGGTTAGTAGTGATTAAATCTAAAAAATTTTTTTTACTTGTTCCATTTTATTAAAACTTAATCGTATGAAAAAATTTTTCAAAACTCTTACTTTTATTGTTTCCCTCTTGTGGATGGGAAATGTTTCTTTCAGCCAGCCCGGAAATATTCATTACGGCATTTCGGGAAACTGGAATGATGTAACCCTTACAGACAGGGGTGTAACAATGGCAGGAAGTTTACTATCGCCCTCGGATGACACTATGTTATTTTTATTCAGCTCGTCAACAACTAATTATAACCCAAAATGGTGCGGATCAAACGCCCCTAATTATAACAGACCAAAGAATCAAATGCTCCTAGGTAACAACAACGGTGCTTATCATTGCCCAGACTACTGTGGATGGGGTGTTGATATGGAATGTTCTGTTCTGGCTGGTAATTATTACACTCTGATTGTCGGTAAAAACTCTACTGCAAATAACGACATGTCGATATTAGAAACATCTTACAACCCGATTGACATAGTTAGTGTAACGCAATCCCCGGCATCCAATGTATCTTCTTCAGAATCTGTAACTGTAACCGTTACCCTGAGTGGCGTTAAAAACGCCAATGAACATATCTATGTACGATATACTACCGACAGCTGGGTAACATCTTCTTGTATTGAAATCACCTCATTTGTTTCCAATCAGGGTACAGCAGTTATCCTTCCCCAGGCAGCCAACACAACGGTTTCTTATTACGCCCTCTCATCTATTGACGATACCCCTAATGCTGCAGACATTGATTACCTGACCTTGCGTTTAAACAATAACAACAATGCTAATTATTCATACAAAGTTGGAGAAATCACCTGGTGCAACCTTCAATCACCTCCAAGCGGCACCTGTGTTACCGGAAGCACCTATATGGTATACTCCCGTGTTTACGCACAGGGCCTTACCGACGCAACATCAGGACAGGCAGCGGCAGGCATACAGGCATGGATAGGATATAATACCTCCAATACGGACCCCAGCACATGGACAAACTGGGTGGCTGCCACCTATAATACTGATTTTGGAAACAATGATGAATATCAGGCAAATATCGGAAGCGCACTTCCTGCCGGCTCTTATTTCTATGCCAGCCGCTTTCAGCTTGGCAGCGGGCCCTACTATTACGGCGGTTATGAAGCTACTACAGGTGGTTTCTGGGATGGGAGTAATAATATTTCGGGCGCTTTTGCAGTAATTCCTGCCCCTCCCACTATTACCCTGCAGACACTTTCCGCTCCGGCCGGGGATGTCTCTGTAAATATTGATATAACAGGGTTCTCTATGGGCATAAGCGCTGCTCAATGGTATATTTATTATGATCCCGCAGTCCTTACTTATTCAGGTACAAGTAATTGGGCTCCCGGATTTGACAACTCTTATTTTGTCCTTGAAATATCATCCGGAGTATTATTTTTTATACCTGGTACTTCGACTGTACCTTATAGCGGAACATTATGTCAAATCGATTTCACAGGCTATTCCGGAGCTTCATGTACAGATATTACCTGGGAAACAGACCCTACAATCAGCAATATTAAGTGGGATGAAGCTTTATTTAATGATTATTCCGTCAACTGGGTTAACGGACAGGTATGCCCTTGTTCAGCAACATCTCCTGTCTGGTGGATAGGCGCTGTGAATACCGACTGGAATGTTTCCGGCAACTGGTCATGCAATTCTGTACCAACAAGTACTAACGATGTAACAATACCTTTGGTAACTAATCTTCCTGTTATCAGCAACGCACCGGCTTTTTGCCGCAACCTTACCATTCAGGCAGGAGCATCAGTTACTGTCAGCAGTGGCAACACCCTGTCAGTTTATGGCAATTGGTTAAATATAGGACAAAGCAACGCAGGAAGCGGGACAGTTGTGCTTGCAGGCACCAATGCACAGACAATTAACGGTACCACCACCTTCGGAAATCTCACACTAAATAATGGAAACGGAGCAAACTTAAACGGCAATACAGAAGTGGCTGGTGTTCTTACCCTCTCACAAGGTACTTTGATCACCGGGGGATTTCTCACCCTTCTCTCAACAGACACGCAGACAGCATTGATAGCCGCAGGCGCCGGCAGTATTTCCGGCGATGTTACCATGCAGCGCTATATGGCCAATAAAATGGGATATCATTATTATTCCTCACCATTCACCGCTGCAGCCGTCAATGAGTTTTTTGATGAGATAGGGCCAATAACATCTGGTGATCCTTATGGCGGGACTAACGATACACTGCAGACGGTAACTCCTTTCCCCAACTTTTATGCTTACGATGAAACACAACCGTATTATATGCAGATCGGCTGGACCGGCGCAGGCGCCACGATGACGCCCATGAGAGGCTATTGTATTAATTTCGGAGCCGCCGGAGGCGCTATCACCACGGATGTTACAGGCCAGGTGAACAACGGGTCTCAAAATTATATTGTCACAAATACTACTTCTCCTTACCCAAACGCCGACGGATGGAACCTTGTCGGAAATCCCTACCCCTCTCCAATAGACTGGAATGCCACCAGTGGCTGGAATAAATCAAATATTGTCAACAGCGTTTACTTTTTTAATCCGACCACCCAGTATACCGGGACATACAGTACTTATGCGGGAGGAATTGGTGTGCCCGGAAATATCAACGGGATAATTCCGGCCATGCAGGGATTCTTTGTAAAAGCTACTGTCTCCAGCGGCGCTTTCAGTGTTACGAATGACGCGAGAATATCCGAACTAAATCCGGTATTTCATAAATCCATCGCAAATACAACATTATTAAGGCTTAAAGGTTATCCGGCAGCCAACGAGCCTTCGGGGGATGAAACAGTAATTTATTTCGATACCCAGGCCACCAATGTGTTTGATAATGATTTAGATGCCTACAAGTGGATGAACAACGATCCGGCTTTCCCCAATTTATTTACCAGGGACGACTCACCGAGTTCTTTAGCTATAAACGCATTACCGCCGCTTACTAACACCGATGTCGTGATACCTTTAGGTTTTACCACCAAAACCGGCGGCAGTTTCACCATCAAAGCCACGGAAATCCTCAACTTCGACCCGGCGCTGCATATATACCTTGAAGATAATCAGAATTCGACAAGCCAGGATTTGACCATTAATCCTGATTACACATTCACGATCAATGCCAACGATCCTCTTTACAGGTTTTTCATCAGGTTTTCACCGGCCATGGTTACTGATATCGATGAAAACGGAAGTTCCTTTGTGGATGCCTGGTCGTCGGGCAAAGATATTTATGTCAACTACAGCAATACCGCTATGCAAAACGCTGAAATATCCGTTTACAACATGCTGGGACAAAAGGTTATCAGCGCCGCACAAAAAGGCAGCGGCACCGCCCGTTACAGGGTGGAAGAACCGGGATGTTATATTATCAACGTGATCAACGGCAGCAACACGTATCAGAAAAAAGTTGTGATAATGTAAACAAAAATCATATTTCACCGTATGAACTGAATATTGTTTAAATATAGCTTTTAAAAAAAGTAAAATGAAAAAAAATAAGATAACAATACTTCTTACAGCTTGTTTTCTGTTATTTCCGTTTTTTTTAAA
>CAZMPB010000210.1:3649-5323 GCA_964567775.1 uncultured Bacteroidales bacterium
GCCCAGGGCCCCCCTCCTCCTGAACCCGCCAATGGCGTGCCTATTGACGGACTCGGATTTCTGGCCGCGCTCGGCATAATTTACGGGGTGAAGAAACTCAGGGATAAGAAGAAATAAAAGCTTTCCGTCCGGAATTTCTTTTTTGTTAGTGGCGGGGTGACTATATGTAGCGCGAGCTGGCGCGCAGTCACCCCGTCACTTTCCTGTGGCGAGTGTTTACAATGTCTTATCGAACTGCTCCCGATTCATCGTTCATGTTAATCCCGGGCTGAAAGTGGCAGTACCACTACGTGCAAGGCAAATGCGCAGACTGCCTTGCCTGCACTGCAGCCAAATATGGAGAGATAATTATCAACACATGTTGATTAAAAGTGATAAAATAATATATATATCACTGTACAAAATCATACTTTTACCTTACGATTAAATTTCAAATTTATGGGCCACAAAGATGAATTTTCAGAACTGGCAGGAATGGTTCTTGCCCCGTGGATCGCCAAAGCAACGGCACTTCGGTCTTGTTACCGTAAGGTCGGTGGCAACCAGTTCCGTCACGCCATTTCAACAATGGGCATCCTGATCGACTACCACTACATTGATCCTGTGATTCTGAAAGCAGCAATCATCCATGACCTTGTCGAGGACATTCCATCCACCAACATCAATGACCTGAAAAATATTGATGCTGATTCTCACAAAGTAATTCCTTTGGTTTTTGAAGTAACCAGGAGAGCTGGGGAAGAAAAGCACGATTTCCTGAAAAGGATAAGGTTTGAGAGCTCAAGAGAAGCAAAAATAATCAAGTGTGCGGACAGGATCTCAAATCTCACAGACCTGCATCAGGGCATTTTCGATAAAGCCTATATGTTCGCTTATATCGATCAGTCGGAAGAATATGTGTACCCAATGGCGCAGGAGGAAGACAGGAACATGGCCTTTGAGATTAAGGACCTGATCGATCGCAGAAGAAAATGTTTATTGATATAAAATTGCGAAATTTTTTATTATTTTGAATGATCAAATAAATACAAATAAATCCAGACATCATGAGCCAAGACAGAATAATGATCTTTTCAGGAAGCGGAAGCAAACAACTGACAAGCCGCATCTGCAATTACCTTCAGGTTGAAGAAGGAAAAAGCGAAGTCATTCACTTCTCAGAAGGAAATACATTTGTACGCATTAACGAAAGTGTGCGGGGATGCCATATATACATTATACAATCCATTGTTTACCCGGCAAATGATAATTTTGTGGAACTCCTGTTCTGGATCGATGCCTTTAAACGGGCAAGCGCAGAATCCGTAACTGTTATCATTCCGTTTTTCAGTTACTCAAAAGGTGATAAAAAGGATGAGCCCAGAGTTTCGATCAGGGCCCGCGTTTGTGCGGATGCCATTGAAGTGGCCGGCGCTGACCGTGTGGTGGCTATGGACCTGCACTCACCGCAGATACAGGGCTTTTTCCGCGTACCGGTGGACAACCTGTATGCATTGGGTATCCTTTGCGATAAGATCCGTTCCATGAACATCGAAAACTATGTCATCGTATCTCCGGATACAGGCTTTGCCGGACAATCAAGAAAGTTTGCCAATTATCTCAAAGTGCCTGTTGTCATTGCAGACAAGCAAAGGCTCAAACACGACGAGATGGCCGAGATCAGCACGATGGGCA
>CAZMPB010000211.1:0-5244 GCA_964567775.1 uncultured Bacteroidales bacterium
CCTTTGGTTGCACTGAAATTATTGGTATTCATCAGGCGTCCGGCAAGGTCATAAATACTTATTTGCACATCGCCATCGCCTTCAGCATTATAGGTAACATTCAGGTTGTCGTTTGCAGGATTCGGATAAATCATTATATCCCGTGGGGTATCGGCCTCGTCCATCACTTCTTCCAAGCCTTTCCATGATGTACTGCTGATACTTGCTGTAAGTGTATAACAACTGCTTGCAGAATAAGCGCCGCTGTATCCGTATATTTTCAGGACGTAAGTTCCCGCCTTGGCATTGTTATAAACGATACTTTCGCTGTTGGTACCTGAGCTTTGCGATGCAGCTATCAGGGTAGTGCCGTTTGATTTGTAAAGTAGTAAATCGTAATCGGCAGGTAAGTTTGTCAGGGTAACTTTAATTTTTTTCTGCGCTGAAGTATTGGAGAATTTATAATAATCAACATCGATAGAGGTTCCTATTAACGCATTGATAGCGGTATTGACGGGAATAGTTTTTGCTGTGGCCAATGTATTGTTTGATTCGTAATTATCTGTACAGCCTCCTGCCGTAAGCGTTGTAAATGTAGTTAGCCCTGAGTAGGAGCCGGTAACTGAACAAATAGCCTGTACGGCGAATTCATAAGTCGTGCCAGCGGTTAAGCCACTGATAGCTTTCGAAGCGGTGGTTGATGTTGTAGTTGTATAAGTAGTTGTTCCTGACTGGCGGTACTGAATATTGTAGCTGGATGCCCCGGACACGGCATTCCAGTTGAGGGTTGCCGTTGTGGTGGTAATTCCGGTAGCAACTAAACCCGATGGTGTGCCGCATGAGCCGGTACTGGGTGGTGTGCAGCCGTCTGAAAGCGATAAGGAATATAATAACCCGCCGGAAGTAAAAAGAGCTGCTATTCGAGATTTTTGGTTGGGTGTGAAGTTGGCATACGAAATATCATCGCTGTAATCCATAAAATTCATATACTGGATTCCTGGCGATGTGGAGGTGCAGTTGTCTGTCAATACTCCGGTATGTGCGCCATAAGTGTAATTGGCCTGATTTGGAATATCGGTGCAATAATCGCTGCCGGTGCAAGCACCATTATCGTCGCCCCAAATATGGTAAAGGTTGAAACAATGTCCTATTTCGTGTGTGGTGGTTCCGCCTAAATTGTAAGGCGCCGTTGCACCTGTAACACCAAAATATTCATAGTGAATTACCACGCCGAAAGTAGCATTGACCCCGCTGGTGGGAAACTGGGCATAGCCGCAAAGACCATTGCCCAGGGGGCAAACCCAGATATTCATGTACTTGCTAGGGTCCCAGGCATCCAGCCCACCGGTTGAATAGTATTTTGCTCCATTATTTGTATAAGAAAATGAAGTCACCGTGGTTTGTCTTCTTTCAATTCCGTTGGTGGCAGCTCCTGAAGGCGTGCGCTGTGCAAGGCAAAACTGGAGGTCGGTATTCACTTTTAATGAGGTGGAAAATGCCTGCATGGAGTGGGTGTTCAATCCGGCATAATCTCTGTTTAATACGTCAATTTGTTCCTGCACCCTGGTGTCGCTGATGTTTTGTGCAGTAGTGTTGTAAACAATATGAACTACTACAGGAACCGTTACTGTTCCTTTAGCACTGTTGATATAGTCCTGGTTTTTCTCAATCCACTGTTGCAGGGCTTGTTCATAGTTCTGCATCCGGAGGCCTAAGCCGAGGTCATCAGCTTTTTGTAGCTCAAGATACTCCATTGTTCCACATTTACGTTGTGCCTGAACATTTGTAGCGAAAGTTCCCGTCAGGGCAATGAGAATTGCAAGAATAAATAATTTTTTCATATAGATGTTTTTAAAGTTTAATACACAAAGATACAATCGTAAATTTCAGAAGTCAAGTTTTTATTGAAAAAAATTTATAAAAAACAAGGACGAAAAAAAGGAAAATTATGATGAAAACAGTAATTCTATCTGGGAAAGCCCTTTTTATTAATCTGAATTTATATTTGTATAAACAATCTCTGAGATATCTGCTATGACCTTAATGAGATTGTCAAATCCCTCGCCTTTTGTCATGATACAAATCAGATATGTTTTACCCGGCAAATAAACAATACCGCAGTCGTGTAATTGTTTAAATTGTGAATCGGTATATCCTCTTTCACCAAATTTATGTGAAATAGTGATGTTTTTTGGCAGTCTTGCCGGAATTCCATCGTTAAACTTTACTCTGCTTAGCAATTCTAAGGCTTTCTCTGACATTTCCCTGTCCAGATAAGAAGCATTATAGAGTATTCTGAAGAAAGACGAATACTCTTTTACCGAAAGAAAATCATTTGCAAAATCTTTATTAGTTAAGTTGACGCCCATTTCTTCCATCGTTTTTGAAATGGATTCAAAACCGATAAACTGACCTAACATCTCTTTGGCATCATTATCAGATTCAATGATCATTAATTCAATTAATTGCATTATAGTGTAGGCTTGTCCTATTTTCAGATTTTTCTTATACCCCAGATTTTGAACAAAATTCGAATCCAAATGGCTGGAGTATGTCAACTTTGTTTTTAAGAGGTTCTTATCCGTTTGAGCTTTTTTAAGCAGACCAATCATAAGTGGCACCTTTAATAAACTTGCCGGTGTATAGTTTTCATCTTGAGAAATGCCGATCCATGGCCCATTGTTTAAATCTCTATAGTAAACCGAAATATGATTGATCTTTCCATCAGCGGTTGCCGCTTTCACATACTCGTTTAAATCTTTTTTTAATGTTGCCAGATTGCTGATATCTGAAGCACGGTAATTATCACAATCAAGCAGGGGATTAATAAACTGATAACCACCAGTACGGGCTTCCGAAAAGTTCTGAGCCCTTGGCTTTGATTTGATGGTGAATGTAGTAAAATAACCTATAGCCAAGCCTAATACCAGTGCGATCAAAAAAAATATAATGCCATTTTTTGAAAAAAAATTCTTGCTGTTTTTTTTCTTTACCGGAACTTTTTTTATCATAAGGAATTGGTAAAATATAATATATTAAATGTACAGAACAACGAATTTTAGTAAAAAATTAATTATTATAATAAATATAAAAACTGAAAAATTTATGTTGCAAAATTAGTGAAAAATTTTGACAAAATGAGTATTTTTAAGTACAAAATGAGAGAAATTATAGTTACAAAAAAAATGAATTTAAATTTGTAAATAAATATGGCGCATTAACTTCCGAACATCTCAAAGGACGTTGCATGCTGGTTATTTACTTCTCATTCAGGATTAAACCTTGTATCACTTACCTCAGGCGCTCAATCACCTGTAACAAAAGCCGGGTAACATTCAGTACATTTTTCTGAAAAACCTCCAATACCGCCTCCCAGCTTACCGCTTCTTCGTCGGTTTTCCAGCAGTCATAATCAGTGCTTAATGCTACAGCCACATACGGAATCCCGGCTTCGTTGGCCAGCATACATTCGGGAGCCGTACTCATATTTATTACATCGGCACCCCACAGGCGGAACATATTCGATTCGGCCCGGGTCGAAAAACGTGGGCCTTCAATGGTGATCACCGTACCTTTGGCGTGCATTTTCAGGTTTAGTTGAGTTGCTGTTGCAATGATCAGATCTCTCAGCTTTTTATCAAAAGGTTCTGCCATGGGCGTATGAACAGGTTTGTGCGGTTCAAAACTGTCGAAAAAAGTATTTTTCCGAAAACGGGTAAAATCGATGAACTGGTCCAAAACCACCATGTCGCCTCTTCCGATTTCCTCTCGCAGGCTTCCGCAGGCGGTGGTGGCAATAATATGTGTACAGCCAAGTTCTTTCAATGCGTGAATATTAGCACGGTTGTTCACGTGGGTAGGAGGGATGGTGTGTTCTTTGCCATGCCTTGATAAGAATACAACACTTACATCGCTGATCGTACCTTCAACCAATACAGAACTTGGGGCTGCGTAAGGTGTTTCAATAACGTGCTCTGTTGGATTTATATAAATATCGAGCTTTTCCAGCCCCGAGCCGCCGATGATCGCTATTTTCATAGTTTTTGTATTTAAGAACAACACAAAGATATAAAAAAGTATTTTCCGGGACTTTTTTGGATTTGTTCTTAGATAGTAATGCCTGCCAATACTTGTGTTGCATATTTGCTCATGCCATAGCCTTACTACTGAATGATATTCAGTAAATGTGCAACATGAAAATTTTCACTTTGTATTTATTTCCTAAGCGCCGCCAGTTTTTTGTACAATTCTTTTTCTGCGGCGCTGATATTTTTTGGCACAGCAATATAAATAGTCACATACAGGTCGCCTTTTACTGTTGGATAATCGTAATCAGGCATACCCATGCCTTTCAGACGAAAAGTTTTCCCGTTTTCTGTTTCGGGTGGTATCGTCATATTCACATGTCCTGTTAGTGTTGGAACCTCTAATTTTCCCCCCAGGACGGCGGTGGAGATGTTGAGAGGTATCCTGCAATAAAGGTCGTTTTCTTTGCGGGTAAAAACAGGGTGGGGATTCAATGTTATGATGACAAACAAATCGCCGGGTGTAGTGCTACGCGAACCTTTTTTGCCTTTGCCTTTTATTTTTAGTTTTTGTCCGTCATGTATGCCGGGCTTTATGTTCAGGCGTATCTTTTCAACGCCGAGATCTATGATCTTGCTGGTTCCAGAAAAAGCTTCTTCAAGTGTCAGGGGAACACTAGTCTGAAGGTTGGTACCTTTCTGCGGCGGTTGGGTAAATGTGTCTTCATCACGGCCTCCAAAAAACATGTTGAAGAAGTCGGAAAAGCCTCCGGCACGTCCAAACAAGTCGTTAAAACTGTCTGAAAAGCCATCCACATTGGCGCCATCCTGATAATTTCTCCGCGAATATCTACCCGTACCTGGTTGCGAATAATTCTGATACTGATTCCAGTTGCTGCCCAGCTCATCGTATTTCCTGCGTTTTTCAGGATCACTCAGAACATCGTTAGCTTCGGCAATTTCTTTAAACTTTTCTTCGGCTTGTTTGTTACCTTTATTTTTATCGGGATGATATTTTATGGCAAGCTTACGATAAGCTTTTTTAATCTCATCCTGTGTAGCCGCCCTGGTTACACCTAAAACCTTATAATAGTCTTTGTAATCCATGGTGTTGTTTTAACCGAAAATGGTGTTTTTCAATTTTTGTACCAAATTACGAAACATGACATTATTGCACAAGTTTAATGATGTATAGTTATTTTTTTGGCTCTTTTCTAAAATATGATTGAAAAAAGTTATA
>CAZMPB010000212.1:0-5175 GCA_964567775.1 uncultured Bacteroidales bacterium
AGGAATTAATAGCTTATGTTGCAAAGGTATTCAGGGCGATGAAACCCCTGAATGATTTTTTAAACCGGGCAGTATCTTTCTGAAAAAATCCCTTTTGTCAAAAAAAATATCTTATTTTGCTGAAAAAAATGCAACAAGGAATTTGTCTTTTAAGTGTTGTTCCCATTCGCTCTGAGCCTTCGGATGTCTCCGAAATCGTGTCGCAGTTATTGTTCGGCGAAATGTTCCAGGTGGCTGAAACAATGAACTCCTGGCTGAAAATTGTCACCGTGTTTGATGCTTATGAAGGATGGATCGACGCAAAACAATGTTGTTTTCTGACCGAAGATGAATTCCAAAGGTTGAATAATGATAATACATCTGTCGTTACCGACGTCGTACAATTGATATGCAATACAACCCTGAATTTATATTTTCCCATAGTCATGGGCAGCAGTTTGCCTGCTATTGTAGGAAAAAATATGACAATAGCCGGAAATGAATACGTCTTTGACGCTGACTATACAAGATCACCGGAAAAATTAAACGGTGCGATGATCACTGAATATACCCGGCAATATTTAAATTCGCCGTATTTGTGGGGAGGAAGATCTCCTTTTGGAATTGACTGCTCCGGCTTTACACAGATCATCATGAAATTAAGCGGTGTGCATATTGCCCGCGATGCTGCACAACAGGCCCTGCAGGGAAAACCCGTTGATTTTGTTTCAGAAGCGATGCCCGGCGATCTTGCTTTTTTTGAAAATTCCGAAAACAAAATCATTCACACCGGAATTATTTTATTTAATCAAAAAATAATTCATGCTTCAGGGAAAGTACGTATCGATGAAATTGACCATGAAGGGATTTTTAATAATGACCTTCATAGTTATTCTCATAAATTGAGGTGTATAAGGCGTTTCGTGTAATCAGGAATTACTGGCATAAAAATTGACTCAAAATGCAGGCGATAATCCAACAATGAAAAAAGTAATTATTCTGATATTGATAACTTTGATGAACAGTACTTTTACTGTTCATGCTCAGGATACAAACAGTTTTGTTACACGTGCTATTGTTATCAATGGAGATACGCTTCCCGTTATGGCCTTGGAAGAAGTAAAAATTTTTGGCCCGGTAATTTTTGCCAGTAAATATGAGGCTTTGCGCTTTTCAAAACTGGTTTTTCACGTTAAAAAAGTTTACCCCTATGCAAAAATTGTTTCGGTAAAGGTTCAG
This sequence comes from uncultured Bacteroidales bacterium, assembly GCA_964567775.1. GTDB lineage: Bacteria > Bacteroidota > Bacteroidia > Bacteroidales > CAIWKO01 > CAIWKO01. Next base: position 1,219 of record CAZMPB010000212.1, read on the forward strand.
GAATTTAACTACATCATCAGCAAAGCTCCGACCAGAAAAGAAAAGAAACAGTTGATGAAACAGGCCGAGGAGGAACTGAAAGCGCAGTTTGAAGATGATATTAAAAATATGACCTCGACACAGGGCGAAATACTTATTAAGCTGGTCGACCGCGAAACAGGATCCTCATCTTACGATATCATCAAAGAATTTCGTGGCAGCCTTGTGGCCTCGTTATACCAAACTTTCGGGCGTTTTTTTGGCTATAACCTTAAGTCGACTTACGATCCGTTTGGGGCTGACAAAGACATCGAACAAATTGTTATCATGATTGAGAACGGAGAATTGTAACTATTTTCCACGCCCCTGCATGATGATAAGTGCCGTGTAAATTAATATTTTAAAATCCACTGCAAGCGACATGTTTTCGATGTATAAAACGTCAAATTTCAGGCGTTCCACCATTTGATCAACTGTTTCGGCATATCCGTATTTTACTTGTCCCCACGATGTTATTCCGGGCTTCACTTTGTGCAGCAGTTTGTAATGGGGCGCTTTTTGGACGATCTGGTTGATGTAATACAGTCTTTCAGGCCGTGGACCTACGATAGACATGTCGCCTTTCAGGACATTATAAAACTGAGGGATCTCATCCAGGCGAACTTTTCTCATAAAACGGCCAAAGGGTGTAATACGCTGATCGTTCTTGCTCGAAAGTTGTGGCCCGTTTCTTTCCGCATCTGTGTGCATAGAGCGGAATTTATACATAGTAAAAGGTTTCCCGTGCAGGCCGATGCGTTCGTGTGAGTAAAAAACAGGGCCTTTGGATGATAGTTTAACGCCCAGGGCAACAATCAAATAGACAGGCAGCAGAAGTATCATGGCGAACAGTGATCCCGCTACATCAATAAAACGTTTGATATATTGCTGCCATGCAGGCATTAGTTCCGGGGAAATTTGTATCAGCGGCGCATGAAAGATGGAGGCCATTTTTACACTTCCAAGCAAAAAGTCTTTCAGGTCGGGCGTGATCTTGATTACAACATGGGTGTCTTCAAGCAGCGAAATTATTTGTTCCACAAAGGAACGTTCGGTTTTATCAATGGCAATAATAACTTCTTCTATTCCGTAATCTGTAATGATGTTTTTTAGATTCTTGTAACAGCCCAGGTGGGGGAGAAATTCTTTCATCGGGTGGTTGTCGCCATTGTGAACATCAACAAACCCGACAAATTTATTCCCTGAAGACTTCCACTGATTTTCTATTTCATTGTATATGGCTGTGGCATTGCCATTACTGCCGATCAGAAGGGTGTTAAAACCTATGATCTTATGGTGAACTTTGTAGGCTGTTTGTGACGATAAAATAAACCGGCCGATAAACGTAAAGGTGAAATGTAAAATAAAAATTACCGCAAAATACAGATAGTAGTTTGTATATGAAATGATCTGGTCATCTAAAATAAAAAGGAAGAAAATAACGATCATTCCAATGAGCGAAACCAGAAACGTCTGCCCGAATTCTTTTAACCGTGATTTCCTGAATATCTTCTGATATGTCCCGATTATAAAATACAGGAGAACCCAGAAAAAAACAATAAAACCCAGGCCGATATAAAGGTTTTTATCGCCAAAAATCAGATATGGATTATCAAATACCTTAGGATCGATATGATATTTTCGGAAAATAAAAAACAACACCCATGCCGATGCAGCAGATAAAACATCCGAAACAACATATTTGAGTACTTGTAGTTTTTTATTCATTATATTCATTCCGTATAAAGCAATTTTATATTATCGAGCAATATTTCCGCTGTTGCCAGGTTGTCTGGTTTGTAGCCTTCAAAGAAAATTTTAAATCCTGTAGTGTTCGAACTGCTATTGGCGGAGGTGGTCAGGTTGATGTATATTTTATTCCACGTAGTATTTGGATTGATGACCATTGTTTCTAAACGGGAATTCAGCCCGGTATTTAATACCGCAAATAAACCAACAACCAAAGGAGCATTTGTCTTGTAATTAAGTTCGAGAAAAACAGGTGATTGATTCTGAGGAATATCATATATTTCATCGGATACACTTATCACATAAGGACTTGTTGCATCCAGATTGGCGACACCTGAACTAAAGCCTTCAAAAACTTTATTAGTGTCTTGTGTCTGAATAAAATTAGTATCGCTGTTGATAAATTTTATCAGGGTGATACCTGCCGTTTCGAAATCTTCTTTCCAGTGGATTTTGTTTTCATAATACGTTACGGTGGGGTTAATCGTGTCAGTTTGTTCTGCTGTGAGGTCGATGCTTGCCTCGTAAGGTTTGTAATAGGAATAATAAGCCCTCGACATGGCAATGCCGTTAAGTTTTATTCCCGCGCGTATCATGATGCTATGCTGTCCGGTAGCCAGAACGGGAAAGGTGGCCGGCAATTCGTAAATACCTTGCAGATCGCCATCTATATATACCCACGCATCGGTAATTTTGCTTGAGTTGGAACCGTCAAACTCGTAAGTTGTTGCCAGATCTATTTTTTCAATATGGATGTATGAAGGGATGAGATCGGTTTTTTTACAGGAAATAAAAGCCGTAATTATGAAAAGGCCTGCAAAGGTTAACAACATTTTTCTAAATCCGGCTAAGTAAAATTTCCCCATTCGTAACGAAATTTATTGGGTTAACGGCTGTAAAATAAATTTATTGTATAGCGGGGAAATTTAATCGGGGATATTGATCTTTTCAATAATCTTATAGGCGATGTCAAGAGCTTTGGATCCGTCAATGATGTTTACAGGGGTTTCTGTATTGTTTTCGATCGAGTTGAAAAATGTTTCCAGTTCTGTCTTGATGGCATTGATAGGAACGATTTCGGGCTTTTCAAAAAATATCTGTTTTTTTCCTTTCCCTTCACCTAGGTCAATGATCATGTCGAGCGGGCCTATGTTGTCTTCGTCAATTATATTTTTAAGGCGGATTATTTCTGTATATTGTTTAAAGAAATCAATGGAAATATAGGCATCAGGCTGAAATATGCGGGTTTTGCGCATGTTTTTCATGGAGATCCTACTTGCCGTCAGGTTGGCAACACAACCGTTGTCGAATTCGAGGCGGGCATTGGCAATATCGGGTGTTTCGCTGACGATCGACACGCCGCTGGCGCTGATCTTTTTGATGTTTGACTTTACGAAACTCAGCACGATATCAATGTCATGAATCATCAGGTCGAGGATCACAGGTACATCGGTTCCTCGCGGATTGAAAAGCGCCAGGCGGTGCGTTTCAATGAACAAAGGTTGTTGGATGAACGGAAAAGCAGCGATATATGCAGGATTAAAGCGTTCCACATGGCCAACCTGCACTTTCACCCGTGCCTCGTTTGAAATGGCAATCAGTTGTTTGGCTTCTTCAAGAGTGGTAACCAGAGGTTTTTCAATAAACACGTGCTTTGCCGATTTCATGGCTTTTGAAGCGCATTCAAAATGCGAAAGTGTGGGTGTTACAATGTCAACAACTTCTACTTTAGCAATAAGTTCATCAATAGATGAGAAGGCTTTAATCCCGAATTCCGCTTCTACCTGTTTGGCTACCGCAGGATCCTGATCGTAAAACCCGATAATATTTATTTGTTCAATTTGCTTGAGGCATTTGATATGGATCTTTCCAAGATGCCCGGCTCCTAATACTCCTATTGTTAACATGTGCGTTGGTATTTTTCGCAAAATTAAATTTTTTATAAAGGGTATTTGATTATTTTCGCATGAGAAATCAACAGGGTTCCTGTTCAAAAAATTTCCGATAATATACTGAAAAAGATTAATATAGTAATTGATGATTGATTCTTATAAACATAAAGGCCTGAGAAAACAGCTTGTTGATTCCATTAAAATGAAGGGGATCACAGACGAGAATATTCTTAGCGCTATCGATAAAATTCCGCGCCACTTTTTTCTTGATTCCACGTTTCAGAACCATGCCTACGAA
>CAZMPB010000213.1:0-5136 GCA_964567775.1 uncultured Bacteroidales bacterium
TCAGCATTTTATTGTCAGGCCTCACGATCTGAGCAGGATAAATTTTGCATTTTTCACGCTGAATGGTTTCTCAGGGCTGATTTTATCATTGTTCTTTGTTCTTGATTTTTATTTCACCATATAGGGCTGTCCGGATTATTATATATATGACTTTATATAAAAATTGTAAATAAAATCACGAGGTTTCTTTTAATATCTCACATCAATTACTATTTTTGCATTATGCTCACTTATTAAAATCATTATGAAAAAAATTGTTGTTTCGTTATTCTTTATCTCATTCGGCTTTGCCGTTTTAGCCCAGGATATCCCTACGGACACCTTGTTTAAAGGTGATTACCAGGATGCGGAAAAGTTTTACAATGAAGGGGTGAAGCTTTTTGAAAGTAAAAATTTCGCCGGAGCTATAAAAAAATTTGATGAAGCCATTGCACTGAAACCCGATTTTGAAAAAGCCTATTTCAACAGGGGGTCTGTGAATTTAGAATTGAACAAATTTGCTGAGGCTATTCCCGATTTTACAAGATCAATAGAGATTCAGCCTTCGGCAAAATGTTATTTCAGCAGGGGCAAGTCCCGCTTTGAGCTTAAAGATGATGAAAATGCTGTTGCGGATTTTACTGCTGCAATAAACATGGATGCAGCCCATGCTCAGGCGTATTATTATCGCGGCGAAATATATTTTGAAAAAGCCGAATATGCAAAAGCCATCAGCGATTTTGATGCGGCAATAAAGAACAAACCGGATTACGCCTATGCATACAACGACAGGGGAAGTGCAAAAGTAAAACTCGATGACTTTGAAGCAGCCAAAGCCGATTATTCCCAGGCAATCCAGATCAATCCTAATATGGCTTTTACGTACAACAATCGGGCTAGCGTAAAAAAGAAATTAAAGGATTTTAAAGGAGCTGTCGAAGATTATACCACAGCAATACAAAAGAAGCAGGATTATTATATTGCTTACAACAACAGGGGTACTGCCTATTTTGAACTTGAAGATTATCAGAATGCGGTAAAAGATTATGACCAGGCGATCAAGCTAAAACCCGATTATTCGTATGCCTATAATAACAGGGCAAATGCCAAATTTAAATTGAAGGACTATGAAGGTGCCCTGGCAGACTATAGTAAAGCGATTGAACTAAATCCGGGTTATGGTTATGCCTACCTGAACCGTGGAATTACTTATGAAATGATGAGAAAACCCCAAAACTCATGTGAAGACTGGAAAAAGGCTGCCTTATTGGGAATTGCCACCGCCGCGAGCTATTCAAATTTACAATGCAAATAATATTTCATAAAATCAAAATATAAATCATGAAAAACCGAGATAGCATAGTTATTTTAGCCTTATTCATGTTCTCCTCATTTTATCTGTCAGCCCAAAATGTTGAATTTGAAAAGAACAATTTTGCCGGTAAAGAAAAGGAATTAAAAGAAGCACGCGCCAACATTAAAACAGGTGACAGTTATTATGAATTGGGTGGGGGCGCGTATCTTACAGCTCTCGATTATTATTTAAAAGCACAGAAATTCAATCCGGATAATGCTGATTTGAATTATAAGATAGGAACCTGTTATCTGAATACCGTCGAAAAAATTAAATCGATAGAATATTTTGAAAAATCGCTTTCCCTCAAAGCGGATGTTTTTGCGGATACGAAATTTCAATTGGCAAAGGCTTACCAATTCAACTATGAATTTGATAAAGCCTTACAGCTTCTGAATGAATATAAGCGGTCGTTATCGCCCGCAGAACTTTCGGCAACAGCAGGCGCGATAGAAAAGAGAGTTCAGGAGTGCAAAAACGGGAAAGAACTGGTTAAATCTCCTGTGCGGGTTTTTATTGATAATTTAGGGGCTACGGTAAATTCAATTTACCGCGAATATGCCCCTTTGATAAATGCCGATGAATCGGTATTGTTTTTTACATCACGCCGCAACAACACTACCGGAGGGGGCGAAGCCGAAGACGGCCTGGGCTATTACGAAGACATTTATTATACGGAAAAAGTAGGCGGTGAATGGACAACACCAAAAAATCCGCCTAACCCTTTGAACAGTAGTGATCACGATGCAACTGTCGGCTTGTCTCCGGATGGCCAGACACTATTGGTTTATAAAGGGAATTCAGGCAACGGCGATATTTTTGAATGTCATTTAAAAGGAACTACCTGGACAGCGCCTGAAAAACTCAACAAAAATATCAACACGATTTACCACGAATCATCGGCTTCAATCTCATCCGACGGGAAAATACTATATTTTGTCAGTGATAAACCTGACGGATATGGCGGACGGGATATTTATTTCAGTACCCTCGATAAAAATGGAAAATGGGAACCGGCCAGGAATATAGGAACAGCAATTAATACCCCATATGATGAAGAAGGCGTTTTTATTCACCCTGATGGGAAAACACTGTATTTTAGCTCACAGGGCCACAATTCAATGGGTGGCTATGATATTTTTAAATCGGTAAATGATAATGGCGTATGGTCTCAACCCGTTAATCTCGGATACCCGATAAACACTACAGGCGATGATGTCAATTTTTCAATTTCAGCCAGCGGTGTACATGGCTATTATATGTCGGTCAGGGCTGACGGATACGGCGACCGTGACCTGTACCTGATCACATTTATCGGGCCGGAAAAACCATTGGTAAACAATACCGAGGACAACCTGCTGGCAAGTGTGGCGCAGCCTGTCAACGAAACGGTAATCGAAAAACCTGTTGAAATAAAAGAAAACCAGGTAACACTGCTTAAGGGTATTGTCATGGATGATATCACGCTGGCTCCTTTAGGCGCTGCAATTGATATTACAGATAATGAACGCAACGAAATAATAGGAACTTTTGAATCGAACAGCGCTACCGGAAAATACCTGGTGTCATTACCTTCCGGAAAGAATTATGGTATTGCCGTTAAGGCTCCTGACTATTTGTTCCATTCTGAAAACATAATCATCCCGCCAACGACTTCGTACCGTGAAGTTGAAAAAGATATCAAACTAAAGAAAGTTGCCGTTGGAAGTTCAATTGTACTGAAAAATATCTTTTTTGATTTTGATAAATCTACGCTTCGTTCGGAGTCAATTCCTGAGTTAGACCGCTTATTGAAATTTATGAATGATTTCCCTTCGGTAAAGATCGAAATTTCTGGACATACGGATAACATTGGCACTGCGGCATACAATAAAACACTGTCAGAAAACAGGGCAAAAGCCGTGGTTGACTATTTAGCGGGCAAGGGTATTGATAAAAACAGAATGACATATAAAGGACTGGGGTTTGATCAGCCTTTATCAACGAATGATACGGAAGAAGGCCGTCAGCTCAACAGGAGGACGGAATTTAAGATCATAAGCAAGTAATGCCTGGTAACAACAGTGCCCCGTTCGGCATAGGCGGCCAAAGCCGTATTATTTTTACAGGCTCCAGCCTGTTTTTATACTGATTCGGTTATTCCTTGTTTTTCAACATATATACCTTGTCGCCCCTGCGCACTTCCGAATGAAGTTGAATGGAACATAACTGACCTTTGACGACAACGGAAACAGTATTGTTATCAATCCTTATTTCTTTAATAACATCTTCATAAACGCCCGTAGTATTGCCCATAATCATTATTTCATCGCCTGCTGATAAAGGCATGGTTTCCACCTTAATGTCGGCCACTTTAATTTTTGAATAATAATTGGTGACCTTTCCGATATACACTTTTTCTTTGACGGCCTGTGATCCATAAACATTGTTCCATTCGCCCAGTGTCTGGCCCAGATAATAGCCATCCCAAAATCCCCTGTTATAAACGGTTTTCAGCCTTTCTTTCCAGGCCTGTATTTTTGTCTCGGAATAACTGCCCTCGGCGATACTGGTTATGGCCTCTTTGTAACAGGCAGTAACCGTTTTTACATAATCGGCAGAACGGCCTCGGCCTTCAATTTTTAATGTCTTTGCGCCGGATTCAATTATCTTATCCAAAAAACCTATCGTGCACAGATCCTTGGGCGACATGATGTATTCATTATCGATCTCAAGCTCGGCTTCGCTTTCTTTGTCTTTTACAATATAGGCCCTTCGGCATAGCTGAAAACAAGCTCCCCGGTTTGCGGAATGATTATTATCGTGAAGGCTCAGGTAGCATTTGCCCGAAACAGCCATGCACAAAGCTCCGTGCGCGAAGACCTCGATCCGCACCAACTCTCCCGAAGGCCCTTTGATCTGTTCTTTTTCAATTTGCCTGACGATAGCGGCAACCTGGTTTAAATGCAGCTCGCGGGCAGTAACCATCACATCGGCAAATTTCGCATAAAACCGTACCGCATCAATATTGGTAATATTGCATTGCGTGGAAATATGCACCGGAATACCCGCATGGCAGACGCGCTCAATCACGCTGAAATCGGATGCGATCACCCCATCGATATTATTTTTTTTGACGGCCTCTAAAATCTTAACAACTTCAGGGAGCTCTTCATCATAAATGATGGTATTAAGTGTCAGATAGGACTTAATATTGTTTTTATGGCAAACAGAAGTGATATCGCCAAGGTCGTTTTCAGTAAAATTTACAGATGAACGCGAGCGCATGTTCAATTTACCTACACCAAAATAAACAGCATCAGCCCCCCCCTGAATTGCGGCAGTCAGAGATTCAAAAGACCCGACAGGTGCCAAAAGCTCAATGTTGTTCATTTTATTTTTTTGCAAAGTTACTAAGATATGATCAATTTGCCGGGCTGGATTTAGAAACTGTTTTGATTTTATGTTAAATAAGATTTATGATGGATTTTTTAGCGAAACAAGGCAGATTTTGCAGACATAGTTTACCCTATGTCGAAAAATCTAACGAAGTTGTAGCAAAAAAGACGCATAAAGATATTAAAAGATAAAATCAAAACAATTTCTTATTATTTCTGTGCAAGTGGCGGTAAACTGGTATACAAGCCTATGCTGGTGGCAAGCCGGACTGTACATAAAACATTTACGTGATTGCCCGCTATGCAACAGGGTTAATAAAACAAGCTTTATAATTATTCACTCATTACGATAAAAGTTTTTTAATTTTACCCACTGTTGTCCGGTAAAAGTTTAAAGGAAGCCGAAGCCTAAGCTCGGCTTCCGTA
>CAZMPB010000214.1:0-5123 GCA_964567775.1 uncultured Bacteroidales bacterium
TTTCCACCTTTACCCAATGCCAATACACCATCGACCTGAAAGACATCAAAAACAGTTTTTTCTGGGATTGGACAAATTTCTATTTTACCTTTTCTGAACATTTCGGATTAGGTGGAGCATTACAGATACTTATTCCTCAATCCGGAAAAGGAATTTACAATGCCGGGCCTATGGTCAGGCTTAGTTATAAAAGCCTCGCGGCGGAAATGTATGTTTATAATTTCTGGCTTCACCAACCCACCTATGCTGTGGCGATACAATACGCTTTTGAGTAAAAAATTCTTTTCTACCAGGATAGTCATCTGATGACTAAGAACTACAAGCCATTTCAACAATTTCAACTTGGATAGTCATCTGATGACTGCTAAAAAAAATTATTCAATCATTATCTCATCCACAAATATCCATCCGCTATACCCCGCGCCCAGGTGCCATTCGGGGATAGTACCAATATTATACGCTTTGACTTTTATATAACGGCCTTCGGTTTTCACATCCGATGTCAGATCCTGAATCGTACATTTGTAATCATTAATGGGAACCGTGTTTTTAATGTCTGCTACCTTCACAAAATCAACCCCATCATCAGAAACGCTATACTCGACATAAACAGGCATCCAAATCCACGAACCTATGTCCTGTAAAAATCCCGTTGAGATCTTATTTATTATTTGTTTGCCCCCCAAATCAACAACAGCTTCAAAGTCCACGCTGTCGTAGCCTTGCCATTCGCCCAGCCTGAAATTTTCACCGCCGCGTATCCCGTCGATGAGTGCATTATCGCCGCCGCCGGTATATTGTGAGCAGTATCTGGACAAAAGATTTATCTTTCTGTTTAGGTTGATTTTAATAAAATCCGACACCATCACATAGCTCGCATCATAGGCAGGGTTGTAGGATACCGCTTTGATTTTTGCAGTTTCCTTAATCGTAAACGGACCTTCGTATTTTGTTTTTGTTTTATCGGGTTGGGTTCCGTCGGTAGTATAATAGATCACGGTGCCGCTGAGAATATTTTTCAATTCTATCACGATGCTGTCGGTAAAAGTTTTTGATGTATGAGTTACATAGGGTACGGGAAGTAGCAGATGATCGTTGATGGCCGTAACAGGAATGTCTCCATCGGCAGAGCCCCGGAGTTTATTAGGTTTCGTGCCCATGACAAATTCGAGTGCCCCGCCCTTCATGATGTCTTCATAGGTGAGAAAGCTTTTGTTATAGGGCTGTTCATTAAGTGTTGCCGATTGGATGTAATATTTTTTCGCGTAAGCTTTTTTTGCTTTTATGGTAAACGTGTTGCCGTTTTCGAGATGGATCACAGCTTCATCAAACAGGGGTGTGCCGATGGCAAACTGTGTGTTTCCGGGACAAACCTGATATAATCCCAGGGCGCTCAGCACGTACCACGCCGACATCTGGCCGCAATCTTCGTTGCCGCACAAACCATCGGGCTTGTCGTGGTATAGGGTAGCCATAATTTTATGACACAGTTGCTGTGTTTTCCATGGCTGATTAAGGTAATTATAGAGGTACGCCATGTGATGGCTGGGTTCGTTTCCGTGTGCATACTGCCCTATAAGCCCTGTAATATCGGATTGTTCCCGGCCGGTAAGTTGTTGTTTTGTATTGAACAATTCATCGAGTTTGGTTGCCATATTATCTTTTCCGCCATACAGGTGAATCAGTCCACTGATATCCTGAGGCACATAAAAACTATATTGCCAGGCATTGGCTTCGGTATATTGAAAGGTAACTTCAGCCGGATCAAAAGGCGTCTGCCAGGCGCCGTTCATCTTAGGCCGCATGAAGCCGGTTTGCGGGTCAAAGATATTTTTATAGAATTGCGCCCGCTTAATAAACTTTTTATAATCATCAGTTTTCCCCAATGCTTTAGCCATTTGGGCAATACACCAGTCGTCGTAAGCATACTCCAGTGTTTTTGAAACCGATTCGTGTTCTTTGTCGCCGGGAACATAGCCATATTGTTTAAGGAACTTCAGTCCAAAATCATCGTTCATGGCGCTTGCCTTCATGGCTTCATAAACTTTTGAAATGTCATAATTTCTTATCCCTTTAGCGTAAGCATCATATATCACCGGAACGGCATGATAGCCGATCATGCAATATGTTTCGTACGACGACAGTTCCCAAACGGGCAGGCGGCCTCCCTGGATATATTGCTGAACAAATGTGTTTACGAAATCATTCGTGCGTTTTCTGTCGATGAGGGTCAACAGCGGATGCTCCGCACGATACGTATCCCAAAGGGAAAACACCGTGTAATAATCAAAATCTTTTGCTTCATGGACTTTCATATCCCGGCCCCGGTATTTACCATCCACATCCGAGTAGATATTTGGAGTGATCATGCAGTGATATAAGGCCGTGTAGAAAGTGCTGAGTTGATCTTTGTTTCCGCCTTTTATCTCTATCTTTCCAAGTTCATTGTTCCAATCGCTTTTGGTTTTTTCATAAACGGCTGTGAAATTCCATCCCGGAATTTCTTCGTTCAGGTTCATGGAGGCCCCGTCAACACTGGTTGCGCTCAATCCTATTTTGACGTAAATTTCTTTTTGTCCTTCAAACGTAAAATATGCTTTTACCCTTTTCCCGCTTGCATTGTTCTTTGTTGTCCTGACAATATTTCCCAGCGAATCAATCTCACACAGACCGTAATTGGTGAAGGGTTGTGAAAACTGAATTTCAAAATATACCACCTGGTTTTTTGCCCATGCCCGGGAAGTGCGCATGCCGCGGATTTTGGTATTGCTCACATACTCCACATAGGAATCAAGTACCATGTCGCGATGCACCAGATCAAGTACCACGCTGTTTTGCCCCGCTTCCTTAAACACATATTTGTGCATGCCGGCACGTTGGGTGGCAGTAAGTTCGACCAGAATCTGGTGTTTATCGAGTTTTACGGAATAATAAGCGGGGCTTGCCTTTTCATTTTTATGACTGAACGATGAGGCATAGGCATAATCTTTCAAATTAACAGTTCCGCTGACGGGCATCAGCAATATGTCGCCATAATCCGAGCATCCGGTGCCGCTGAGGTGGGTATGCGAAAAGCCATACATCATCTGATCAGAGTAATGATATGCCGAACAGCCGTCCCATCCGGTGAGGCGTGTATCAGGGCTGAGCTGCACCATGCCAAAAGGCGCGGTGGCGCCGGGATACGTGTGCCCGTGTCCTCCTGTTCCGATAAAAGGATTGACATAAGCCGTGTAGTCTTTGTTTTGCGTAAAAACAACAATATTTATCGATGTAAGAAAGAAGAAAAGTAAAATAATTTTTTTCATAGAATCGGTTTAAGATGAATAAGCCCGGAGGGGCCAAATATGAATAGAAACTTCATAGTACATCCCTTGACCCCTGAGGTATCGAATAATAGGTCATCTTTTGTTATTAACATCAAACAATGATTTTATCCGTATCATCTTTTTAAGGTCATCCATGTTTTCAGTAGTCTTTGCAATAATGCTAATTGTTGATCCCGGCAGCATGTCGAAAAAATTATCTGAAAGCTGAATATCTCGGCTGGTGCAGTTTTCAAAGCTTATAAACACATTTTTCGCCAGTTGTTTTGTGCTAAGTATAATTTCGAATCCTCCGGTTTGGCTTTTTATCTCATAACTGATCTCGGGATCTTCGAGGGCAAGGTCTTTCGGCTTTTTGAAATACAGAAAATTTTGTGAAACAATTTTATCATCTGCGAGCACTTTTGCCGAGAGCACCATGGATTTGTGCTGCGTTGCATCAGCCAGGATAAGCCGTTTATCGATCTTTTCAATGACCTTGTTCATTCCTGGTTTTATGTTTACGAACCTCTTTTCTTCCCATCGAATCTTTCCTTTAAAATCCATGATCTTTAATTCAAGCTGCGAGGGCACAAAGTCCGTTCTGTCCGATATGATCTGGACAGTAATGTTTTTTTCATTGTCGGTAAGCGTAACGAGAATATCGTTGTACGCTTTTTTCACAAAAAACTGCAAAGCCTTTTTATTGTGATAATAATCCAAACCCGACCATGACACCACCGGCCAGCAGTCGTTGAACTGCCAGTACAGTGAGCCCATACAGCGGGGCTTTGCATTACGGTAAGCCTCAATTGCGGTTTTTATTCCGTATGCCTGCAACAACTGGCTTACATAAATATAATCGTCCATGTTAGCGGGAACCTTGTATTCGCGCTGCATATACGTTTTTATAGTCTCATATCCTGTCGGGTGTTTCTGATGACATTTCATCGTTTCCGAACCCAGTGTCCAATCATCCTGTTTTGAAATTTTCTGAACGGTGCTTTTTTCCGGAAAAGCCTGAAATCCATACTCGCTCGCAAAACGCCCGACTTTTTTAGTATAATTTTCAAAAGGCTCCATCCCCCACCAAACTCCCCAGTAGTGAGAATCGCCATCGGTAAGGCTTTGACCCCTGCCCCACCCGTATTTCGGCGACGATGGCCAGTAAAATCTACCCGAATCAGCCTCATTAATGATTTCAGGGATAACTTTTCTGAATAATTTCTGATAATTATTCCAAATCTCCGAGCTGTCCGAATTATTGTATTGGTATTGTTTCTGCCACCCCCAGTTGTGCCAGCCTTCTTCAATTTCATTATTACCACACCACAAAGCCAGGCAGGAATGATTTCTCAAACGGATAACGTTCTGCTGCACTTCTGTTTTTACATTTTCCAAAAAAGCGCTGTCGCCCGGATACATGGCACAGGCAAACATCAGGTCCTGCCAAACAAGAATGCCATTCTCATCGCACAGGTCATAAAAAATATCGTTTTCGTAAATGCCTCCGCCCCATACGCGCAGCATATTAAAATCAGATTCTTTCGCTTGCATGATCAACTCTTTATAATCATCAGCTGTTACACGAGGAATAAAATTATCCTGAGGGATATAATTGGCGCCCTTAATAAATACAGGAACTCCGTTAAGTTTAAAATAAAACGATTCGCCAATTTCATCTTTTTTATTCACCACCTCAATCGTCCTAATCCCTGTACGGACAAGCGATTCGTCGAGAATTTTTTTATCTTTAATAAGTTTTACGGCAAAATGATATAAATAAGCCTTTCCCAAACCGTTGGTCCACCACAACTC
>CAZMPB010000215.1:0-5095 GCA_964567775.1 uncultured Bacteroidales bacterium
GTTTGAGCCAGGATAAGGTGATGGAGCGGTAAGCCGCTTCATCATTGGCGAGTTCACGTATTATTTCCATGTCGGTCCGGGCATGTGATAACATGTCGACAAAATTGTAAACCAGCACGTTCAGTTTATTGCTCATGAGATTTTGCAGGTTCTCCACATATTTTTTTCCGGCAGAAATATTCAATATCTTGGAATAATTGTACCTGATATCCTTGCCGTAACGTCTTAGCAGTTCGCCCAGCAATTCATTCTCAAACTGGTTCTTGGTGCCCTCATCTTCTTCGTAGGTCCAGTATTTTGGATATTTCCGTTCAATTTCGGTGGGCAATAAGCCTGCAAAAAGCGCATTTCGGGCATATTGTGTTGCCGAAGGCAAAATGCTGTAATACAGTTCGTCGTTCTGTACCCTGTAGAATTCTTCAATAACAGGCTGAATAACTTTCCACTGGTCGTACCTGAGGTTATCAATAACAATCACAAATAGATTTTCCGGCAGATTCAGGGCAGGAAAAACTTTTTCCTTGAATAAATTGTGTGACATCACCGGACCATCTGCGTTTTTTCCGCTCAGCCAACTGATGTAATTATTTTCGTAATATTTTGAAAACATGGTGTTGGCTTCGGCTTTTTGAAGATGAAGCACTTCGTTCATAGATTCGTCGTTAGACTTTTCGAGTTCCAGTTCCCAATAGGTCATTTTCTTATATACCTCTATCCATTCGCTATGCGACAGGCGGTTAGAAATCTCCATACCGATATTGCGGAATTGCCGCTGATAAGCATGAGTGGTCTTTTCGCTAACGATACGCTTGTTTTCGAGGTTTTTTTTCAGACAGAGTAATATCTGATGTGGGTTGACCGGTTTGATAAGGTAATCGGAAATGTTGGAACCGATCGCATCCTCCATCGTGTGTTCCTGTTCGTTTCGGGTGATCATGACAACGGGAAGGTTGGGATAGTCGTTTCGGATCTGTGTCAATGTCTCCAGGCCCGTAAGTCCGGGCATATTTTCATCCAGAAAAATAATATCAAAATCGTTTTCATGCATCAGATCGAGGGCTTCGTCGCCATTGTTCGAGGTGTACACATCGTAACCTTTTTCCTGTAGAAATAGAATATGAGGTTTCAGCAGGTCAATTTCATCGTCCACCCATAAAATTTTGATCTTATTCATAATTATGCTGTGTATTATTAATGTTTTAAAAAAAAATTGTAATATTGACAAGGATTTCCTTTTACAAAAATACAAATAAAAAGCCTTGAAATTTTGGTACCTAACAAAAGAAAAATTATAAACGATCCGGTACACGGTTTTATTACTATACCCAGTGAGCTGATCTTTGATATCATCGAACATCCTTATTTTCAAAGGCTTCGGCATATCAAACAACTGGGGCTGACCTGTTTGGTTTTCCCCGGAGCCATACATACACGCTTTCAACATGCCGTAGGGGCAATGCACCTGATGACCCTGGCCGTGGAAATGCTGAAGGTAAAAGAAAATGAAATTTCAGAAGAAGAAATTCAGGGACTTTATCTAGCTATATTACTGCATGACATCGGACATGGCCCGTTTTCCCATGCGCTGGAGCATACCCTCGTTGAAAATGTGAGTCATGAAACTCTTTCGCTGCTGTTTTTTCATCGGTTGAACGAGGCCTTTGACGGGAAACTGCAATTAGCCACACGTATCTTTTCAGACGATTACCCGAAAAAATTTCTGCACCAGTTAGTCTCCGGGCAATTAGATGTGGACCGGCTCGATTACCTGATGCGCGACAGTTTTTTTACCGGTGTTTCTGAGGGCGTGATCAGCACCGACCGGATTATAAAAATGCTGAATGTATATAACGACGAACTCGTGGTTGATGTTAAAGGCATTTATTCCATTGAGAATTTTATTGTTGCCCGCCGGCTGATGTACTGGCAGGTGTATCTGCATAAAACAGTCCTTAGCGCGGAGCATCTGATGATAAATATCCTGAAGCGCGCCAAATACCTCTGTGAACAAGGCGAAAATGTTTTTTCTACTCCTGCGCTGGAGATATTTTTAAAAAACCGTTTTACCATTGAGAATTTTTATAATAATCCCGGGTTGCTCGACAGCTTTGCGGAACTCGACGATCATGATGTGTTTTTATCGGTAAAAATGTGGACAAAATCCAATGATAAGGTATTGGCCTTGCTCAGCAAAAAACTGGTTGAACGCAGGTTGCTCAGGATTGAGATCAGCGATACGCCATTTGATGAAGGGTATATTCATAGCCTGAAACAAAAAGTGCAGCAAGTCTTTGATATCAATGCCGAAGAGGCTGCCTATTTTGTGTTTTCGGAGGAAGTGGCCAACAACGCCTACAATCCTTACTTTGACAAAATTCATATTTTATATAAAGATGGTAAAGTACTTGATATTACGGAAAGTTCAGACCAATTAAACATAAACCTGCTGTCGAAAACCGTGAGAAAATATTTTTTGTGCTACCCCAAGAATATGTGATATTAATTATTAACATAGATAAAAACCGAAGGTAATTGGAGCCTGTCCGCAAGGTTAACATGTGAACCGGAATATTCGGGTTTGAGGTCTGCCCGTCAGCCGGCTGGCCGATAAGCAGGAAGGAAATCGTTCATTATGGATAAATTCTAACTAATTGTCAAAAAAAATGTAACATATCATAAAATAAACGGTCTGAAATGTTGTTTATTTATTTCGGCCTACTTTTATTATTCATTAAATTTTTAATATCAAAATCAATCAAAAAATGAAAAAACTACTGCTGCTTTTTCTGAGTGTTCTGGTGGGTTCGGGACTCAATGTAAACGCCCAGGATCTCACAACAAAAATCCCGGTTTCCAAACAAGTAAAGATCGGGACGCTGCCCAACGGGCTGAAATATTACATTAAGTATAATGCCAAGCCCGAGAACAAAGTAGAACTCAGGCTTGCCATCAATGCAGGTGCCATTCTTGAGGGCGATGACCAGCAAGGTCTGGCGCATTTTATGGAACACATGAACTTTAACGGGTTGAAGCATTTTCCGGGAAATGAGCTTGTTCATTATCTGCAAAGTATTGGTGTAGGTTTTGGTAACGACCTGAATGCTTATACCGGATTCGACCAGACAGTTTATATGCTCCCATTTCCAAGCGATGATCCTGAAAAAATTGATAAATCCTTTACAGTCCTTGCTGACTGGGCACAGGGTTCGCTGCTTACGAATGAAGAGATTGATAAAGAACGCGGTGTGATCCTTTCTGAAAGCCGTTTAGGCAAAGGCGCTGATGACAGGATGATGAAGATATGGCTGCCAAAGATGCTCAACGGATCAAAATACGCTAATCGCCTGCCGATAGGAAAGGATTCGATCATAGAAAAATTTGACTATAGTGTACTGCGTCGTTTTTACACAGACTGGTACCGTCCCAATCTGATGGCTGTTATTGTGGTGGGCGATATGCCTGTTGAAGAAGCCGAAAAGCAAATTATAGCAAAATTCAGCGGCCATAAAAACCCGTCTCCTGAACCAAAACGTCAGGAATTGTTTGAAGTGAAACCATTTACTGAAAACCAGGCAATTGTGATCAGCGATCCTGAAGCCGACATGACCTATGTTAATATTTTGGGAAGTTCAAAAGAGAAAAAACCTTCGGTGACAGAAGCAGATTATTTAAATGATATTATTGAACAGTTATTATCGGCGATGATCTCTTCAAGGCTGGATGAACTTGTAAGTTCGGCAAATCCGCCCTTTATGTATGCGTATACATACATTGGCGGTTGGGCAAGAGGTTATGAGAATTTTACCGCCGGCGCTTTGTGCAGCCCTGATGGTATTAAAAGTGCAGTAAATGCGTTGGTAGTTGAATGCCTGCGTGCAAAAAAATTCGGTTTCACGGAACAGGAATTGGCAAGAGCGAAGGCTTCCACCTTATCGCAATTCGAGAAACAATATAACGAACGCGATAAAACCGAGTCGGGACGGCTGGTATGGGAGTATGTAAACAACTATCTGGAACAGGAACCCATCCCCGGAATAGAATGGGAATATAATTTTGTAAAAAGTCATTTAGATAATATCACTCTGAAAGATTTTGATGAGGCCCGCAAAAAGATCAATCTCGATGATAAATATTTTGGTTATGTAACCACGAAAACATCAGATAAACTGCCGTCAAACAAGGAGTTCAAAAAATGGATAGATGAAGCTCTTCAAAGTAACATCACCCCTTATCAGGAAAAACAAATAGCTTCCAAATTACTGCAAAAAGAGCCGGTTGCCGGAAAAATTGTCAGTACAACGAAAAATGAAAAACTTGGTACAACTACCTATACTTTGAACAATGGCGCCATCGTATGCCTGAAACCTACCGATTTCAAGAACGATGAAATACTGTTCAAGGGATCCAAATTAGGCGGCTACAGTGCCTACACAGGCAAGGATTATCAGAGTGCACAATATTGCAATAACGTTACTGAAGAAATGGGTTATGGTGAATTTTCCAAGACGGATCTTGAGAAGTTTATGTCAGGAAAAGAGGTAAGAGTGATGCCTGTGGTTGATGATTATTCAGAGTATATTACGGGAAGCAGCACTGTCAAAGATTTGGAAACCATGTTCCAGTTGATTTATTTAAAATGTACCGAGCCCCGTAAGGATAAGGAGGCGTTTGGTTCATTTGTTACCCGATCAAAGCAGGAATTGGCGCTGTTGAAACAAAACCCCGAAAACCTGTTTGCCGATACCTTATACAATACATTATATCAGGGCAATCCGAGAGCACACCAGATCGCCAGTCCCGAAGATTATGATAAGATAAATGTTGATAATGCACTGGCATATTATAAAGACAGAATAGGCAATCCTTCCGGGATGTACTATACTTTTGTAGGTACGTTTACCGAAGAACAGATCAAGCCTTTGATAGAGAAATATATTGGCAGCATACCTGCCGGTAAATCAAAAGCTGAATACAAAAGCCTTGACATGAATATTAAACCGGGCAACAACAGTTTTACACTGCATAAAGGCAGCGAACAAAAGGCCATGCTTCAGCATTATTTTTCGAAAGAAATACCTTTTAATGTGGAGGATAA
>CAZMPB010000216.1:0-270 GCA_964567775.1 uncultured Bacteroidales bacterium
ACGTTGAGCGCTTCGGGATGCAAGTGAATATTTCGTTTGCCGATCTGCCGCAAGGCCCAGTTGACCGCTTTCCGGACGAAATTTCGCTGGTCTGTTGATTCGCGGATGATTAATGGCAGAAATTCAAGAAATTGTTTATCATCCATTTTTTTAGCATGAACGGCAAGGCAAGCTATCATGGTAAATCCGGCCCTTTTAACGAATTCTTCCTTTCTTCCTGTCCATTCAATGGTTTTTTGCAGGGCAAACTTTGTCTTATCGAATAAATTG
>CAZMPB010000216.1:280-5052 GCA_964567775.1 uncultured Bacteroidales bacterium
AAAATCATTATTTTCAATGTTTATTATTTTTTCAGTTTTATCAAATAAATTACTGCAACATTGGTCGCAGATGTCCCACGAATCGAAATCTCCAACCCATTGCTCCATCTGTTTTTCCGTAACCAGTTTACTGTCATCAATCATGGTTGCCATGATCCGGGCTTCATGAAACCCGGTTCCCCAGAGTTCTATAGCAAGATCGTGGTTTTTTTTAAATTTTTTTGCCTCTGCACGCAACACCGGGAGCGGGATGCCGAAAGCCTTGCCGGTTACGATACCAAAACGTACCATACCCATGAGGTTGGATTCATTGGTATGGTCTTTCATAAAACTAATGATTGTTTCTGTCTCTTTCATATCTTACTCTATTAGCATCAGGCCATCGTTGGTTGCGCACCATTTGCGGTTTTTTGAATCCACGGCGATTTTGTTCACAAAAAAACTGAGAACACAGGAATTCAATGGGGTATATAACTTCCAGCCTGTATCAGTCCATTTTATCATTCCCGTGTTTGTTGCCATCCAAAAAGTATTATTATCGTCCTGAACAACCTTATAATCGCAGAATTTTGGCAAGCCTGAATTTTCAGGATCGTATAAGATCCATTCATCTCCGGTTATCCTTATGAAGCCGCTCCAGTATACCACCCACAAAGTACCTGATTTGTCCGTGTAAACATAATTTACCTGATTGTTGGGCAGCCGCGAATTATTTGTATTGTATACAGTCCAATGGCTGCCGTCGAATTTGGCAAAACCATTGGATGTGGCGACCCATTTATTATTATTTGCATCAACACATACAGCATTGACAACATTATCGGGCAAACCAGAGTTGGCGATGGTATAAGAATTCCACTCAGTGCCGTCAAAACTGGCCAGCCCGTTTTCGGTGGCAAACCAGAAAATATCGTTGTTGTCAAGCGCAATGCCTGTAATATGAGCATCAGGTAAAGGGCAGTTTGCCGGTGAATAGTTGACCCATTCTTTATCGTTGAATTTATATACGCCGTGGTAGCGCGTGCCGATCCACTTGTTGTTATCGTTATCAATAAAAATGCTTGTCACAAATTTATCCTTCAGGCCGGAATTGCTTGAATCAAAAACGCTATAGTTTTTACCATCATATTTTACAAGTAATCCTCCGAAAAAGCAATCGCCCGTAGCAAACCATAAATTGTCGGCCTTGTCAACAGCAACAGTTTTAATCACGATGTCGGGAATGTCTGAATTAACCGTGTCGTATGACTTGCATGTAAAATCGTTATTCTGTGAATAGGATGATCCAGCCATGCAGAACAGAAGTAAAACAATAATTGAAAAATTCCTCATCACTGTTTTTTAGGTTTGTATTTTGATTGAGAAAGGATCTCCTGTGAATTATTATTTTGGATAAGCTTTGTGAAGTTACTGTTTTTATCCTGTTTCATGTATTTGCTAACGATGTTCCATCCGATCCAAATGCCCGTGCGCGGCGGAGAGTTTTTCGAAAAAGAAGTGGTGAAAGGCGCATCCGCGAAAAATTTATTAAAAGCGTTATTATCCTTGGTATACAGAAGTTTGTTGTCAATAAAGAATGCCCACATTTTTGATTCATTATCATAACACCAGTCGAGTTGTTTTTTTGAATATTTGAATTTTATGGTATCACTGACTTCGGGCATCA
The DNA here is from genome assembly GCA_964567775.1 of uncultured Bacteroidales bacterium. GTDB lineage: Bacteria > Bacteroidota > Bacteroidia > Bacteroidales > CAIWKO01 > CAIWKO01. The sequence continues at coordinate 1,947 of CAZMPB010000216.1, forward strand.
TCGCATCCACAAAATACTGTTTTTTCCCTTCGTATACCATGTGGTCCAGGCAGGTGGCGTCTTTCATCTCCCGGTAACAATAGTATTCCGACATGGCTTTCATGCAATCCCTGACGATGTATTCTTCCGACATGGTTTTCCGCATGAACAGCGGCAATGCCAGAGACTGGTATAAGGGATAATCGGATCCGAGGTACATATCCAGGGCAATCAAAAGGACGCTGTCGGCGTAGATCACGGGATTTTCAAAATCCATACCGCATACATAGGTAAATACGGCAGGGATCTTCTTATCCGGAAAATAATATTTAAAATAGGTCAGCGCTGACGAAAGTTGTTTTTCGAGCCGCGACAGATCGGGATATAGTTTCTGACAGGTGTTGTAATTTTCTATCATATGCGGGTCGTTCAGATAATCGCGTATCTGTTCGATGTTATTTTTGTCGTTGAGATCACCGTCAAGAAAAAAACTGTATTGGGGTTTTATTTTTTTCAGCTCAGTCTGCAAATCATCTTTATTCAGGGTAAAAAGACTTTTTTCATAACGGCTGATAGTTATTTTGACCGTTGTGTCTTTCAGTTCTGTCAGTTTTTTTTCATCATTTTTTTTGTTACAGGTACATGAATAAAAGAACAATGAAATAATAATCGTATTTATCAGAATTAGCAGCCGTTTCATAAATTAAAAAAAAATTTTTTGAAGGAAAAAGTTCTGTGATTTATATCGACATTTTTACAAAATTATTATTTTTAATCGTAAATAATTATTTAATGTGTTATTTTTGTATAAAAAAAAGTCATGAAACAATCAGTAAAATTTTTGATTTTAAGTGCTTTAGTGCTTTTTTTCATCAGTAAAAATGCTCAAGCACAGGACAGAAAATTTAATTTTGGCATCCATATTGCCCCCAATGTTAGCTGGATGAAACCTGATGTGGATGGAGGAGAGTTTTATAAGTATGAAAAAAATGGAGGACGGTTTCTGATGGGCTACGGAGCGGATTTCAATTACTTTTTTATTCCGAATATCGGAATAGGAACGGGTATCAATGTAAATTACAACGGGGGTAAATTAAAGTATCCCACCGTATATTATGCCCGGGATCCGAACACGGGTATCATTACCGAGACCATTGAGAGTAATTTGTCGCGCAAGTACAAACTGCAATACCTTGAAATTCCCCTGGTTTTAATTGGCAGTACCGGTGACCTTATGGGTAAATTTTCCATCTATGGCAAGTTTGGCATAGGAACAGCTTTTAAACTTAAAGCACGGTCTGATGATGAGTATGTGGACAGGAATATTGCAGAAAAATCGTACACGCAGAAGAATGTTAATTTAGGCGACAGCACCTTGTTTATCAGGGAGTCGCTGATAATAGGCGTAGGCGGGACCTACAAGTTCGAGAAAATTATTTCCATAAATTTCGGAATTAACTTTAATAATAGTTTTACCAATGTTTTCAGCGACAGCTATAACGAAGAGGTAGAACTTGCCTACCGGAACAATCCCAACATCAAAAGGGTAAAAGAAAGCGCTAAAGCCAATTATATTGAAATGTACGTGGGAATATTATTCTGATACCGTCTTTAGATAATTCCTTACTGTGAAAATAGCTTTGGCACAGCTTAATTACCATATCGGTAATTTTGAGCTGAACGCACAAAAAATTATTGAGGCCATACATCAGGCAAAATCAGAGAAAGCCGATCTGATAGTTTTTGCCGAGCTTGCCGTTTGCGGATACCCGCCGCGTGATTTTCTTGAATTCTCTGATTTCATTTTATTATGTACGCAGGCGATCCATAAAATTGCTGCTGAATGTACGGGTATTGCCGCTGTGGTGGGCGCTCCTTCGGTAAATCCGGAACTGGCAGGTAAAAATCTTTACAATTCTGCTTATTTTCTTGAAGATGGCAGGGTGAAGTCTGTTCAGCACAAATCCTTATTGCCCAACTACGATGTGTTTGACGAATACCGTTATTTTGAGCCCAACCGCCATTTTGGAATTGTTGAATATCAGAATAAACGGCTTGCCCTTACCGTCTGCGAAGATATCTGGAATGTCAGTCCTGACCCTTTGTATGTGGTAAAACCGATGGATGAATTAATGAGATTTCACCCCGATATGCTCATTAATATTGCTGCTTCGCCCTTTAATTATGGCCAGCATGAAATTAGGAAGCAGGTTTTGGAAGATAATACTAAACAATGCGGTATTCCTGTCGTTTACGTCAATCATGTGGGCGCCCAAACCGAACTGATCTTCGACGGAGGCTCGATGGTGGCGGGTAGCACCGGGAAAACGGTGTTACAGCTTCCATTTTTCGAGGAAAGCATTTCTTATTACGATACGGAAAAAGATCATTGCGAGGTAGTTACTGATACTTCAAAGATTGAACGCATTCATGCTGCACTGGTGCTTGGGATAAAAGATTATTTTAAAAAGATGGGCTTTTCCAAAGCCATACTCGGCCTTTCGGGCGGTATTGACTCGGCGCTGGTGCTTGTATTGGCTGCCGAAGCGCTGGGAAAAGAAAATGTGCTGGCGGTGCTGTTGCCATCAGCCATTTCGTCTGACCACTCGGTGAACGATGCCATGCAGCTGGTTGAAAATCTGGGATGCCCTTACGAAAAAATTCCTATAGAACCGGCTTATGCGAGTATAAACAACACGTTGCGGCCTGTTTGCAGGGACAAGCCGTTTGATGTTACCGAAGAGAACATACAGGCGCGCATACGCGCTGTTTTGTTGATGGCCATCTCGAACAAATACGGGTATATCCTGTTAAACACATCAAACAAAAGCGAGGCAGCAGTAGGATATGGGACTTTATACGGCGACATGTGCGGCGGCTTGTCTGTTCTGGGTGATGTTTACAAAACACAGGTTTACGAACTTGCCTATTTCATCAACAGGGATAAAGAGATCATTCCTCAGCACACGATTACCAAACCGCCATCAGCCGAACTGAGGCCCGGGCAAAAAGACTCTGATTCTCTTCCCGAATACGATATTCTTGATAAAATCCTTTATAATTATATCGAATTAAAAAAATCACCAGAAGAAATAATTGATGAGGGTATCCCGGAAGATATTGTTAA
>CAZMPB010000217.1:0-5022 GCA_964567775.1 uncultured Bacteroidales bacterium
CGAACCATACATCAATGAGGTCGGGCTCGCGGAACATCTTTTTGCCGTTGGCTGAAGCCAGAACGATATCATCAACATAAGGACGGTGGAGGTCAATTAAATTGTAGTTGTCTTTTGTTAAATTTCCGGGAACGAAATCCTTGTAGGGATTGGTTTTCATAAAGCCTTTTCCGACAGCTTTTTCTATTTCGGTTTTTAACTGTTCTATCGATCCGATACAAATTTGTTCCGAACGGTCTTCCGTGACCCATATAGGCAAAGGAACACCCCAGTAACGCGAACGCGAAAGATTCCAGTCAACAAGGTTTTCGAGCCAGTTGCCGAAACGGCCGGAGCCGGTGCTTTCGGGCTTCCAGTTGATCGTTTTGTTCAGCTCGATCATACGTTCTTTACAGGCGGTAGTTTTGATAAACCAAGAATCAAGTGGATAATAGAGGATCGGCTTGTCTGTTCGCCAGCAGTGCGGGTAGGAGTGTTCGTATTTCTCGGATTTAAAGGCCCTGTTTTCTTTTTTTAGTTTAATAATGATGTCAATATCAACATTGTTGCCTGGTTCGGCATTTTTATCGGGGTCATATTCGTTTTTTACATACCGTCCGGCAAATTCGCCCATGGCCTCTGTGAATTTTCCTTGTTTATCAACCAGTGTCAGAGAACCAAGACCCTGTTGTCTGGCTGTTCGAAAGTCGTCTGCGCCAAAGCTGGGGGCAATATGAACTATACCTGTTCCGTCTTCTGTGGTGACAAAATCGCCAACAACAACTTTAAATGCATCGCCATCATCCGGCTGTGCATAGGGGAGGAGTTGTTCGTAACGAATACCTTCCAGTTGTTTTCCCTTGAATTCTGCCACAATACGGTAAGGAATATTTTTATCTTCCGGTTTGTAATCTTTCATCAGCAGGGCGGCGTTCTTTTCCGGAAAATAGTTCTCTTTCAGGTTTTTTGCCAGGATCACCGTAAGGGGCTGATGGGTGTATTGATTAAAAGATTCAACAGCAACATAATCGATGCCGGCCCCTACAGCGAGGGCGGTATTTGATGGGAGTGTCCAAGGGGTTGTCGTCCATGCGAGGATGAATAATTCGCTGTGGATGTTTTTAATAAGTTCGCTAACAACGGGATGTTCATTGGCAACCACCTTGAATTGGGCTACAAGCGTATTGTCTTTCACGTCTTTGTAGCAACCAGGCAGGTTGAGTTCGTGTGAGCTTAAGCCGGTGCCTGCCGCAGGAGAATAAGGCTGTATGGTGTATCCTTTGTAGATCAGGCCTTTTTCGTATAGCTTGCTGAGCAGGTTCCAGACGGTTTCGATGTATTTGTTGTCAAAGGTGATATAAGGATTTTCGAGGTCAACCCAATAGCCCATTTTAACGGTAAGGTCGTCCCACTGATCCTTGTATTTCATGACTTCTTTGCGGCACTGACTGTTATATTCTTCCACGCTGATGGATTTTCCTATATCTTCTTTAGTGATCCCCAGCGTTTTTTCAACGGCAATTTCGATGGGTAGCCCATGGGTATCCCAGCCGGCCTTGCGTTCCACATAATAGCCCTTAAGCGTTTTGTACCGGCAAAAAATATCTTTGATAGCACGGGCCATCACATGGTGGATTCCCGGCTGGCCATTGGCAGAGGGAGGCCCTTCGTAGAAAACATAAGGCGGACAACCCTTTCGTTTATCAATGCTTTGCTGAAAAATATTATTTTGCTGCCAGTATTCGTTTATTTCAGAAGCGATAGTTGTCAGGTTCAGATGCTTGTATTCCGTGTATTTCTGTTTCATAATCGTTATGAATAATGCGTAAAAAAACGCGCAAAGGTAGTAAAATTTTAACTTAGTTTCGTTGTATATTTACGGTTTCAAACAATTTGTCATGAGGATATGGTCGGTACACCCACAATATCTGGATTCAAAAGGGATGGTCGCGTTGTGGCGGGAAGCGCTTCCGGCAAGATAGATTTTGAAATAAAACATCTTTTAGAAAACGTTATCCAGGAATTTTGATACTTTTGCAAAACTCCATGAAATAGGGATACGCCGCGTCATTCTATGTTTCAGATAGTTGCCGGAGGTATTGAAAACTGGGAAAAAGTTTATATTTCTTAGCGCCAGAGAGTTGTCAACAATTGTTAATAAGTTTGGTTTATAAACTGTTCATAATTAATTTCTTAATAAAGCTTGACTTCGGGATTCTGTTTTTGTATATTTGTTCTATCAGATGAGCGATAAAGCTCCGGCTTGAAAAAGCAAGTTCTTTCAAAGGTTGTATCATTATACGAGAGGAAACAAATATGCGTTTTCCGGGCAATGATCCGCATGGGTCAATTGCAACAAGGTTACACCTTAGCTGGTGAGTATGTTCGGCCACTTGTAGAATCGTATAAGCGATAAAAGTAACCGGCTCCGAAAGGGGCAGGAGAAATAACGGTAATCTGGCGTTTTTCGGCAATTACGATTTCCGAAAAATGAATGGGGAACAAATCTCAAAAGTTTGTTCCCCATTGTGTTTTTATATAGTACTGTCGGGTAAATTCATGAATTTATCCGACAGTTATAGTTTGTTCTATGTTAACAAATCTCAATCACATCTCTTATCACCACTGACGCGCAATAGCAGCCAAATATCACCGGCATATAAGAAATAGTTCCGGCCATGGATTTTTTATTGTTTACAGAATCAAAAAATATGACAGATTCTTTCATGGGCGGTTCTGTCGAAAAAACTGCTTTAAAACCTGTTGTTACACCAAGCCGCCGTAACCTTTTTCTGATGTCAAAAGCAAAGGTGCAGGTATGGGTTTCTGAAATGTCGGCGACACAGATCTTCGAGGGGTCGAGTTTGGCTCCCGCACCCATCGCGCTCACCACTTTTTGCTTGAATTTAAGCGCGTACAGCAGCATATATGCTTTAGCGGAGAGCGAATCTATGGCATCAACGATATAATCGTAAGGACGGTCTAAAAGTTCGATCATGGGGTCTTCTTTCAGGAATTTGTCTACCCGGATTAGTTGAATTTCAGGATTGATGTCGCGAAAGCGGACAGCAAGCGCTTCTGTTTTTTTTATTCCTTCCGTACTTTGTAACGCGATGAGCTGGCGGTTGCGGTTCGATGGCTGAATGACATCTGCATCAGCGATGGTAAGTGTCCCGATCCCCGCACGGCAGAGCATTTCGGCAGCAGCGCTGCCCACACCGCCGCAGCCAAGCACCAGCACGTGAGCCTGTTTAAGCCTTTCCAGTTTTTCCGGGCCGATCAGGAGTTCTGTCCGTGCCAGCCAGTGTTCGGGATTTGTCGTCAAAATAAATCAGATTATCCAAGCCGGGAGATACCGGTTTCGATACGTTTTAATGTTTCCTCTTTCCCGATGCTCTCAATTATTATCGCCATATCTGCCCCCGTGGAGGCCCCGACAATTACCAGGCGGAGCGCATTCATGATTTGTCCGGTATGGTATTGTTTTTCAGAAATATAACTCATCAGCGCCTGCTTGATATCCGGTGAGTTCCATGAGGAACAATCCTTAATTACCTGCGAAATTTCTTTTATTTTTTCTGCCGAATCGGCTTTCCATTTGTCTTTCACTGATTTGGCATCATAATCGACCGGAGCCATGAAAAAATAGGACGATTGATCCCAGAGTTCGTGGGTAAAAGTTACTCTTTCTTTTATCAATGAGCAAATCTTGGTAACACGGGAGTGGTCTGCTGTAATATTTTTAGATTTGAGTACCGGCATAAACAACGTCGCAAGCTCTTCGTCGGATTTTGTTTGCAGGTACTGGTGATTGAACCATTTTGCCTTTTCGGGATCGAATTTTGAGCCGGATTTTCCTACCCGGTCTAATGAAAATGCTTCGATAAGCTCGTCCATCGAAAAGATTTCCTGCTCGGTTCCCGGGTTCCATCCCAATAATGCCAGCATATTTATGAAAGCTTCCGGTATATACCCTGATTCGCGGTATCCCGAAGATATCTCTCCGCTTTTAGGATCGGTCCAGCGTAGCGGAAAAACAGGAAATCCGAGCCTGTCGCCGTCGCGTTTACTGAGTTTTCCGTTCCCGTCGGGTTTTAAAAGCAGCGGCAAATGAGCAAAGCGAGGCATTTCGTTTTCCCATCCGAGATAACGGTACAACAACACATGCAAAGGGGCGGAGGGAAGCCATTCTTCACCCCGTATCACATGAGAAATCTCCATCAGGTGATCGTCCACCACATTGGCAAGATGATAGGTAGGCAACCCGTCAGATTTGAAAATTACTTTGTCGTCAAGCAAAGAGGAATCGAAAATTACTTCTCCGCGGATCAGGTCGTTGATAACAACTGTTTCATTTTCAGGGATTTTAAGTCGGATTACGTAAGGTGCCCCTGATCCGAGCAGCTCTTTTGTCTTTGATTCTGAAATAGTCAGTGAGTTGTTAAGCTGTAAACGGTTTTTCTGATCGTACTGAAAGGTTTTTTTTTCCGCTTCGTGGCTTTTTCTTAGATTGTCCAGTTCTTCAGCCGTATCGAAAGCATAATAGGCATTCCCGTCATCAATCAGTTGGCGGGCATACTGCTTATAGATATCCTTGCGCTCGGATTGTCTGTAGGGCATGTGTGGGCCGCCAGCATTGACGCCTTCGTTGTAATTTATTCCGCACCATCTGAGCGATTCAATGATATATTCCTCGGCTCCGGGCACATAGCGCGTCTGGTCGGTGTCTTCTATGCGGAGTATCATATCGCCCTGGTGTTTTTTTGCAAAAAGATAATTATACAGCGCTGTGCGGACCCCGCCTATATGCAATGGCCCGGTGGGACTGGGCGCAAAACGAACCCTTACTCTGTTTGTCATTTTAAAAATTTTGGCAAAATTATCGTATTTTGAGTTAATAAAACTATTCGTTGTTATTTTCAGGGACTAAAAAATTAGTTGTAATAAAATATCAACTATCGAGATCGTAATGAAAAACAATATTTAAACCCATGTTTACCACGCTATTTCGCACAAGACTCTGTCTGTCAGCAAATAGATTAA
>CAZMPB010000218.1:0-245 GCA_964567775.1 uncultured Bacteroidales bacterium
TAATTATAATTTTTTTGTACATTAGTAAACAATTTTTACCAAAACAATGAATAATACTTTTTCATGATGCTGAACCTGCAAGTAGACATTGAACCCAATTCCGGTTTTTGCTTCGGGGTGAAAAATGCCATCAAAAAAGCTGAAGAAGTTCTCGACAGTGGCGATGAATTGTTTTGTCTCGGAGAGATTGTACACAACGACCAGGAGATAAGCAGGCTTGTCGGCAAGGGCATGAAGATCATCAC
>CAZMPB010000218.1:255-4973 GCA_964567775.1 uncultured Bacteroidales bacterium
ATTGAAAAATAAAACGGTTTTATTCAGAGCCCATGGTGAGCCTCCTGAAAGTTATGCAATAGCCGCGAACAATAAGCTCCGGATTATTGATGCCTCCTGCCCGATCATACTCAAACTTCAGGAAAAAATTTTCAGATCTTATCTGAATAAAGAAACTATTTATATTTTTGGACTGCCCAACCATCCTGAGATCATCGGGTTGAACGGGAAAATTGAAAATTCGGCAGTTGTTTTTGAGAAGTACGAAGATATCGATCTGGAAAATATCCCGCGGGAAATTACTATATACAGTCAGACGACCAAAAGCCTCTGGCAATTCTATGATGTGATCGAAAGGTTAAAAGAGTTTGGAATAAAAGTAAAAGTTGAGGATTCAATATGCCGGCAGGTATCAAACCGCGAACAGGAGCTGCGTGAGTTTTGCAGACAATTTGACGGTATCATTTTTGTTGCCGGCACCAACTCTTCGAACGGCAAACAACTTTATGAAATTTGTGCTCAGGAAAATTCAAATATCCATTTTATCAGTGCAGTTGATGAAATTAAGCAGCACTGGTTTGGCGAAAATGAAAAAGTAGGTATTTGCGGGGCAACGTCTACGCCATTATGGCTGATACAAGATGTTAAGGATTACCTGCTTACGTTATGATTTATTTTCAGTTAGGGTTTCATTTTCTTGCTTGTCGTGATACATATCGAGCGCTACAATTGAGGCTGTAAAAGCCCAGAAAGGGACAGATGATTTGTCAGTATCAAGAAAATTATTCAGTGTCCCGTGGATAAAATAGGTAACGAGCCCTAAAAAATAGATCAACGTCAAAAGTTTTACCTCAGGCTTATTTGTGTTTTTATATAAACGAACCGCTGTAATACTTATAGCGATCACGATAGCTAGTACACTCAACATTCCAATAACTCCGGATTCAGAAAGCGGGCCGATATATTCGCTGTGAGCAGTTCCTTTGTCACCGGCATTGGTGCTGATGATGGTTTTGTTCCTGGTCTGCTGAAAAGGGGCATATACAAATTGATAAGTTCCTGGCCCCCATCCGAATATGGGCCTTTCCTTAAACATTTTAAGAGCAGATTGCCACCGGTTTATACGTTCAAGGTTGGATGCGTCAGAAGAAATATTAGAAATAGATTCTACATGTTCCACAAAATTTGCAGAAGAATCCTGTTTGTTTTTTTCCAGTTTCAATAAAATATCGCTCTGAAAGTAGAAGAACAAGGAAAGAAATACCGCGACGAGCATAAAAACCCAACGGAATTTAACTTTAAAAAATAAAAGCAATGCCACTACTAGCGCAACAAGCACACTAATCCAAGCTGCCCGGCTATATGAACAATACAAGCCCACTAAAAGGATAAATAGAACAATTGAAGCAAAAAGTTTTAATGTCCGGTTGTACTTTTTGTCAAAAGTGAATCCTGCAAATATGGGTATAAAAAGTGCTATAGCAGCTCCGTAAGCCGTATGATCGTTGTAAAAAGGATCCATAACCCAGTGGGCGGCCTGCTCGTCGAACCCCCACATAAATAAATTATAGGTTGAGTAGATGATCACGATTGATAAAGGGATAGCATATAACCAACTTAAAATTTTGATGGAATTCATGTTCTTAAAAAGAATAACAGCAACAAAATAGAATGGCACCACAAACCATAAGCGTGCGATCAGGTACTTGAAAGATACCAGAGGCATCTCACTGGTCAGAGAAGTGATAAACATCCAAAATAAATTGATTAAAATAACAATGGTAACAGGATGTTTCAGTACCTTGAAATCGTAATTTCGTTCAAAAAGAATTTTAATGATAAAAAACAATAGCACTCCCAATAACAATGGCTCGGTGGGCAATGACAAGGATATCCTGTCATCAAAATCTATGATGTTAATGGCAAGTGGGGTGCAGAAGGTGATGATGTACAGTAACTTGTCCAGGGCAAAGAAAAAAAGAAGGAGAATGATCAGTACCACCGGCAATAGTGAAAGCCAGTAAAACTCCTTGACCATCAAATAAATGTTCAATGCAATAAAAATTGCACTAATAACATATATCCATATTAGTTTTGCTTTATTGGTCAAGGTGAAATTATTGAGAAATTTTTTCGGGTTTTCTTACACCGTCAATGATTGAAAAGAGCAATAAAGAGAGTAAAAATGAGGAAATAGTTGTAATACATACGATCAGCCAGCGTACAGGATATGATTTTTTGTCAGCCGGGATAGGCTGGGTAACCACATTGGTATAGGTAAGTTCTTTTTGCTGGTCGGCCAGCGACTTGTCGTATTCTTTTTTCAGCGCAATATATGTATCGATCAGTCCCCATAAGTTGGCATCTAACTGGCGGAATTCGCCCCCGTATTGTTTCAAGTTGTCAAGTGTAAGCGCAATGTCATCTTTTTGTTTCCCTTTTCCGCTGGTCACGTTTTTGACATATCCCTTACTGTATTCCTTTACTTGTATGTTGTAATCCAAAATATTATACTCACTGCGGAGAAACTGCAAACGTTTTTCTATACTATCAATCTCTCTTTTCTTGTCGTTCATCTGGTCGAAATATAGTTTGGTGATTTCTTCAGTTTTGTTGCGTTGCAGGTAACGGGCCTTGTTGTTCATCAGGTTTATAAATTCATTAACCATTGAACAGGCCTGTTTGGGATCATTATCATAAACTTCGATCAATACAGATTCGTATTCGGTTCTTTTTATGTTGATATTGTCTTCTAATTCTTTGATCGCTTTACTTCTGTAATAATTATCAGAGGTGTCGAGTTGGTATTCTTTATAAAGATCAAATTTCTTAACTAGATCAAACAGCATGTCTTCGGATTTCAGTAGCTGTAGCAATTGTTCGGTATTTGTTTCTGAAGAATATGGAGCAATATTCGACGGATAAACCACCGCATAGGATTTGTATTTTGGATGTATGAACACAGGGGCTGAAAAAACAGCGGACAACGCAATAGCCACCATGGAAATAACCAGTAAATGCCATTTCCATTTTAATACTAATTTTATCAAATAGGTGCTTTTGAAAAAATTGTTCATATTATTGTCTAAATAATCAATGAGTGGATATTGTAGGTTTTCGGGTTTGAAAATTGTTTCATAGATTCTTGTTTTCTCAGTAAAAATGGGTTTTATCGGTACATCGCTAAGGTCAAGAGTTAAGTTAAACTTTGAGTATTCTCCGTTTTGTTGGTCAGAAATTTTTTTTTTGAAAAATTTTCAATAATAATCAGTATCATTATCGACAGTAAAAACACAGATACAGTTGAAAGAACCACAATTAGCCATCTTACAGGATAAGATTTACGCTCGGCTTTATAAGCTTTATCAACGACAAATTTAGCCGGTAGATCTTGGTTGGCATCCACTTTTGCTTCTTCGTATTTTGCTTTAATAGCGCTTAATTGTTTTTTCTCCAGTTCAAGTTCATCGCGTAATGAAACATAAGCGCTTCCGTAATCACCAAGGAGTTGGAGCCTTTCTTCAATAGCCCTGACAGCTTCTTTATTATTTTTTGATAATGCAATGGCAAGTTGAACATTATAGGCTTCTGCTTGTGTTTCATAATCATTAACCCCCATTTTTCTCAAAACGGTTAGCGAATCTTCCATCGCTCTGATTTCGTTCTGTAGTTTTTTGTATTCGGTTTCAACGATCTGAAAGGCTTTAAAAGCACGTTCTTTCTGCATTTTATTTTTTACAGAATCGAGCTGATCGGATATATAATTGGCAATATCTGCAGCAATCTGAGGGTCTTTGTCAAGAACCGTAATCTCTACAGCCATATATTCTGTGCGCTTGTATGTGATGTTGCTGTTATATTCTTCAAACAGACGGGTAATTTTATATTTTGAATCGCTTTCTATTTCATAATGCTGCATCAGGTTGAACTTTTTAATGACACGGGAGCGGATCTCGTTCGAGCTCAGAATCTGCAGCAGTTGTTCGGTTTGCGCTTCTTCGCCAAATTCAAGGATATCAACTTTTCCGCCATAATTGTCTGCCAGCAGTGCTTTTGAAATCGAATTGGTAGAAGTAGGGAATAAAATAACAGCGGATTTATATTTTGGGGTGATCAAAAGTGAAATTCCTGCTGAAACAATCGCTGCAGCCAGACAGATAATTATCAACGGCTTTCTCCATTTGTAAAGAAAGAAAAAGAAGTTGGTCGTATTAAAAGAAACTAGTCTGGAATCCTGTTCAGTCATAACCTGATATCTGATCTATAAAATATTTGAGCAAAAGTAATTTTTTTTTTTAGATCACAACTTATTTTTTTACTGTCGTTATATAATTATACAACTTTCAATATTTATTATTTTTTAAGAAGCATCTGAATAAATGCCCTGAAGTCTAACAGCCGTATGGCAACTCCTGCTACAAAGGCTGTCATTACCATAATTATCAATGCTATTTTCCAGTCGATATGTTGTTCATAAGCTACCTGATAAGAAAAATAACTTGCGGTAATGACCACTCCTACAAATACCAGAAGTCGTAAAAGATACCTGATATTTATTTTGAATTTGAAGATCCAGGCAGCAAGTAATACCTGTGCCAGTGAAGTAATTGTTTGTGTCGTCAGGCTTGCATAAGCTGAGCCGATCGCCTGTAATTTAGGTATAAGAATGAAATTCAGGCTAAGGTTCAAAACCATTCCGCACCCAGCCATGATATTCAGATATTTTAGATTTCCGTTGG
>CAZMPB010000219.1:0-4921 GCA_964567775.1 uncultured Bacteroidales bacterium
TTACTTTTTGCTCAGACGGTTTTCCCGAATAAACGCGTTTGCCTGCTTCTTTCGGATTATTCAGCGGGATACATCTGATGGTGGCTTTGGTTTCTTCTTTTATTTTTTGCTCGGTTTCCGGGGTGCCGTCCCAGTGGGCATAAATAAATCCGCCCTTGTTTTCAAGAATGTCATTAAATTCCTTCCAGGTATTGGCATGGAAAGTATTATCTTCGGTAAACGTCTGTGCTTTTTGAAATAAATTCTTTTGAATTTGTTCGAGGAGGTTGGCAACCTTACTGTCAATGTCGGTAAGCTGAAACACCGATTTTTCCAGCGTGTCGCGGCGGGCAACCTCCACAGTGCCGTTCTCCATGTCTCTTGGGCCTATGGCCATACGCACAGGAACCCCTTTAAATTCGTATTCGGAAAATTTCCAGCCCGGAGTCATGATATCCCTGTCGTCAAATTTTACGGAAATACCTCTCTTTTCCAGGGCTTTTTTTATGTTTAATGCCTTTTCGCTGATCTGTGAAAGTTGTTCGGGCGTTTTAAAAATTGGAATAATAACTACCTGTATCGGGGCGAGTTTTGGAGGCAGAACCAGGCCTTTATTATCGGAGTGAGTCATTACTAAAGCGCCCATCAGTCGCGTGGATACGCCCCACGAAGTGGCCCATACGTATTCCAGTTTGTTTTCCTTATTTAAAAATTTTACATCGAAAGCCTTTGCGAAATTTTGCCCGAGAAAGTGCGAAGTCCCTGCCTGTAAAGCTTTGCCGTCCTGCATCAATGCCTCCACGCAAAAGGTTTCTAAGGCTCCGGCAAATCGTTCATTAGCGGATTTTAAGCCTTTAATCACAGGCATAGCCATGTAGTTTTCTGCAAAATTTGCATATACATTAAGCATCTGTTCAGCTTCTTTTAAAGCTTCCTGTTCGGTAGCATGAGCGGTATGGCCTTCCTGCCATAAAAATTCTGTGGTACGAAGAAAAAGCCTGGTGCGCATCTCCCAGCGGACCACATTAGCCCACTGATTGGCCAGGATCGGAAGATCGCGATATGATTTTATCCAGTTGCGGTAAGCATCCCAGATAATCGTTTCCGAGGTCGGCCTGACGATCAGTTCTTCTTCCAGTTTGGCATCCTCATCAACAATAATTCCTTTTCCATCAGGGGAGTTTTTTAAGCGGTAATGCGTCACCACGGCGCATTCCTTTGCAAAACCTTCCACGTGGCTGGCCTCTTTGCTGAAAAATGATTTTGGAATGAATAGTGGAAAATACATATTATAATGCCCCGTTTCCTTAAACATATGATCCAGAGCAGCCTGAACCTTCTCCCAGATAGCATACCCGTAAGGTTTAATGATCATGCAGCCACGTACTGCAGAGTTCTCGGCAAGGTCGGCCTTTATTACCAGGTCATTGTACCATTGCGAGTAATTTTCTTCTTTTGTAATAAAATCTTTTGCCATAGTTAAAAGTGGTATAAAATTTGCTTTTGAATAAAAAACAAAGCAAAACTAAGTAAAAAAGTAAAATAACAGTATAAAATTCGGAGGTTAAATCATGAAAACACTTGTTAAAATTCTCTCGCTGGTTGCACTCACAAGCTTCTTTGTTTCGTGCAAAACACCACAACAGGCAAATAATGCCTATGATGATGTTTATGGCACAAAATCTACTGTTGCTGCTACTCCCGGGCTGGATAAACCTGAAAGGACCGTAGCACCCGCCACGCCAAATGTTTCTGCAGAAAATGATAATCAGGGAAATGTCCCGTCAGAAAACAGAAACTATAGCGGCAATAATAATATAGATAATTATACCACTCAGGATCCTAATTATACTGATTCAGAATCATATTACGATGAAGATGGAAATACTTACGTAACCAATAATTATTATTACGATGATTATTATGATTACGAATATTCATCGCGTATCAGAAGATTTGATAGTTACAATCCTGGTTGGGGCTATTATGATAATTACTACACAAATTACTACTGGTACAATTACGATCCTTTCTTTTGGGGAGTAAGTATATATACCGGATATAACTGGTGGTGGCCTTCATATTATTACCGTCCATGGTACGGAGGATACAACTATGGCTGGGGCTGGGGAAATTATGGATACTGGGGCGGCGGTTACGGCTGGGGTAATAATGGTTACTGCGGCTGGGGCCACCACAATGGCTGGGGACACGGATATTGGAGCGGTTATAATAATGGCTATTGGGATGGCTACTGGAATGGCTATAATGATGGGTACTGGGGTTATTCACCGAATTATTACTTCAACAGCTACGACTACAATTCATATTATTATGGACACAGAGACGCTGTTGTCGGATCGACAAACACAAGTTTAAGAGAAGACCTGACCTTCGGAGATAAATATATTAATAATCATATCGCTGATGTTGGCACAAGCGGAAGCATTAATCCTAACCTTATAGGGAAACCAAACAATTCTGTAGTTTCAAAACCCTCAGCCGCAACTGGTTTGGGAAGCAGTATCAAGGATCAGATCGGTAAAATAACAAAACCCGAAAAAACGAATGTTCCTGTAAATAACGTTAATAATAACATGAGCGTAAAACCAAACAATAACCTGAACACAATCAATAATACGGAAAAACCTAACTTTAACAACAGCTCTGTTAAACCCAACACGAACATCAACAACTACTCGAAACCCGAAAACAGCAATTTTGTTAAGCCCAACACGAATATCAACAACTACACCAAACCCGAAAACAATAATGTTGTTAAACCCAACACGAACATCAACAACTATTCGAAACCCGATAACAACAATATTGTTAAGCCTGACAATAATACCTATACGAAGCCTGAAAACAACAATGTTGTTAGACCGAACAACAACGTCAATACCAAGCCCAATCTGAATACAGGTAAAACCAATGTTCCTGAAAATAATTATCAGAAGCCGGTGCAGGATAATAATTCAAAGCAGAATTATAATGTTAAACCATACAACAATCCGAATTATAATAATCAGACCAAACCTCAGCAACAGTATACGGCGCCTAAAACCTACACAGCTCCCAACACATCGAAACAAAACAATAACTCTAATAATTCCAACAGCAACTATAATAGGACACCGCAGAATAATACATCAAACTATAACAACTCTTCAAATTCGGGAAATACTTATACGAAACCATCAAACAGCAATAACAACTATTCTGCTCCTTCCTCTAACGAAAGCAAGCAAAACTATTCATCACCTAATTCCGGAAGTAAATCAACTTATTCCGCACCTTCCAACTCCGGTAGCAGATCAACTTATTCTTCTCCGTCAAATTCGGGAAGTAGCGGAAGTTACAGCGCGCCGTCAAGATCAAGCGGAAGTTCAAGTACTCCTTCAAGTTCAAGCGGAAGTTCAGGTTCAAGCCGTTCGAGCTCCGGTAAAAGGTAATTGAAAACTATTAAAAAAATGAAAAAGATTCTTTTAACTACTTGTTTCCTGGTGATTGTAATCACCGGGAAACTTGCTTCACAAAACGAAGCAGATGCGCTGAGATATTCGCAGATATACTATGGCGGCACTGCCCGGTCGGTAGCTATGGGCGGGGCCTTTGGGACGCTGGGCGGCGATTTCTCCTCGTTGAGTATGAACCCTGCAGGAATTGGGATTTATAAAAGCAAAGAATTTACCATAACACCCTCCAGTTATTTTGCAGTTGTGAAATCAAAATACCTGAACAATTTTACGGATGAAATAAAATATAATTTAAACCTGAACAATGCAGGTGTCGTGTTTGTTATTACTCCGAAAAAAGAATCCGTATGCAAAGGCATTCAGATCGGGTTCGGATTTAACAGGCTGAACAATTACAACAGCAACAGCTATTTTGAAGGTTATAATACTACAAATTCCATCGCTGATGATTTTCTGGCAAAAGCACAGGGCGTTCAACCAGAGAATCTGGATGAATTTGATACCAAACTTGCCTTTAATACTTACCTGATAGATACTTTGGGCGGATTGACCAATTATGTCAGCCCTATCTGGAATGGAAATGTATTGCAGAGCAAAAGCATCATGTCTTCCGGATCGAATAATGAATTGGTGCTGACCGTGGGCGGAAATATGAACGACAAACTTTTTATCGGCGGCACTATTGGATTCCCGTTTGTCAGATATACTCTGAATACCATGTATGAAGAAACTGATGAAGGAGATTCTGTAGCCGATTTTAAGAAAATGCAGTATAACACTTTTCTGGAAACACAGGGAAGCGGGTTTAATTTTAAGTTCGGTATTATTTATAAAATTACCGATTGGGTAAGAATAGGCGCATCAATACATACACCCACGTTCTATACCATGAAGGATAAATGGCATTCGGATATTTCTACCTATTTTGACGATGGGACGGATTATGCGTCAGAATCGCCGAAAGGATCGTTTGATTACCGGCTCAACACCCCGTTCAGGGCTAATGCCGGCGTGGCATTTATAATTAAGAAAAATGCCCTTATTTCAGGAGAATATGAATTTGTTGATTACAGAAATGCCCGTTTACGTTCCTCAACTTTCAGTTTTAACGATGAAAACAAAGCAATAGACAACCTTTACACTTATCAATCTAATGTCAGGGCGGGATTTGAAATAAAATACGATATGCTGAGCTTCAGAGGCGGTTATACGTTTAGTTCAAATCCATATGCTTCAAAACAGATCAATGATGGGACAAAACAATCATTCAACGGCGGACTTGGTTTAAGAATCAGTAAATATTTCTTCGATATCTCTTACAGCTATTCGATGTCGAAAGATAAATATTACTTATACGGCGTGGTTCCTTCTCCTGTGTTGAATGATTATTATTCTCATAGTGTATTGTTTACTTTTGGTGTCAAATTATAATTGATTTTTCAGATATAAAAAATGCCGGCAAT
>CAZMPB010000220.1:0-4882 GCA_964567775.1 uncultured Bacteroidales bacterium
GGCGCAGGCAGCTTGCAACAGTGCAGCCCAATGCGGCACATCTTGCCCTCGCCAGGCTTGAAGAAAAATTTCATGTTCAAATTATCACCCAAAACGTTGATAACCTTCATGAGCGTGCCGGTTCAACCAATATCCTGCACTTGCACGGCGAATTAACCAAAGCCCGCAGCAGCCTCGATGAAAACCTTGTATATGATGTCGGATATAACGACATCCTGGAGGGAGACAAATGCGCCAAAGGTTCGCAGTTGCGGCCTCACATCGTCTGGTTCGGCGAAGCCGTTCCCAATATCATGGTAGCCGCCTCACTGGCACAGAAAGCCGATATTCTGCTGGTGATCGGCACTTCGCTGGTGGTTTACCCCGCTGCCGGTTTGCTGAGCCGGGCTTCCTCATCTATTCCAAAATATCTCGTTGACCCCAGGGCGGAGGCGATGAGTCATATCCGGAATCTTACCGTGATAAGCGAAAAGGCAGGGGTTGGCGTGCCGGCTTTGGTGGAGAAATTATTGGGAATGTAACTGTCTTCGCTGGTCCTTGATTGTTAATGCCGGCATTTTAATAACTGCCTGTTTTGCTATATTTTCAAGGTCTCTATGAATAATCATGCAAATTAGAGTTTGGATTTCTAATTTGCAAGGATACCATGTTTTTTAAACAAAAACAAAAAAGTAAATTTTCGCTTAGCGATAGCATGACTGCGCCGCAAGCTATACACATGCCAGTCATACCATCACTTGCACCTCGACATAGCATCACGGCTCTGCAAGCCACGTACATACCAGTTATGTCATCACTTGTATTTCGAAAGTGTCGGGGGGACTGACAAGAGCTAAGCCAGGGGCGAATTCACCCCGACAGTTTGTTTGCTTCATTTGTTGACTCGTTTAATTTTTCTTCTATTTTTTTATTATGGTAAACATCAATGACAACAATCATTGATGTAAATCCCCAGAACAAAGCAGATGCTTTGTCGGTATCCAGAAAATTATTTAATAATCCATGAAAATAATATGTAACAAGGCTCAGCAATAGAACTAAACACAGGGATCGTATATGCGGATATTGAGATTTTCTATAAACTCTGTTTACGGAAGTATGAATTGTAGTTAAAACTATTGCAATAAAAAATACTAAACCAAGTATCCCTGATTCCGCAAGAGGCCCGATATATTCACTATGTGCATTTCCCCTATCTCCATGATTGGTGCTTATTATCGTTTTTTCATCCGAATGTTGAAAAGGAGCATATTGAAAGGTATAACTCCCAGGCCCCCATCCAAAAATTGGTTTTTCTGCAAACATCCGGAAAGCACAATTCCAGCGATTCAGCCTCTCAACATTAGATGCATCGGTGCTAACATTAGAGATTGATTGAATATGTTGTGTAATATTTGTTGATGAATCCTGTTTGTTATTTTTAAGCCTGGAAAAAATTTCATCTTTAAAAATAAGCGAAATGGCAGCCAAAACTAATATTGTTATGGATATGCTTCTGAATTTGATTTTTTTCTTTATTAATACCCAAAAAACAAAAGCGGATACAAGGCTAAGCCAAGCTGCACGCGAGTATGACAGTATGATGGCAAAAGTAAAAACAATAAGAAAGAAGATGGCCATATATTTTTTGAATCCTTCTTCGTTTTTACCAATAACAAAACCGATTAAAATTGGGAAAAACATTGCAATAATGGCAGAGTATGATGTATGGTCGTTATAAAATGGCCGCATCACGGAATGTGCCATTTTTTGATTCCAAAATCCGTATTCAGATAAATTGTATAAGGAATAAACGACCACAATAAAAAGAGAAATAAGATAGAGCCAAATATAAGTATCAATTTTTTTTATGTTTTTAAAAATCTGTGAAGCGAGGAAATAAAAGACAACGATAAACCAAAGCCGTGAAAGAAAAAATTTAAACGACACCAAGGGCATAGTGCTTGTTATACTTGTTATTAGCATCCATCCCATATAAAAATAAATGGCTATCGACACAGGATGTTTGTATATCTTTTTATCAAATGTTCTGTCAACTATCAGTTTAACAAAAAAAATCAACATAGCGCCAAAAATCAGAGGTTCTGTGGGTAGGCTCATATCTAGCATATCAACCGGAATGATATCTTTCAACTGAATAGATAAGGGAATAAAAAAGATTATCAGAAAGATCAATTGTTCGTATTCATAAAGTGCAAAAAGAACAATTAAAATTACAACAGGAACCATACTAAATAAAAAATTACTGTTGTAAAGAAAATAACACTCAACCAATAAAACTATGATCGAAATACTGTAAAATAGTATTTTATTTTTTATATTGATTTTTTGCAAAACAATTTTCTATTGCGTTTTTTTAACTTTTCTGTTTTCAATATAAAGAATGGTAAGAATTGCAAATGCAATTGTTGTAAATAAAGCAACCAATACGATCATGATTCTGTTAGGAGATGATTTTTTATCTGCAACAAATGGTGATTCAACAACAAGGCAGTATGTGATCTTTTTATTTACTTCTGTCAGATTTTTATCATATTCATCTTTAATTGCATTGTATTGTTGATTTGCAAGCCAGATTGCATTATTCAATTCATTAAGTTCGCCGGCTCTTTCATTGATGTTGTGAATCAATGTGTCAATTTTTTTTGCAGTATTCATATCACGGCTTCCCGACACCATACCTCTTGTGAGTTCTTTACCCTGTGCTTCAACATTAAAAATACCATACTTTAAACGAAAAGATCTTTGCAAAGCTTCCAGAGAGTCAATGTCTTTTTTCTTATTGGCAAGTTCTTCCCCCTTAATTTTAACCATTTCAAGGTTTTTTTGTTTATGGATTGATCCGACTTTATCGTTATAGAACTTAATTAATGAGTCCACCATATTGCAGGCAAATTTTGGATTCCGATCATAAATCGTTACAGCAATCCCATCGTATTCTGTTCTTTTGAAGAAAACTTTCTCATTATATTTTGTTAACAAATTCGAGAAATAATATGGATCATTTGATTTTAATTTATAGTGTTCACCAAGTTTAAATGCATCAAACATCTTTTTCTGAATATCAACGGATTGAATGATCTGTAACATCTGTTCGGTGGTCGTTTCGGAAGACATTGTAGGTAAGTTAACCGGATATAATACAGCGGATGATTTATAAAGTGGCGGAATAAGAAAAGAAATCACAATCCCCAGAATTCCTGCAGCAATCCCAATAATGATAAGTTGTTTTTTCCAGATATTAAATACTTTAATAATATTTGTATTTTTAAAATATGACTGCATAGTATTACTTTTATTATTTTAGAACTTCAAAACTAAACAAAGTAAAGTAAAATAACACAAAAAATATTATTAAAAATAATGATTTTTTTTAATAAGTGTTGACAGATGAAGGATATTGCAAATTTATAAAATGCGAAGGTTATGCAAAACCCGGTTTTTTATATTATTTTGCAATAAATGATTTTCTTATTTAACGCGGATACCGGGCACCTGAGAATTTATTAATCAAAGGCGCTATTCAACACTACTTTCTGTAATGAATAACACTCACTTATTATTGTACTTATTCATGGCGGTGTTTACACCTTCGCAAACAAAGCTGAGGATGGCATCAACAGCAAGGGGCATGCGTTCAAGCATAATCTTTTCTTCTTCTTTGGTCCATCTGCCCAGTACATAATCTACCTGGGCTCCCCTGGAAAAATCGTTGCCCACGCCAACCCTCAGCCGGGCAAACTCCTCAGTCCCCAGTGTCATGATGATATGGTTTAGTCCGTTGTGCCCGCCGTCTCCTCCTTTCGATTTCATACGCAGCGCTCCTTTGGCCAGGTCAAGATCGTCAACCACAACCAGTGAGTTTTCCGTGGGAATATTTTCGGCGCTTAGCCAATATTTGATCGCTTTTCCGCTAAGATTGACATAGGTGGAAGGTTTCAGCAAAACCAGGGTTTTGCCTTTGTATCTGGCCTGAGCCACCGAGCCATGTCTTCCTCCCGAAAAGGTAACTTTCAGTTTCTGTGCAAGCGCATCGAGAACTACAAATCCGATGTTATGCCGGGTATTGGCATATTCGTCCCCTATGTTTCCCAGGCCGGTGATCAGGAACTTTTTTGATTCGGACGGTATCATAACATTAAATAAAAAAAGCTGCCGGGTAATAAATCGTCGGCAGCCTTTGTATCGTTAAAAACAATTTATTTTTTGGCCTTTCCTTTTGCATCAGCAGCAGGAGTTTTAGCGGCAGGGGCAGCGGCTCCGGCAGCTCCGGCAGCAGGGGCAGCGGCTCCGGCAGCAGCGGTAGCGGCGGCAGCTTCGGCTGTAGGCGCAACTTCCTCAACGGCCCTCGTAACGCTAACGCCCACGATGGTATTATTTTTATTATCGAGAATCGTAAATTTTTCAGCCGGGATGTCAGATACTTTAATTCCTTGTCCGATCTCCAAATTGTTAATGCTTACTTCAATAAGTTCAGGCATATTTTCAGGGATGGCTTTTATTTTTAACTTCCTGTATTTCTGAACAACCTTTCCGCCTTTTAAAACACCGGGGGATACGCCTGATACCTTAATAGGGATATTCATTACTATCGGTTTGTCGGCTTTAAGTTCCATAAAGTCGGCATGAAAAATATTATCAGAAACCGGATGGTATTGGATGTCCTGTAAAATAACATCATACTCTTTTTCATTCAGGTTGAGTTTTACAAAGCAAACTTCAGGTGTAAACACGATCTTTTGGAAACTTTTTGCATCCGTGTAAAAATGCAATTGTTCTTTTCCGCCATAAACCACACATGGAACGTTGCCGTCCCTGCGGATTTTTTTAGCATCTTTTTTCCCTACGTTTCCGCGAAGGAAACCGCTCATTGATACTGTTC
>CAZMPB010000221.1:0-4757 GCA_964567775.1 uncultured Bacteroidales bacterium
ATAATTTAGCTTTTTACCTTTGCCAGGTAATAAACTTAAGATCAGGTATTACTTTTTCAGATATTTAAAATCCCTACCAAGGTATTTTCCGAAACCAAAGAGCATTTCCTCAATTCTTATCAACTGGTTGTATTTGCATATCCGGTCGGTGCGGCAGGCAGAACCTGTTTTTATCATACCGGTATTCAGAGCAACTGCAAGGTCGGCAATGGTTGTATCTTCCGTTTCGCCCGAACGATGGCTGATAACAGCCGTATATCCGTTCAAATAGGCTAAATTAACCGCGTTGATCGTTTCGGTGAGGGTGCCTATCTGGTTTACTTTTATTAAGATGGAATTGGCGCATTTTTTATCAATTCCCTCCTGAAGGCGTTCGGTATTCGTTACAAACAGGTCGTCACCTACTAATTGGATTTTATCGCCTAATGTTTTTGTCATCAGAGCCCATCCTTTCCAGTCGTCTTCAGCCATACCGTCTTCTATTGAAATGATTGGGTAGCGGTGGCACCAGTCTTTCCAAAAATCAACCATTTGGGTAGAGTTTAGTTTTTCGCCGCTTGATTTTTTCAGGTGATAGACCTTTTCTTTATCGTCGAAATATTCGGATGATGCAGGATCAAGAGCAATAAAAACATCTTGGCCTGGTTTATAATTAGCATTTTCAATAGCTTTAATTATTACTTGAAGGGCTTCTTCATTTGATTTCAGCATCGGTGCAAAACCACCCTCATCACCGACATTGGTGGAATAACCAGCTTTTTTAAGAACGTCTCTGAGTTTATGATAAATTTCCGCACCCATTCTTATGGCATCTGCAAATGTTTCAGCGCCCACGGGCATGATCATGAATTCCTGGAAATCCACACTGTTATCAGCATGAGAACCACCGTTCAGGATGTTCATCATAGGGATCGGTAGTAAATGAGCATTGACCCCTCCAATATATCTGTAAAGTGGCTGCCCAGTAATTTCTGCAGCAGCTTTGGCACAAGCCAGTGATACACCCAAAATTGCATTAGCGCCTAAATTAGCCTTATTCGGCGTGCCGTCGATATCTATCATGGCTTTATCAATAGTGGCTTGTTCGCTGACAAGCATACCTCTGAGTTCTTCGGCCAACACCTTGTTTACATTCTGCACTGCTTTTAAAACTCCCTTACCATTATAAACACCCTTGTCACCATCACGCAGCTCAACAGCTTCGTGACTGCCTGTGGAGGCCCCCGAGGGGATTGCTGCAGTTCCTATAACTCCGGCTTCGGTCATTACATCCACTTCGATAGTGGGATTTCCCCGCGAATCCAGAATTTGCCTTGCATAAATACCAGATATTCTACTCATAATATTGTATTTATTTGTTTTTAATAAAAAAAGGATAAAGCCAAATGAACTTTATCCTTCCAGTTTAGTCCACTATTTATTATTCTTTAGTAGGTTCTGTGACTTCAGTGCTTTCCGGTGCAGCGCTTTCGTCATTTTCCGGTTTTGCTTCATCAGCGACTTCGGGTGTAACCTTATCTTCAACAGTTTTTGCTGCTTTCTGTGCCGGTTTTATTTCTTCTTTGGATTCGGCGGCTGCTTTTTTACCTGATCCTCTGCGGCTTCTACCTTTTTTAGCAGTTTTTGCTTCTTTTTCACCGGTCATAAGCTCGTTATAATCAACAAGCTCGATGATACACATCTCGGCCTGGTCACCCAGTCTTGTTCCTGTTTTTAAAATTCGGGTGTATCCGCCCGGACGATCAGCAATTTTCTGAGCTACCTCCCTGAAAAGTTCTTTTGCAGCATCTTTGTTTCCAAGATAACTAAAAACTGTTCTTCTGGAGTGCACCGAATCTGTTTTTGATTTTGTGAGCAAAGGCTCTACATAGCTTCTCAGCGCTTTGGCTTTTGCCAAAGTTGTAGAAATACGTTTATGAAGTATCAGCGAAGAAGCCATATTGGCCAGCATAGCACTTCTATGCTCGGCAGTTCTTCCTAAATGATTGATTGTTCTGTTGTGTCTCATCTCTGTTAATCCTTATCTAATTTATATTTGGTAATATTCATACCGAACTGCAAATTTTTTGCTTTTACCAGTTCTTCTAATTCGGTGAGTGATTTTTTACCAAAGTTTCTGAATTTAAGCAAGTCGTGATTATTGAAGGAAACCAAATCGCCCAGGGTTTCAACGTCAGCGGCTTTGAGGCAATTCAGCGCACGAACAGAAAGGTCTAGGTCAACAAGTTTGGTTTTCAATAACTGACGCATATGCAGGGAAGTTTCATCAAATTCTTCCACTACTGCTTTTTCTTCGGTATCGATGGTAATTTTTTCGTCCGAAAACAGCATAAAATGATGTATTAGTATTTTTGCTGCTTCTTTCAAAGCTTCTTTGGGATGTATGGAACCGTTGGTCTGAATATCAAAAACCAGCTTTTCGTAGTCGGTTTTTTGTTCCACACGGTAATTTTCAATTACATATTTTACATTTCGGATTGGAGTATAAATCGAGTCGATTGCGATCGTACCAATGGGAGCATTTGGAATTTTATTTTCCTCTGCCGGCACGTAACCCCTGCCCTTATCAACAGTAATTTCCATCACTAATTTCACATTAGGTTCCATATGGCAAATTACTTCATCAGTATTTAAAACCTGAAATCCGGAAAGAAAAGCATTGATTTCTCCAGCTTTAAAAACATCCTTGCCGGTTACGGTAACAATTACTTTTTCGGTGGCAAACGACTCGATTTGTCTTTTAAAACAGACCTTTTTCAGATTTAAAATAATTTCGGGAACATCTTCCAACACACCTTTGATGGATGAGAACTCCTGATCCACACCTTCAATTTTAATGTTCGTGATAGCAAAACCTTCAAGAGAAGAAAGAAGTATTCTTCTCAAGGAGTTGCCAATTGTTGTACCATATCCTGGTTCGAGCGGGCGAAATTCGAATTTTCCGAAAAAATCGTCCGATTCTAACATGATAACTTTATCCGGTTTTTGAAAAGCTAATATTGCCATTTTGTTATCTGAATTAATTTTTTTTTACTTTGAATACAACTCAACGATCAACTGTTCGTTGATATTTTCAGGTATCTGATCACGTTCGGGATAACTCATAAATTTGCCGACCATTTTTTCCTGATCCCATTCCAGCCAGTTATAACGGTTTGAATGCCGGACCAAAGCGTCTACTATTACTTCAAGCGATTTTGATTTTTCCCTGACATTGACAATATCATTAGGTTTCAGGCTGTAGGACGGGATGTTTATCACTATGCCGTTTACCTCAATATGACCATGAGAAACCAGCTGACGTGCTCCGTTGCGCGTTGGGGCAATACCTAAACGATAAACGACATTATCGAGGCGGGCCTCAATCAGTTGCAAAAGTATTTCACCGGTAATTCCTTTTTTGCGTGAAGCTCTTTCAAAAGTGTTTTTAAATTGTTTTTCCAGAATTCCGTATGTGTATTTTGCTTTTTGTTTTTCCTGAAGCTGTACCCCGTATTCTGATTGTTTTTTACGTTTTTTTGCCTGTCCATGCTGTCCGGGAGGATAATTCTTTTTTTCGTATGATCTATCCGGACCGTAAATGGGGTCTTTAAATTTTCGTGCAATTCTTGTTTTCGGACCAATGTATCTTGCCATATCTGAAATATATTAAATATAATTAAACTCTTCTTCTTTTTGGTGGGCGGCAACCATTGTGTGGTAAAGGCGTAACGTCAATAATTTCGGTAACTTCGATACCGGCGGCACTTATCGATCTGATAGCGGATTCTCTTCCAGCGCCTGGCCCTTTTACGTATACCTTAACTTTTCTCAGACCATAATCAAATGCTTGTTTACCGCAATCGCCCGCAGCCATCTGACCTGCATAGGGAGTATTCTTTTTGGAACCCTTAAATCCCATTTTACCTGCCGAAGACCACGAAATAACCTGACCGTTGGCATTGGTAAGTGAAATAATAATGTTATTGAACGAAGCAAAGACATAGGCCCTACCTATAGGGTCAACTTTTACAATTCTTTTCTTTGCTGTTTTAGCAGGTGTTTTTGCCATAATTTTTTTTAGTTTTCTGTTATTAAAAACACATTAATTATTATCCTTTGGTTGCTTTTTTCTTATTGGCAACTGTTTTCCTTTTTCCTTTACGTGTACGGGCATTGTTTTTGGTGCTTTGTCCTCTGGTTGGTAATCCAGCCCGGTGCCTGATGCCACGGTAAGAACCGATATCCATAAGGCGTTTGATATTCATCTGAACTTCAGAACGCAGTGTTCCTTCAACTTTCACCTTATCGGTAATGACATTACGGATTTTGGTTTGTTCAGCATCTGTCCAGTCGGAAACTTTTTTATTCTCATCAATTCCGGCTTCTTTCAAAATCATTTGCGCCATACTTCTTCCGATACCGAAAATGTATGTCAATCCGATTACTCCTCTTTTGTTTTTTGGTAAATCAATACCAGCAATTCTAGCCATATACTGTTTTATTAATATTATTTACAAATTTTAACCCTGTCTTTGTTTGTATTTGGGGTTTTTCTTGTTGATCACATAAACCACACCATTTCTTCTTATGATTTTGCAATCTGGGGTCCTTTTTCTTATTGACACACGTACTTTCATGGTTTTACTATTTATATCTGAATGTTATTCTTCCTTTTGTCAGGTCATAGGGTGAAATTTCAACCCGCACTTTATCGCCGGGTAAAATCTTGATATAATGCATTCGCATTTTACCTGAAATATGGGCGATTATCACAT
>CAZMPB010000222.1:0-311 GCA_964567775.1 uncultured Bacteroidales bacterium
TTCATCGCTTAAGCCCTGTGGTTGAAGAATACCTTTATTCTGCGATGGAAGATTACAAGATCGACATCATGATCGAAAGCGGACCCAATGCGCGTAGTGTCCAGATCACGCTCAACCCCTTTACGTTAATAGGTGCAACTACCCGTTCAGGACTCCTGACAGCTCCTTTGCGCTCCCGTTTCGGGATTAATACCCGTCTGTCATATTACGATGCGGAAATTTTACAAACCATCATTGAACGCTCTGCCCGTATCATTAATGTGGACATAGAAAAAAACGCAGCTTATGAAATAGCCCGCCGGAGCCGTGGA
>CAZMPB010000222.1:321-4738 GCA_964567775.1 uncultured Bacteroidales bacterium
TTGCACAAATTAAGGGTTCGGGCATCATCGACCTGAAGATCACAAATATTGCGTTAACCGCATTGAATGTCGATAAAAACGGCCTCGACGAAATGGATATTAAGATACTGACGACAATTATTGACAAATTCAGAGGAGGCCCTGTAGGATTATCAACAATTGCAACTGCTGTAAGCGAAGATGCCGGTACTATAGAGGAGGTCTATGAACCCTTTTTGATCATGGAAGGGTACATCATGCGCACTCCGCGCGGACGCGAGGCTACCGAAAAAGCATATAAACATCTTGGGCGTATTAATCCGGACAGGCAGCAGACACTTTTTGAGTAAGAAGCATGAAGGATATTCGTGAATTATCGCTTGAAATAAAGAAAAAGATTTTTGAGACAGGCGCTTCGGATTGCGGGTTTGCCAAAGCTGAAAAACTTTGCAGGGAATATGATTTTTTGAAACAATGGACAGGAAAAGGGTTTCATGCCGGAAAAACGTATCTGGAACGCAACCCCGAAGTGCGTGCTGATCCGCAACGGCTTGTTGATGGCGCCCAGACAGTAATCGCTGTACTTTATAATTATTTTTCTCACGGTACGCTTTCACCTCAATCCGGATACCGGATTTCCAGATATGCTTATGGCAGGGATTATCATGTGGTACTGAATGAAAAATTAAATCTTGTTGCTGAACAAATAATCCAGGCAACCGGCAGCCATCATACCCGGGTTTTTGTGGACTCAGCTCCGGTATTTGAAAAAGCCTGGGCACAGCGGGCAGGGCTGGGATGGATCGGTAAAAATTCGCTGCTGGTCAACGAAAGAACCGGTACCTTCCATTTTATCGGACTGATTGTTACGGATTTGGAATTACAGTATGATATTCCGTTTGAGGATAAATGCGGAAACTGCAACCTGTGCATGGAAGCTTGTCCGACCGGTGCCCTGGTCAGGCCTCATGAGCTGGATGTCCGTAGGTGTATATCGCATCTGACCATGGAACAAAAGCATCCTTTACCTCCAGAACTAAAGGGAAAATTCAATAACTTTATATATGGATGCGATATCTGCCAGGATGTCTGCCCGTGGAATAAAGACCTGAAACCTTCTGCGGATAAGTCTTTTCAATTATCGGAATCATTGAGAAAAATGTCCGGAGAAGACTGGGAAACCCTTACGGAAGAAAAGTTCCTTGAGATCGCCGAAGGCTCTGCCATGAAAAGGGTCGGCTTTTCAACACTGAAAAGAAATATTGAATTTCTGAAAGACGCATAATACCGGCTGCCTGACAAAAAATTTTTTCAAATCGGTATTATTTTTTACTGATACTCGTTACTTTGAATTCGGTTCTTCTGTTCATCTGAAATTCTTCGTCGGTGCATTTAACATTGTTCACACATTTGTTCACAGGGACACTTTCTCCGTAACCTTTTGCTGTAATCCTCGATTGATTGATGTTTTTAGATACAATGTATGCCACAGCAGATTCAGCACGTTTTTGTGAAAGTTCCTGGTTGTATTTATCTTTTCCTCTCGAGTCGGTGTGCGCGCCAAGTTCTACATTGATATCGGGGTTTTCTTCAAGTATCTTTACAAGTTTGTCGAGTTCTATGGCGGCATCGGGGCGTATATCCCATTTGTCGTAATCATAATAGATGTTTTGGAGTACGATCGCTTTATTAATAACGATCTTTTCTAACAGTATTTCTACGTTGATAGTGTCGTTAAGCGTCTTGCATGCTGTCTTAACTTTTTTTTCTGAGGCAAAATACCCGTCTTTGATTACCTTTATTTTATATTCATTGTCACCGCAATCACTCTGCGCATAAAAGATGCCCTTATTTTCTGGTAAAACCGGTAGTGTTATACTGTTATTGCTGATGATGACCTTTGCCCCCGGAAGTATTGCTGTGGCATTATTATCAAGTTTTTCCTTAGTTGTAACGCAGATTATAAGGACTTTTGGAGGTGTCGGTGCGAAACTGTAAATATCATCTTCTCCCATTCCACCATCCCTGTCAGAAGAAAGAAAGCCGGTTACTTCACCGGTGAAATAAATAGAAAAATCATCTTTTGACGAATTATATGGATATTTCAAGTTTTCAGGTGCCGTCCAGCTGTCTTTGCTGCCTTTGGCCGAAAACATATCCAGTCCGCCCATGCCCGGTAATCCGTTGCTCGAAAAATAAAGGGTTCCGTCAGTAGCCATATAAGGAAACACTTCTTTTCCTTCCGTATTGACCGAATTTCCTGCATTTTTAGGGGCGCTCCATGTATTATCAGCTAATTTTTCGCAGAAATAAATGTCCGATCCGCCATAACCGCCGGGCATATCCGAAACAAAGTAGATCATCTTCCCGTCAGGCGACAGGGCGGGATGGCCAATAGAATAAGATTCCGGGTTACTATGCTGGAATGAAACGGGTGTTTGCCACTTGCCGCTGATCATCTGTGAGCAATATATCTCGAGACGATTTACATAATCTTTGGTTGTAGAATTATCATACCAGCTTGTAGGATCACTGTTGATCGGTTTTTTGGTGAGTTTTACCATTTTTGTCCGGGTAAAATAAAGCGTGGAAGAATTTTTATCATAGGCTCCGGGGCCGTTATGATAGTTGTTGTCCAGTGCATCCAATTCTTCAGGTGGCTGTTTCAGTTCCTTATTATATTTAAAATGTAACAATTTCAAAAAAGGTTTTCCGGTCCATCCATAGATCTCGCCAGCGGTATAAATTTTACCCTTTAATTTTCTGTCCGATGTAAGCATATAGCCACCATCAAAAGCGATCAAGCCAAAATCACTGTTTTCTGAATTTAATGATTCCGCATTGATTACATCGATAAATAAAGGATCTTTTATCCATTTAAGTGACATCTCGCAGGAACGGGTCATCTCCTCTGATTTTTCTTTTGCAGAAGGTACAATTTTGCCATAATTCTTATATTGAGCGATGGCTTCAGCATATTTTCCATTTGATTTTAAAACATCGGCATAATGTAAAACATCTTCCGGTAAACGCTTATCGCTGGATACAACCGCCGACAGCCATTCTTCGGCAGCATGCGGGTCATTGATCATCATATAACAAGCGGCAAGCTCCCTTTTGTCATCAATTCCTGAGGCGGGGGTTTGAATGTATTCTTTATACAATTCTATCGCTTTTGCAAATTCATATTTCATTTTGTGTTCTTTGGCTTTCTGAAGTGTAGTCTGTGCTGAAACGCCTGAAGAAAAAAGGAAAATTGTCGTGGAAAGTGCAAATAAACCGATAAGGTATTTTATTTTTATTTTCATTTTCATAAAAGATGAGAGTTAAATGTTAGAAAAACCTTGGTGTTTTCATCATCGGAATGACCTTGGTCGGGAAGAAATAACCGATCTGCACTTCATGGCCGGAATAATTCTTCAGGGCAGTAAGTGTCAGTGTGTAGGCATAGCCTATTCGGAGCCGGTCGGTAATGTTCCATTCAGCCATGATGGCCACGGCATTCTTGAGGTGAAGATCGTCAACAAGGCTTTTTTTTCCTATTTTGGTGTTCATGCGGTAACTTGCCCCCAGCCATATTTTCTCTTTGTACAAAAAGAAAGCGTTAATATCAATATTCGTGGGTGATTTAAAATCTTCTTTGATGAGAAAACTTGGTTTGAATTTAAATTTTTTTCCCAGGTCAAATACATATCCCGTCGTAAGATAATAATGCCTTGACGGATTTGTTACCATAGGGTCTTTGCTTTTGATCACATCACCTAAAAGGTTGGTGATGGAGAATCCTGCATAAAACCTGTCGTTATTTAAGAATAATCCCGTTTTGGAATCGAAATTCAGTTGGGTTACTTTGTCTGTGGTAAGATCGGGGTCCGGGATGTCCGAAATAAGTTTTGCGCCGTTGAGCGTGAAATAAGAAACCCCTGCTGCGAGGCCCAGAGCCAATCGCCATTTTTCATTCAGCCGGATTTTGTATGCATAACTGGCAAACAATCCCTGCTGCATCTGGGCTCCGATCATATCATTGATAAAATGCACGCCCAGCCCCATGTTTTTATATATGGGGCCATCATAGCTTAGTGTTGCCGTGTTCGGTGCGCCTGTGAACCCTGCCCACTGTGCAGCGTATGTGGCGTTGATAGTATGCATTTCCTTTGACCCTGCATAAGCAGGATTAATGATTAACTCGTTAAAAATATACTGGGTAAACTGGGCATCCTGTTGTGCATAGGCAACAACACCAAGAAAAATCAAAACAATGCTGGTTATTATTTTTTTCATAAGACTTGATTTAATGGTTGCTCGACAACTACTTTATTATGGTAATATATTCCCGATAGGTTTTCTCTGTTCCGCACACATTTACCTTGAGCACGTAAAAATAGGTACCCTCGCTGAGATTACTGCCATCCCAATCATTTTTATAACTGCAAAAAAT
>CAZMPB010000223.1:0-4696 GCA_964567775.1 uncultured Bacteroidales bacterium
TTCTGAATAAAAAATGCAATAAATGCAGACACACCAAGCAATGCAAGTGTATTCAAAGCATTACTCCCGAAATGGTGAAAAATAAATTGATGGAAATTTTTAAGTCCGACCCGGCTGTTGTTGATATTATCTGAAAACTTTTACTTTAAGTACTATTTTCATCATTTAAAAATAATTAATATTGCCTTGAATTTAATGATATTAGTATCTCATGCTTAAGAAAACCTCATTCATCCTGTTACTCCTGTTATGTTTTACAGGCAATATCATCGCCGAAGAAATAATTCTCAAAGGAAATTATTACGGGTTCAACCTTCATGTATTAAATCCGGGTAAAGACGGCAGTTTTTGTGTGACCGAAGTTTTGGTCAACAACCAGAAAACTCAGGATGAGATCAACTCCAACGCCTTCGAAATTGATTTTTCATTATTAAATTTAAAGATAGGCGATCCTGTTACTGTTGTGATTAAGTATAAAAGCGGATGCAAGCCAGAAGTTGTTAATCCGAAAGCTTTGCAGCCATCTGAAAATGTTGCGTTTTTATCAACCAAAGCGGACAAATCAGGTAAGATCGTATGGGGCATCAAGGGCGACCTGATGGAAGAACCGTTAATTATTGAACAATTCCGTTGGAACAAATGGATTAAGGTCGGTGAACTTGCTGCAACGGATACCGTAAAGAAAAACTCCTATTCTTTTGAATTTATACCGCATACCGGCATCAATCAATTTCGTATTTTTTTCAACGATGCGAACGGAAACCAGGTTTATTCCAAACTCATCAAATACACTTCACGTAATCCGGAAATAACTTTAGTTTCCTCTAAAGTTACAGATAAATTAGTGTTTTCCGCCGATACGCAATACGAGATCTTTGATCTCAAAGGCAATTTTATTTCAGAAGGTTTTGCAAAAGAAGTAGAAGTTGCCGATCTTGAGAAGGGCAAATACTGGCTGAACTTTGACAATAAGTCCGTCAACTTTATTAAGAAATAATCTTCAGTTCCGTTTCTAATAAACCCTAAGGATAAAGATTGTTGTATCTTTGTCCCCTGTTTTAAGTACAATTTTATGAACCCGAAAAAACTCTTAATGATCATCATGGATGGCTGGGGCGAAGGAGAGCACAATCATGCAAACGCGATATATTCTGCAAAAACTCCGTTTATCAAAAGCTTATATAACAATCCCGATGTGGCTTATTGTCAGCTTAACGCTTCTGGTTTGGCTGTTGGCCTGCCCGAAGGACAGATGGGTAATTCAGAGGTCGGCCATCTGAATTTCGGGGCTGGTAGAATAGTTTATCAGGATCTGGTCCGGATTTCAAAAGCCGTGGAAGATGGCAGTATCGGGCAAAACAAGGTTCTTTGCGACGCTTACAAATATGCAAAAGAAAATAACAAAGCAGTCCATTTTATCGGTTTGATTTCAGATGGTGGAGTTCACTCTCTACAGACACATCTTTATAAATTATGTGATATTGCCCGGGACCATGGCCTTGAAAAAGTTTTTATCCATGCCATTACCGATGGCCGCGATACCGACCCTCACAGCGGACTGGGCTATTTAAAAGAACTTCAGGAACACCTGGCAACATCGGCAGGTAAAATTGCCACGCTCATAGGCCGGTATTACACGATGGACCGCGACAAACGCTGGGAACGCATCAAATTAGGCTACGACATGATGGTCCATGGAACAGGCAAAAAATCGAAGGACGTATTGCAGGCAACTCAGGAATCTTACGATGAAGACGTAACAGATGAATTTATAAAGCCGGTCGTTTTTACAGATGATAACGGAAACCCGCTCACAACAATACAAAAAGACGATGTCGTGATCTGCTTCAATTTCCGTACCGACAGGCTCAGAGAGATCACCACGGTCCTTACCCAGAAAGACATGCCCGAAGCCGGAATGGCAACCATACCGCTGCATTATCTCACCATGACACGGTATGATGAAAGTTTTAAAAAAATAAATATTATTTTCGAACCGGCAGACCTGAAGCAATCTCTTGCTGAAGTACTGAGCAAGCTTGAAAAAAAACAATTGC
Organism: uncultured Bacteroidales bacterium; assembly: GCA_964567775.1. Classification (GTDB taxonomy): domain Bacteria; phylum Bacteroidota; class Bacteroidia; order Bacteroidales; family CAIWKO01; genus CAIWKO01. The sequence goes on from CAZMPB010000223.1 coordinate 2,058, forward strand.
GCATTGCCGAAACTGAAAAATATCCCCACGTTACATTTTTCTTTTCGGGTGGACAGGAAACCCCTTTTGACGGGGAAGACCGCATGATGGTGCCATCCCCTAAGGTTGCAACCTATGACCTTCAGCCAGAGATGAGCGCTCCGGAAGTTACCGTAAAAGTGGTAGAAGCAATAAATAAAAATTATTACGATTTTATTTGTTTAAACTATGCCAATGCAGATATGGTGGGACATACAGGTGTTTATCCGGCCATCATCAAAGCCCTTGAGACAGTCGATACCTGCGTTGAAAAAGTAATCAAAGCGGCATTAGAAAACGACTATTCCGTCATCCTTACAGCCGATCACGGCAACTCGGACATGGCAGAAAACCCCGATGGATCGCCCAATACAGCCCATACGTGCAACCCTGTTCCCTGTTTTTTATTCGACCGTGATTATATAACATTACACAACGGTAAACTGGCAGATATTGCGCCTACTATTCTAAAGATCATGAACCTGCCCCAACCGGAAGAAATGACAGGAAACATTTTAGTCTAAAACACTTTTAATTAAGCATCTCGTTAAAGTTGAGTTAATTATTTTTCAGATTTCTCTGAAAATAGATATTTTTTGTATCTTTACATAAATATTTTTAACACACTTTTATCCCCCTTTTTATGAAAAATAACCTTACTTTTTGCAAGCTATGTCTGATTGCATTATTTGTATTATTGGGACAAGCATCATTTTCTTTAAATCCTGATAAACCGGCAACATCTTTACAGATCAAAGAAAACACTTACGGGAGGCTTGTCCTCATCAATTCTTTATCTATACAGGATATTCAGACGTTAAAGGTAAATACCAAAAAAGGTATGTTCTCAGAATTTATCATTCCGGAATATGGCTCTTCCAACGCTATTGGAGACCCCAAACTTCCGGTCATGAAAAAATTGATCGAGATACCTGTGGGCGCTACAATTAAAATTAATACCCCGAATTCTACCTATACGGATATCAAATTAAGCGAGATGGGAGCCTTGTTTCCTGTAATGCCTGCTCAGCCTTCGTTATCAAAAAGCGACGATCCGGAAAATATGGAGTTTAAATACAACGAGACTGTCTACAAGTCAAGCCAGTTCGTTCAACACGAATTAGTGACGGTAACTCCATTAGGCACGATGCGTGGCAGCAACATTGGCCGCCTCGAAATTGCACCTGTTTATTACAACCCTGTTACAAAAACATTGAGAATCTATACAAACCTTGAGGTTGAAATAATTTTTGAAAATGCCGATGCCTCCGCCACTGTTGAGCAAAAAGAAAAATATTATTCACCTTATTTTGTGCCTTCATTTGAAAAAATATTCAATTACAAAGCACTGGCAAACAAATCAAATTTTACCAAATACCCTGTAAAGTATGTTATTGTCGCTGATGCGATGTTTTACAATTTATTGCAACCATTTGTAGAATGGAAAACAAAAAAAGGCTTTTCCGTTATCCAGGCTTATACAAACAACGCATCTGTTGGCAACACGACAACGTCCATAAAATCTTATTTGCAAAACCTCTACAATGCAGGCACATCTGCTGACCCCGCGCCTTCATTTGTTTTATTGGTCGGAGACATTGCCCAGGTCCCTTCTTTTAGCGGGACGGAAGGTTCTCACGTTTCCGATCTGTATTATTGCGAATATACCGGCGACTTTCTGCCAGAAGTTTATTATGGAAGATTTTCAGCCACAAACACCACCGAACTAAGGCCGCAAATTGATAAGACCCTTGAATACGAAAAGTTTTTGATGCCTCAGTCTACCTTTCTCGACAGTTGCGTGATGATTGCAGGACAAGATGCGACTTTTGGCCCCACACATGGCGACGGTCAGATTAATTATGGTACCGACACTTATTTCAACGCGGCTCATGGCTTATATTCAAACACATATCCTTATGCAATATCGGGAAGCAGCGCTTCGCAAATCATACAAAATGTCAGTAAAGGAGTCTGTATGGCAAATTATACCGCACATGGGGGATCCGACGGATGGTCAAATCCTTCATTCAACACTGCAGATATCAGCACACTTACCAACAATCATAAATATCCTTTGATGATAGGAAATTGCTGCCTCACGCTTACCTTCGACAATCCCGAATGTTTTGGGGAAGCCCTGCTCCGGGCAGAAAACAAAGGCGCTTTGGGTTATATTGGAGGCTCCAACAGCACCTATTGGGACGAGGATTATTATTGGGGTGTTGGATACAGATCTTTCGGATCGGGGAACCCGCCATTGCATCCAACATATACCGCGGCTAATCCAGGGGCTTATGACGGTACGTTTCACGATCACGGTGAAGCGTTTGGCAGCTGGTATGTTACGCAGGGCCAAATGGTTTCTGCCGGTAATTTAGCCGTCACACAATCGGGTAATTCAAGCTATTCTTATTATTGGGAAATTTACCACCTCATGGGCGATCCTTCGCTGATGGTATATTATTCCGACCCTCCCGCTATGTCAGTATCATATAATGCTTTAATGCCGCTTGGTGCCACTTCTTTTGATATTACTACGAACGCCCCTTATGCTTACGCAGCCATATCAAAAGGCGGTGTATTATATGGTGCTGCACTTGCAGATTCCACCGGAAATA
>CAZMPB010000224.1:0-340 GCA_964567775.1 uncultured Bacteroidales bacterium
ACCTTAATGTCGCTGGCATGTATTTTTTGATGTCCCTGCGGATCAAAGTTGCTTAAAAACGACTTATACCAATGATGAAGGGTCTTTGCTGCAATCCCCATAAGCTCTGCAAAGACTGAGATATTGGTCAGGTGTGTGTCCATGTACTTCTTTTAAAAAAGCAGCGAATTCCTTTGTCGCTTTTATATGAGGATGATTAAAATAATATTCGTTGCTATGGTGAGCTCCGCCTCCTTTAAGCTTCCATCTTCTCCGTTTAAGAACCAGATAGACAGGTTTAATTTTCAATGGAAAACTCAGTAATGACTGTGGTTCGCAGAATCCATCTAATACTGCTGTC
>CAZMPB010000224.1:350-4696 GCA_964567775.1 uncultured Bacteroidales bacterium
TCTTTTTTCTCCTCGAAGAAAAACTCATAACAGTTGCTTGTCTCTTTTATATTAATGAGGTCAAAATACTTTATTATTTCTTCAGGAGCTATGAGTTTTAAAAGTTCATTTGAATCCATTTCAGTAGGTTTTACTTTTATACGTAGCACCGGAAAAAAAGATTTAGCCATTTTTTCAAACAAAATAATTCAATCCCGAGAAATTATTACTTTTATGAACTTTTTTTCTCACCGGAAACTGAGCGGAGTAAAATATTTTTTTAATTTTTAAATTGGTAACATGAAATTCAAAAGACAAAGTGGAATACTGCTGCACCCCACATCACTACCGGGTAATCACGGGATAGGAACAATCGGAAAAGAAGCCTTCGATTTTATAGATTTTCTTGCTGAAGCCGGGCAGAAACTATGGCAGATCTTACCCCTTGGGCCAACAGGTTTTGGTGAATCACCCTATCAGTGTTTTTCTTCAATTGCAGGAAATCCCCTACTGATAAGCCTCGAAAAACTTGAAGAAGACGGCCTGTTAAGTAAGTCAGACATTGATGATCATTTAGGAAAACTAGCGAGGCACGTAGATTTTGAAAAAGTCAGGAAAGTGAAAATCCCTTTGTTAGATAAAGCGTTTGGGAAATTTATCAAGACCGGCAAAAACACTAAGGCTTTTAAAACATTTTGTTCTCAGAAATCGGTTTGGCTGGATGATTTTGCGCTTTTCCTTTCCCTGAAAGAAGAATTCCGCAACAAGCCCTGGAACTTATGGCCAAAAGAAGCAAGATTGAGGGATCCGGAAACCCTTGAACAGTACAGGAAAAAGTGTAAAGAAAGAATTTTATACCACAAGTTTATACAATTTGAATTTTTTAAACAGTGGAAAGAAGTGAAAAAGTATGCCAATGAAAAAAATATCCGGATTGTTGGCGATATACCTCTTTATGTATCTTATGACAGTGTAGATGTATGGACTAAGCCTGAAAATTTTCTTTTGGACAGTAAAGGAAAACCTTTGAAGGTTGCCGGAGTCCCGCCCGACTATTTTAGTGCAACAGGGCAGTTGTGGGGCAACCCTGTTTATAACTGGCAATACATCGAAAAAGATGGATTTTACTGGTGGATCGAAAGGATGTGGGCCAGCCTGGAACTTTGTGATATCGTCAGAATTGACCATTTCAGGGGGCTCTCGGCATTCTGGGCGGTTCCCTACGGTGAAAAAACCGCCGTGAAAGGTAAGTGGGTAGCTGCTCCGGGAAAAAAATTATTCAAAACACTGATAAAAGAGCTGGGCGAGCTGCCGATTATTGCTGAAGATCTTGGAGTGATTACGCCCGATGTGGAAGAGCTGAGGGATAGTTTTGGTTTTCCCGGGATGAAAATTTTACAATTTGCTTTTGATTCAAGTGAAGAAAATAATTACCTGCCTCATACCTATACCGAAAATTGTGTGGTTTATACAGGCACACATGATAACAATACCGTGCTTGGCTGGTACCAGAATGCTTCTGCCGGGGACAGGAAAAAAGTTAAGGAATACATCGGAAATATTGATGAGGGTGTAGTTAAATCGCTGATACGTTTGGCTTGGGCTTCTGTTGCCGACATCGCAATTATCCCTGTACAGGATATTCTTGAATTAGACGAAGATGCCCGCATGAACCTGCCTGGTACATCTTCCGGGAACTGGTCATGGAAATTCAGGCCAAAAGATCTTACACCCGCCCATGCGGCATGGCTGAAGAAACTTACGGAAACGTATGGCAGATAGGCTGAATTGATTTGCTGCCGGTGGCTTCGGGAGCAGGACAAGCTCACTGTAAGCACTCACGGGGGGATGATTTGCCTTCTGATTCTTATCCGTGAAATTTATCTTCATTCCAACGTGCAGGATTGTTTTTGATGTAATTTTTGATTTTCCAATATGCCTGGTTGTCACGTATGATATGATCGTAATAATCTATTTGCCAGTTTTTATTTCGGGGCGTATTGTTCAGGATATTTATTTTTTTCGATGTCTGCATTTTTAATTTTCCGATAATCATCGGAATGAGCATGCGTCTGCGCAACTTCCGGTATTGTTTTAATACATCTTTATTTGCCAGGCCCCCTGCTGCGTTGATTGCGTTAATGATTTTGTTATATTCATGATTGTCAACATCCCGCCGGTCAAATTCATGAATTTGACCGGCATGTTTATTATCAAATAAATAATCTCCCAATTCGATGATCATATGAATATGATTGGGCATAACAATATTTTCGTCAAGAATTACGCGCGGATGATACGTCGGTAATTTTTCAATTTCGTCAGAAACACATTTTCCGGCATCTGACAAATTCATTGTTTTATTCACGATGTTTCCGAACAACATTTCCATATTTTGTGTGCAGAACGTAATAAAATATTTAGCCGGAGCCGAATAATTCCAAAGCTGCCATCTGTTTGGAGTATCTTTGAATCGTTTGTTATCTGCTGCTGACACGAGTTTTCTGATTGATTTTTTATTAATTGACATGTCGGACAAATTCACGAATTTGTCCGAAAAACTCTAATTTAAACTCTAATTTATTTTCTTCTTTCTGCATTCAATAATCAATTCTAAATTTCATCATTTTTGTAATAATCGTTGGACAAATTCATGAATTTGTCCAACTCCAAAAAAAAGAGAGCGCCTTAGCTATACAACCTTTTGAATTCCTTTGCAGGTACTCGCTTGACTGCTTTTGCAAGTCGCTCCCCAATTAATTTAGATTAGATAATAGATTGCTCTATTCCTATACTTAGACGATTTTCCATACTTGTTTCTATTCCTATGCCTTTCGGTGCTACAATTACCTTTCGGTTATCGCATTCTTAAAAATATCTACATTATGAACTTTCGTCAAAACAAAGATAGCAATTTTTTTTATGAAAACAAAAAATTATTAATAGTTTTTTAAATCATTCTGTCTTTATCAAAATTATAGAAATAGGGCAGCGAAAAATCGCCGATGACATCCTGTCCGTCGTGCAGCAAGATAAATGTTCCACCCTTATATACGCCGGCAAGATATTCCAGGCCTTTAATTTCTGAAAGAGAAATTTCTTTAATAGGGTCAGAGGCCTTGTACAATCCAGCTAAGACATCCCGATTTTTGAATATTTCAAGCGTATTAAGGTGTTTTTTGATAAAATCAAAGCCTTTTTCATCCCCACCCTTATTGGATATTAGCAAATTGCAATACGCGTTTACATCATCCAGCAATTTTTTAACAGCGACGGTATTGTGATATGAAGTCTGTGTAAAGTCCTGTTTTATCTTGTCGAGATTTATTGCAACTTTAGACAACTCTTTGTTTCCCGTATAATTCTTTTTGATATCATCGTTCACAAGTTGTACAAATTCCTTATATTTATTCTTAAACAGATCAAAGTCATCCCTGAATTTATTCCATGCATGATTTGTTATATCAATCTTGAGGATTTGTACCGGAATATCAAGTTCTTTAATAAGGCCGCTGAGATAATTATAAACCGGATCAATGGATAAGCCCAGATGCCCTTCAATCCTGTAAAAAGGATAATCGTTGAGATTGAGCATAAATTCCGATTCGTAATTTTCAGGTGCGGAGAGATCGCTCCAGTAATAATTATATATCAAATCCAGTGAAGTGTCCAGATCATGTGCATGCCATGATTTAATGAATTTCGCACTCCGGCGCTTGTTGATGATATCATAATAATAAGGGATCGAGCGGTTACCAAGCTTTTCGCCATATCCCTTGCAGGGAATAATTTTAATGCATTTTGAAACATCTTTGATTTTGGGAGCTTTTATTTTTTCAAAATCTATGTCTTCAGTAAGAATTCTTGAAAACTTGAAATTCAATTTTGTTAAATGAGCTATTACTGAGAATAATTTCCTTGATGGTATAAAATTCTCAAGGAGCATGGCAATGCGGATATAAAGTTTTGATACGATTTCGCTGTCTGCGTTGAATTGCTCGTTAATCGCGGTTTCTGCAAATGTATACCGGTAACTATCATTTTTCACATAGGGAACCACACCAAGCACCAGCAAAAGATCGGTCCGCGAGGCGGAAGAAAAAGCATATTTTTGAATATAATTATTGTACGCATTGACAAATTCGTTGATGGCGGCCTGAAGGTCGTTGAAAAACGAAAGATAATATATTGAGACATCTTTTGACAAAGCTTGCCGGAATGTTTTCAGGGCTTTCTTTAACACGACGTTCTCTTTGTCGAGCAATCCTGCGACAAGTTCTGCGGTTTGCTGAAGAAAATCCTCTATACGTTTGGCATCAGTTTCCAAAACTGACAGTATCTTTTTATTAAACCTGTCCACAGTCTTC
>CAZMPB010000225.1:0-4667 GCA_964567775.1 uncultured Bacteroidales bacterium
TTGTAAATTAAAATTTGTTGCTATAACTTGTCCTCCGTTTTAGTTAATACTCAAATTAATTATTCAATCATTTTTTTTATCTCGTCATTGATCAGAGCTGCAAAATCATCGATAGTAAAGGTTCCCATATCGCCCTGTCCTTGTTTTCTGACAGATATAGTATTTTCAGCCTCTTCCTTTTCCCCTACGATAAGCATATATGGTATTCTGTCTATCTCTGCGTCCCGTATCTTTTTTCCGGCTTTTTCGCTCCTGTTGTCAATTTGGCTGCGAATATCGTAATTATTTAGCAATTGGAAAACTTTTTTTGCATAATTTTCATATTTATCGCTGATAGGAATGATGGTAACCTGCTCTGGTGCAAGCCATAGCGGAAATTTTCCCGCACAGTGCTCAATAAGCACCGCAACAAACCGTTCCATCGACCCGAACGGTGCACGGTGTATCATGACGGGGCGGTGTTTCTGGTTATCACTTCCGATGTATTCGAGTTCAAAACGTTCAGGCAGGTTATAGTCCACCTGTATGGTTCCTAACTGCCATTTGCGGCCGATAGCATCGCGAACCATGAAATCGAGTTTCGGTCCGTAAAAGGCAGCTTCACCCAGTTCGATAACACCCTTGATGTTGTTTTCTTCAACAACTTCCAGGATGGCGCGTTCGGCTTTTTCCCAGTTCTCGTCGGTTCCGATATATTTTTCTTTATCATTGGGATCACGCAGGGAAACCTGTGCGGTAAATTCTTTAAAATCCAGCGCCTTGAAAATTTTCATCACAATGTTGATCACGCCAACAAATTCCTGTTTCACCTGATCAGGTGTACAGAATATGTGTGCATCGTCCTGTGTAAATCCGCGGACACGTGTCAAACCGTGTAATTCGCCGCTTTGTTCATAACGATAAACCGTGCCGAACTCGGCCATACGTAAGGGCAGGTCTTTGTATGAACGGGGTTTTACTTTATAAATTTCGCAATGATGGGGACAGTTCATCGGTTTCAGCATGAACTCCTCGCCTTCAATCGGTGTCGTGATCGGGCGGAAAGAATCCTTGCCATATTTCTGAAAATGGCCGGAAGTTTTATAAAGATTTACATTGCCAATGTGGGGGGTCATCACCTGAACGTATCCTGCATTTTTTTGCGTTTTTTTCAGGAATGCCTCGAGGCGTTCGCGCAGGGCAGTACCTTTAGGCAGCCAGAGAGGCAGGCCCATTCCCACGTTTGCAGAAAAAGCAAATATTTCCAGTTCTTTGCCCAGTTTGCGGTGATCGCGCTTTTTAGCTTCTTCGAGCAAAACAAGATAATCCTGCAATTCCTTTTGCTTGGGAAAAGTGATGCCATAAACACGTGTCAGTTGCTTTCGGTTGATATCGCCGCGCCAGTAGGCACCCGCAACACTGGTGATCTTAACCGCTTTGATAAACCCTGTAGAAGGAATATGCGGGCCGCGGCAGAGGTCGGTAAAACTACCGCTTTCGTATAAGGTTATTTCGCCATCGGCAAGCTCGTTGATAAGCTCCAGCTTATATTCGTCGCCTTTTTTAGTAAACAGGTCAAGAGCTCCCTGCTTGGAGATTTCCTTGCGTACCAAGGGCTGGTTTTGTTTTGCAAATTCGAGCATTTTATCCTCAATGGCTTTGAAATCAGCTTCTGTGATCATGCGGTCGCCGGTATCGATATCATAATAAAAGCCATTCTCGATGTCGGGGCCTATACCAAATTTTGTTCCGGGAAACAGCGCTTCTATGGCTTCCGCCATGATATGTGCCGAAGAATGCCACATGGCTGCTTTACCTTCGGGATCATTCCAGGTGAGGAGTTTTACATTTGCATCGCTGTGTATCGGCCGGTTGGCATCCCAGACCTCATCGTTTACTTTTGCTGCAAGCACGTTACGAGCCAGGCCTTCGCTGATACTCAGCGCTACTTCAAGCCCTGTAACTCCTTCATTATATTGTCTGACCGAATTATCCGGTAATGTGATATTTATCATTGTTTTAATGGTTCAAAAAAGAGTTTGCAAAGATAGGAAAAATTTCGACAGGAAAAGAAAATATTTTTCTAAGCTATATTCTACGGTAAAAATGCCGCCAATTTTTCTTTTCCGTGTGAAGCAATATGGCGTCTGTGCAGACGTTCAGGATATCCTGGAAGACAGTAAAAACAGCACATTCGCAGTGAATTTTTTTCAGCTCATGCTGTTTTGAAAATATGTATCTCCAGATCTTTTATTTTAAACTCTTCCAATTCGGTGTTCCAGATATACAAGGTCAATTCATATTCTGGTTCCAGAATTTTGGGAAGTATCATGGAATATGAATATTCTTTCCACCGGTTTTCAGGCGATCCGGGAAGATAATTGATAGGGAAGGCTTTGTAGAACGCATTCTCCCTGCCTTTGTAACTTAAAGAAACCACAAATAATGCATTTGATGAGCCATTCACACGATAATCCCACTTATTAAATTTTATCTCAGCATAGGAATGAATCGCACCAAATAATTCAAGATCGTTTGAAACCCGGACACTGCCGCCATACTCATTTTTTGGGCCAAACAGTATTATGCCCCCATTCACGTGATCGGGCAATGCAGAAAAAATCAGCTTTTTCTCAAACTTATTATACGGAACCAAATCGTTGGATCCTCCAATACAACCGACATATTTATCTGATGTTTTCAAAAAAATGTACCGGTAACTTTCGAAGTTCATGTATTCAGGGCTTAATATATTTTTCCGGTATTGATATGATTGGATTATATTCAGCAAAAGCAAAGGGATACAGAAGACCACAACAATGATCCGCAGGTTTTTTTTCAGATTATTCAGGAGTAGGGCGAACAGCAATACAAATACGCCATAAAAATCGACAAAAGGACGCATCCCAAAGCTATCGAAGTAGGTCCAGCACCACCATGAAGAAACGATATACGTGAGCAAAAACAGAAAATACAAGGTGGTGAAAAACCTGAATTTGTTTTTTTTAAATAAAAGCGCCATACTCAAAAACACAATGAACAGTATGGGTGTATAAACAAAAAGCCCTTTCCGGAAACTGAACAACACCTTGAAAAATTCCGGATGGAGCCAATAAAACCCTTCGTGCTGATAGGCCCAAATAAAAAAATGCCCGCACTGAATATACCACAGCATATTCTGTATGAACATGACGAGCAGAACAAAAGCGCCAAATACAAGCAAGTGCTTTATGTGCTGATTAATAAAAATTCTTAGGGATTTGAAATCATTGAAAAAGAACATGACAAAGAAAATGATCAGGATATTTACAGGTCTTATCAAATAAACAATTCCCAATGTTATAGCACTAAATAAGAGGTGTTTAAACTTATGGTTTTGGATATAACAATAGGCAGCCCATAAAAAGCCGCTGATCATCGCAAAGGAATAAACATGCGACATATCGGGCTGAATAACCGAGTACACCAATAAGTTCGTAGCAAAAAGGGCTGCCGCCAATGAAATAAAAATGTGTTCAGGCTTAATTTTCAGCCGGCTTAACAGCAAGTACAAAAAAATGCACCCCAGCAACAAATAGAATATAGCCGCCACGCTGACAGATTTCTGGTAAACTTCCGCATAGGGATCATCCGGAAACCCTCTGGCCAGTGCGGCTGACAAAAAAAAAGGAGAAATAAGCAGGGCCGTTCCGCACTGATATTTAATCAGGCTTCTATTGTCAATTTTTATCAAATGATCGTAGTCAGGAGTTGCCCTGCCAAAATTTTTTTTGAAAACTATTTGATCAAAATAAGCGTAATAGCCTTTTCCATCACCATCGATGATTGACTTCCAATCATTGCCTGCAGCGCCTGTCCAGCGGAAACAATAAACAAGAGCACCGACAATAATCAATACGGTAATAAAAAAAAGTAATGATTTGCTATGTGTATTGGAAACTGACAATGAAAAATCTAAAGATAAATTTGCTAACTGTTGTTATTCGGAAGCGAAAATACAAAACTTAAGTTAATGAATTGGATACGAAGTTGCAAACTTCGCACAACTGGCTGTTTCGTTGTGCGAAGTTTGTAACTTCGCACTTTCTAAATTGTAGTTTGTAACTACACCTTCTAAAATTCAGCATTCAAATCAACCATTATTACATCTAATTAACTTTCCATCCAATGTTGTGCGAAGTTTGCAACTTCGCACTTATTCAATTGTAGTTTGCAACTACACTTACATTACTCAACATAAATCAACCTTTATTACATCCAATAGATTTTCCATACCAGCATAATTCCTGGCGCTCGAATATAAATAATCCCACGGATTTTCAACTATACCGGCCCGTACAGGGTTATTATGAAAATATTCAACCTTTTGTTTTATAAACTTATTAGAAAAAATTTCAATGGGATGATTTTCCTGAATCCATAACTGATAGTTTTTGTTTCTGCTATGTTTTGTCGCTTCAAACGAAAACAAATTTAACATCCAGTCTTTTCTGCTTTCCGGTTCAGTTTGAATGGTTTTAATAATTTTTTTACTGGTAAATTTTTTAAAATCGCATACGATCTGACTCAAATCACTATTTTCTGAATTAACCAACAAATGCATATGATTTGTCATAATAACGTAAGCAAAAATATTGGCTCTATTCTAAATTAAGTATGAAATATTTTTTAACCGCTATTAAATATTG
>CAZMPB010000226.1:0-4644 GCA_964567775.1 uncultured Bacteroidales bacterium
ATTAACATTATTATCAACATTATCAATAAGTTACGAGTTTTGTCATGTACTAAGATCTTTGAGATTGAATTTTTACATGATAAATTATGACAGCAATTATCAGACTTGAAGAAGTAGAAAGCAAAATTATCGAAATAAGAAATCAAAAAGTTCTTTTAGACAGTGATGTCGCTGAACTTTATGGTGTAGAAACACGAGATATTAACCAAGCCGTAAAAAACAATCCAGATAAATTCCCGGCTAATTATGTTTTGGTTTTAACAAAATCTGACCTTGAAGATTTGCGGTGGAAATTTTCCACCACAAAATTATCAAAAACAAGAACTTTACCAAAAGCTTTTACAGAAAAAGGATTGTATATGCTTGCAACTATTTTGAAAGGCTCTAAAGCTACCCAAACTACATTGACCATTATTGAAACCTTTGCAAAAATAAAAGAACTGACACGAAATGTTAAAAAACTTTCGGAAATCAAAGATGATAAAAATAAAAAAAATCTGTTACAGAAAAGCGGTGAAATTATTGCTGAAATTTTGGATAATGACTTAGACCTTAATGAAACGGAAACATCAATTGAATTAAATTTTGCAGTGTTAAAATTCAAACACACAATTAAAAAGAAAAAGAAGTAAAATAAAGTTGTTCAATTCAAATTCTCGGTCGTGGCGGACTCTGAGCGGTTTTTTACATAAGGCGGATTAAATTCATTTACAGATACCCGCATTTCTGAACCGGATATCGGTTTCTTTTCACTCCACCCCGGTAACCAAAATTTCTACCCTCCGGTTCTTCGCCATCTTGTCTTCGCTGCGGGCGTCGGGATAAACCATTTTCGTTTCACCAAACCCCTTAAAGGTCATCCTTTGTTTATCTATTTCGTTGGAAACAAGAAAATCATAAACGGCTTTGGCCCGGTTTATCGAAAGTTGCATATTGTGCTCCTGCATATTATCGCAATCCGGCCAGGTGGTCGGGCAGTTTACGTGCCCCTGTATCTCAATGTGCAGGGAAGGGTAGCGTTTCATGGTGGAGAGGATCACCCCAAGTGAAGGTTTTGACACAGGTAGGATCTCTGCCGAATTTCCATAAAACAAAATATTCTCGAATACGACATTCTGTCCCACTCTGATGCGGGTCAGCTTTATTGTTACTGTTGTATTTTCTCCGGTAGCATTCGTTTTCAGATCTCCGGCGTAATCGAAATAATTATTCGCTTCAGCATTAATGATAAATGAGGTTGACACCCCGAGGGCAACCGTATGTGTCGTAACGCTGTCGGCAGCAGCCGCCGGAGGAAAGTTTTGCTTGTCCTTATAATAAACCTTCAGGTTGGTGGGTACCGGCTGCCGGGTATCTTTATCAATGATATTGATTGTTACCGAAACCGATTTCGGGGATGGCGTATTTGTTTTCTTAGGCGTATTGGTTACCGGCTTGACCGGTTCTGCTGTTTTTTTTATGCCGGAATAATGCAGGATTACGGTATGCCCGCTGCCTTTCGGATACACATTGTCAACCACCAGGTAATATACCTCTCCTTTTTTCACCTGCAGGCTTTTGCTGAATGATGCCCCGGGCCCGGAATGAATGAATTCTTCGGAGGCATCTTTTGACAGGCCGGTAATGCTTTTTAACTTTTTATCGTTGCGCGAAATGCAGGTGCGAACTGGCCGTACTTTCTTATCTGCCACATCCTGGCAAAAGCTTTTGCCGCTGTATTTATAGAGAATAAAATCATAATCATCATTGATGTTTACAGGAATGATTTCCATTGTAAGGCGGGCATCGTATTTTGCTTTGAAAAAATACCAGCAGGTGTTGTGTTCTTTTTCAAATTCGTACAGGCTATTTTTGTTTCCGCTGATTTCCATCACCGAGCCATAACCGCCGGGGGGATTGGTCGGGCCGTAAATGGTATCTTTTATCTCAACAGGTTTTTTGCAGTCGGCGTTTTCGGGTTTTATCACATAACTGCCCTGGGCAAATGCCTGGGCTGCCAATAAAACTCCTACCATCAGAGAAACAAAAAATTTCATTGCAGGGTTACTTTATCAATATAAGTTTATTTTCACCTGATTTTATCTTTCCTTTTGCAGTGACCAGCCGCGCATAATAGCTGCCTGGCGCAAGATTCCCTGCATTCCACACCGCTTTATTTTCATGACTGTCAATACCGATCATGCCAACCTCATTTCCTGATACATCAGAAATTATTATTGAAGCTTTTTCTGTTATATCAAACGTAAATGTAAATGAATTATTTGATGGGTTGGGGAACACATTTAGGATGCTTTTCGGGTTATTGTCCCCTATGTTTGCATAATAAGGTGTCCCGACGGCCAATGTATATTCGCCTTTGCGGAGGGTGTCCACAATAAGATATCCTAACGATGTACCTCCAGAGCGTGAAAAATGTGCGATGGTCCAATCGGAAGCAGCGTCAGGCCTGTATAACAATAACAGAGAATCTGAAGAATGCAGAGCAGGAAGCAAAATATTATCAATGCCTCCGACGGATGCGCTTATATTCCGGTTGTATTTGAACCGGCCTTTTGAAACAAAATGGTCCGGAAATATTCCATCCACCTTCCAGTAATGATAATCCGACAATCTGAGAATATCCGGGTTTGCTGCTTTCAGGGGGTCGGGAGCCACCCAGTTGTGTTCCACACGCACCAGCGCCGAATCATTGATACCGCTCACATCCACCCTGATGAATGAAAGCGGCATCTCGTAATTTCCCGTGGTTTTTATCACTTGATACGTGTCGGTGGTAGCATCGGAAATTTTTTCGTGAAAATCCATCATGGCAAAATCAGGAATAAAAGGTACTGTAAACTCCTTGCTGCCGGATTCTCCCGAAAATTGTATCGTGTCCGAAAAAAACTGCCAGTTGTTCTTTCCGAATGTTATTTCCACCTTGTTTGAATTGGCAAAAGCCGGCGCATGATTCAGTTTCTGACGCACCCATACCCTGGCACGGATATCAGGGCTGGTCTGTGTTATTTTGAATGAATCGATGGAGTAATGAGGAAATCCCGGATTGAATACCCAGGCCTGAAAAAAATCGTTCATGTTCACCCCGGTTTGGGCGCTCAGGTAGTCGCGCATGCCGGCAGAAGAAATATCCGTGAACTGATAATCATTCAGCAAGGCTTTGACGGCAGAAAAAAAGACACTGTCGCCAAGATAATTGCGGAGGGTATGCACCACGTCGGCTCCTTTGTCGTAAACGGTGGTGCTGTAGGTATACTCATTGGGAATGCCATACAATGCGCGGTATCCGTCATCGACCGCATGTGCCGACTGCACTACATTAAAGTGGTTTTCCCTGACATTTTGTTTGTAGGCCTCCGTGCCATATAATAATTCTTTGTAAATGGATTCACAGTAGCTGGCCCAGCCTTCGTTGATCCACATGTCGAGTGCGGTGCTGCAGGTGGCCAGGTCGCCAAACCAGTGATGCGATAATTCGTG
This sequence comes from uncultured Bacteroidales bacterium, assembly GCA_964567775.1. GTDB lineage: Bacteria > Bacteroidota > Bacteroidia > Bacteroidales > CAIWKO01 > CAIWKO01. The sequence continues at coordinate 3,478 of CAZMPB010000226.1, forward strand.
AGCATATAACGATTCATAATAAAGGTCCCCGGTGAGGCAGAATAAGGGATATGCAATATTGGTCGAGTGTTCCATGGCGCCGCCGTCAAACGGAACCCCTACATAGCCCACGCGTTCCCAGCGATAAGGCCCGAAACGGTTTTCGAAAATGGCAAGTATCTGTTTCAGATTTATAAAGGACGCCTTAGCGGCATTGGTGTCCGAAGGCCTTACATAAATATTGACAGGCACATGGCCCTGCATCCCGTTAAACGTGTCGGTAACCGATACATAATTTCCCACGGCCACCGATGCCAGATAGGAGGGTATCGGAGAGTTTATATTCCAGTGATGTGTGCTGCTGTTGTCGCCGTTATCGCTGACCGACATCAGGGTGCCCCCGCAAATGGCTTTTTTATCATTCTTCACGGTGATAAAACAATCGTAGGTAGCCCTGTCGACAAAATCATCAATACAGGGAAACCACACACGTCCGTAGTTGTGAGGAACAGCATCAAAGCCGACACCCAGATTGTATGCAAAAGCACTGTCGCTGCTGAAATAAAAACCGCCCCAGTGCGAAGCGTCTTCCTGCGGAAAGCCATGATAGTACACCGTAAGCAAAACAGTATCGTTTACATTTATTGAATACGGAAGATGGATACGAATTACGGTGTCGTTATACGTGAATGTGGTCAGCAGCGTGTTCTCAAAATAAATGGAATCAATGTTCAGCTCAAGAAGGTCCAGTTTTATCAACGACAGGTTATTTGTCCGCGGAGTGATCTGAAGTGTGGTAAACCCCGATATGCTATGGGTTGACAGGTGCACCATATCCAGATGGATGCTATAGTTCAGCACATCAACAGAGTCGCTGACTGCTTTTGTATCCTTTGCGGAAAATGCTGTTGCTGTTATAAAGAAAAACAACAGGAGGCTGAGAAAAATTTTTTTCATATTTTACAGAGATCAAAAAACAAAACAGTTTCTACCACAAAAATAAGAACAATATCTGTTTTGTCCGGTTCATTGTTAAATATTTTGATTTGATGGGGTAACGGACTTGTCAAAAGATTTTATCTTTGTAACTTATTACGAATCCTATGAAAAAGTTTTTAATAACGGCCCTGTTGATATTTTTTTCTTTTTCTGTAAACGTTTTTTCACAAAAGATCTGGACGCTTGAAG
>CAZMPB010000227.1:0-4477 GCA_964567775.1 uncultured Bacteroidales bacterium
GTCTATGCTTTCTGAATTTCCTTTACCTTTGTGTTATGCAAAAAGCCCATGAATATCAACTTTCGGACTGGCTCCCTGTCAGCAAAGAAGAACTTGAAAAACGGGGATGGGATTATGTTGATGTTATTATTATCAGCGGTGATGCTTATGTGGACCATCCGTCGTTCGGTCATGCCATGATAGCCCGCCTGATCGAAAGCGAGGGCTTCCGGGTGGCCATCCTGCCCCAGCCCAACTGGCGCGACGACCTCCGTGATTTCAAAAAACTCGGCAAACCACGTTTGTTTTTCGGTGTTACCTCAGGAGCCATGGATTCGATGGTTAACCACTACACGGCTTTTAAACGCCGGCGAAGCACAGATGCTTACACTCCCGGCAATAAATCCGGGTTCAGGCCTGATCGTGCCTCGGTGGTGTACAGCAATATTCTCAAACAACTTTACCCTGATGTACCTGTAGTTCTGGGCGGCGTGGAAGCTTCGCTGCGGCGTTTCACTCATTATGATTACTGGTCGGACACGCTGAAGCCATCCATACTTATCGATTCAAAAGCGGATGTATTGCTCTACGGACAAGGGATACAACCGCTAAAAGCGTTAATGAAACATCTTCGCGATGGCAACAGCCTGACAACAGCAACTCACATTGATCAGCTTGCATTTTGTTCGAAAGATATTGATAGTTTTAAGGATGAAAATACCCTGTTGCTGCCTTCTCACGAAGATTGCATCAGAGATAAAAACAAGTTTGCAGAAAGTTTCAGGATCATTGAAACGGAATCAAATAAATTAAAAGCAAAAAGGCTGGTACAACGCTGTGGGGATCAGTATATCGTTGTCAACCCTGCTTTTGCGCCTATGACACCCGAAGAGATGGATGCAGCTTATGATCTTCCGTACACGCGTATGCCGCATCCACGCTACCTGAAACGAGGCGCCATACCTGCTTATGAAATGATACGCCACTCGGTAAACACGCATACGGGATGTTTCGGAGGATGCAGTTTCTGTTCTATCTCGATGCACCAGGGCAAATTTATTTCAAGCCGTTCTGAAGCATCTATACAGAAAGAAGCAGAAAAAATCGCTGAGATGCCAGATTTTAAAGGATACCTGAGCGATCTTGGCGGGCCTTCAGCCAATATGTTCCACATGCAGGGAATAAAAATACAGGTATGTGAAAAATGCTCGCGATACTCATGCATACACCCGAAAAAATGCCCCAATCTGAACGACAACCATCAGCCACTGATAAATCTTTATAAAAAAATCAGCACACTGCAAAGGATCAAAAAAGTATTTATTGGCAGCGGACTGCGCTACGATATGTTTATTGGTAAAAAGCCAGAGGATGACAAAAAAAATCATTATTCGGAATATTTCATGCAAGTGGTTAAAAACCATGTTTCGGGGCGGCTGAAGGTCGCTCCCGAGCACACTTCCGACAAGGTACTGGCCATGATGAGAAAACCATCATACTCGCTTTACAAACAACTACAAGAACAATTTTATGAAATATCACAAAAAGCAGGATTAAACCAGCAACTCATACCCTATTTCATTTCAAGCCATCCGGGCTGCACCCTTGCCGATATGACGGATTGCGCCATGGAAACTAAAAAAGCAGGAATACAATTAGAGCAGGTACAAGACCTCACTCCTACGCCCATGACACTTTCGTCTGTGATGTATTATACCGGAACAGATCCATACACAGGAAAAAAACTTTTTATTGCAAAAAACATTGAGGATAAACGTGTACAAAAACTGTTGTTTTTCTGGTATCTGAAAGAAAACCGCCAGGAGATCATTCGCATTTTAAAACAGAATCAACTGAGCCATTTTATCCCTAAGTTGTTTTCAGGGAAATGAAAATTATTGGGTAAAAAACAAAGTAATTGATTCTTTCCAATATCCGGCCAATACATCTTCTGATAAAAGATTCAAAACATTGCATATTCCGGATGTCATAAAAATATAATAGATATAAGCCCGCAAACAGGATTGGCATTTTTCAATCAAAATTCATCTTCTTGATTTAGGATGCGAGTTATCACTATAAAAAAAATGTGAATATTTTTTTATAAATTCTTGCTTTTACTGATTTTAATATATATTTTTGTTCAAATTTAGTATTAATTAAAAAAAATTAAAATTATGAGAAAATTATTTTTATTTCTGTTAGTTGCAGCCGGTGCTTTTATCTTTTCATCCTGCTCAAAAAGTTACACATGTACTACAGTATTTCAGCCAAGTACCTTTTCTGACCCAGCTATAGTAACTTATGACAAATTAACATCAGCGCAAAAAGCTGCTATTGAAGCAGAAGGGACTTATTCATTTATTACAGGTGGTGGTGCACAAATTGTTGCTACTACTACATGTAAATAAGGTTTTCCTTCAAATAAAAAAAGAGCAAGTTGAAATAACCTGCTCTTTTTTTATTATTAAAATCTCTGCTATCTGGCAACAGTAATTTTTTCTGTTTTTACTGTATTGATATTCGCAGTTTCGATTTGGTATTTTATAAAATACAATCCGGAACTTAAATCAGACACATTAATCTCCTGGTTATATTCATTATTTGCAACAAACATATTGCTGATTTTCTGCACTTCATCACCCATCAGGTTATACACACCTAATGTTATCTTACCATTTTCAGGAATACTGTATTTAACATTAACTTTTTCCTTTGCTACTGAAGGATAAATCACTACAGAAGCATTTTCAACAGAATTATCTTCAATACCGGTAACAATGCCACAAACCTGACCATTCGTATAATCAATCGCAGGATGATTGCCTGGAGTTCCATCATAGTAGAAATAATTTCCGTCAGTCCATTCACGTGGTGTGGGGGAATCATGCCAGATTATGTCAGAACATCCTGCTTTTTTTATTTGAAAATTCATTGTACAAAGAATGTTGTTAATATAAACTGCATCCATCACACCTATAACAACAGATAATGAAGCACTATCCGATTGCGCATAAACACCAGCCCCAGCGAATCCCGGAAACCAGTTGGTTGTTGAAACATATCTGATCACACTTGAATCATAGTGGATAGAATATTGCATGGCTGCAACACCCCAAGTAAAGTTACTTACATTAATGTTAACAGCAACAGTGCTTCCTGGAACCCCGGATACCGTTTGTATTGTCGCTGTTGGGTTTTGAGTTTTTGCCGTCATCCAGAAACAGGTCAGCAACAGAAGTAAAAATAATTTTTTCATATTTTAAAATTTATTGGTTAAAAATTGCTTTTTCTAAAAAGTCCTCAAATATAAATAAAAAATCTGACAAATGTAAAAATTTTTCAAAATTATGATATTTTCCTAAAAAAATTACGGACAAAAAGAAAGAATAGCCTCTCAGGGCTGATTTATCTGCACAGGATCTGGTTTTTGTTTGAGAAATTCACATAACTGAAATAAGATATAGTCCACAAAACAAGTTATTCTAATATTTTAATTTTTGGTAATCATTACATCAAAAATCTAAAAAATTCAAAAAAAAGAGATTGCCTGAAAAGACACTCTCTTTTTTTAATGGTAAATCCGATGTTATTTACGGTTTACAGAACCTTGCAAATCAGCACCAGCTTTGAATTTCACGACATTTTTTGCCTTAATGTTAATAGCTTTGCCGGTTTGTGGATTGCGTCCAGTTCTTGCGCTTCTTTTTGCAACTGAGAATGATCCGAAACCAATTAAAGCAACTCTGCCACCTTTTTTCAAAGCAACAGTGGTAGCTTTAATATAAGCGTCCAATGCTTTTTTGGAATCTGCTTTGGTTAATTTGGCTTCTGCTGCAATTGCATCAATTAATTCTGCTTTGTTCATAATTCATGATTTTTAAAGTAAATAGATAAAATTAATTAGTTGCAAAAGTAAGAAAAAATGTTCATTTGACAATATTTTTTTCTAAAATGCCTTATTTTGTTAATAAAATGGCATTACTGTTGAAAACTTCTCTTATTTTGTGGGCTTTTCAGTGACCTTTCAGTCCGGATCAGCCCATAAATCAATAACTTTATTAAAAATGTTTCCAATGAAATGTTGGTTTTTGATTTTATCTGCGATAAGATTATACCGCTTTGGTTTTGCTTTTTGGGGATTCGCAATTGCTCCGCAGGAGTGCTTATTACATAAGCTTCGCACGACCGGCAGGCAGGAATAACCTGCAATGATAAACCGGCGGAGGCTAGAGCCTCAGCAGAACTTCACCTGTTTTTATTTTTACAAGCCTAAGCTGAACGGGGGATTTGGATACGGTAACTTCGGGAGCCCCAGCCACCGATAAAGAAAAATCCCAGCCGCTACCTGAGGTCGGAGGCAACACGGATATGGTGGCTTCAAGAGCCTCAGCAACCCTGCCGTGCGAAGCTTGTAAGGAGCTGGAGAAATTAGCTTCGCTGATCTCTGTTGGGGGGCTTCAAACCAACACTTCTTTTGCTACGCATTTTTATTTTT
>CAZMPB010000228.1:0-4426 GCA_964567775.1 uncultured Bacteroidales bacterium
CCTCGAAACTGAACTTTTCGATTCAGACACTGGGTTTCCGCTCAGATTCTAAATATCTAATAATACACTGGAGTGGGATGAATGAAAAATATTATAAATATGTCTTTCTTAACGAGAGACTTACGAATGATGAAATCATTTATATACATTCAATTGCTACGCCCCCCGATCCTGAAAAAATGATGAAAGGGGAAAGAGATTAAAGCATCGGAAAATATTCCAACGAATATATTCCGAACTAATACATATTACGGGCAGTTAAATCAAATTTTTCTAATCCCCTCTGTAATTTTTTTCTCCTGCCAATATTTTCACATCCAGATGATTTTCTTCAGGAGGGATTGGACAGGAATATTTTGGATTGCCATAGCAGCAAAGAGGATTATAAGCTTTGTTGAAATCAATAATGAGCTCTTCTCCTTCAGGAATTTTCAAATCGAGGAACCGTCCCCCTCCATAAGTTTGTCTCCCGTTTGACAGGTCTTTGAACGGCAGAAACAAGTCATTTTTATAAACAGAGTCATTGATCAGTTTCATGTATTGGTAAACGCTCAGCTTACATTCTTTACCGTTAAGTTTAAATGTTGCTTCGCCGTATTTGCGGTAAGTGCCCGTGTTACCTTTTGAGCGGGGCATCTCAAAAGGTTTTTCGTCCGGGGTGAGCACCAGCCTGGACACTACCCTGTATTTTGCTTTCACCTGAAAAAAGTCCAGTTCTTTAAAGGTTTTCAGCCCTTCCTTTGTCAGGGGCGTTGCTGTTGAATCAGCAAATTCCTTATTCATCGCGGCCCGGAAAAGCACATTATCTTTTATTATTTCCTTCTTTGACGGTTGGGCACATAAGCTCCCCATGCCAATAAGGCAACACGTAAAAATAAAAAGATTTAAAAATAACGAGCCTGTTTTCATGATAATAAGGTACAGAAATCTTTATTCAAAAATCAGCAAGAGCACGGCTAAGACATCAATGATGAACAACGTTATACTGAGTTCATTGTACTTACCAATGATCAACTTGATAAATGTCCATGTCAGCAACCCCCAGATGATTCCCTGTGTAATGGAATAAGTGAGCGGTATCAGTATCATGGCCAGAAAACACGGGATAGCATCGTCGAGTTTGTCCCATCTGATGTTCATAACGGGCTTCATCATGAACACCCCTACGATGACCAGCACCGGCGCAGTCGCCACCGAAGGAATAATAGAAAGCAAGGGTGAAAAAAACATAAATGGAATAAACAGTAATCCGGCCACTACCGCGGTTAGCCCGGTACGTCCTCCCTGTGCCACGCCCGAGGCTGACTCGATATAGGCGGTTCCCGATGTGGTTCCCAGCGCACCCGCCAACCCGGTGGCAACGGCATCCACAATTAGTGATTGCCTGATATTACGTGGTTCGCCATTTTCATCTTTCAGGCCGGCAGCCTCGGCAACACCCACGAAAGTTGAAAGACTGTCGAACATATCCGTAAACAATACCGCGAAGATCACGGGCCAGACAGCGAGTTTAAGCGAATTCAGCAAATCAAGTTTTAAAAAAAAACTGAAATCCGGCGCCTGGTAAAATCCTTTCCAGTTTATCAGTGTGGGTATTCCCTGGTTCACAGACGAAGCATCGCCCAACCAACGACCCACCGGGATACAAATCAAGGTGATGGCAATGATGCCAATCATCATAGCGCCTTTTACATTTTTTACCATGAGCACCGAAATGAGTAATATTCCGCCAACAAATATCAGCGTAACAATACTCATCTGCCCCAGCCCGATGAGCGGCGGCTTTACTATAATAAAACCGGCATTTACAAAGCCTAACAGCGCTATGAACAGGCCAATACCGCCCGCTATGGCATATCGTACCTGTTTCGGTATGGCTTCCACAATTTTGGTGCGGATATTGAAAACAGAAAGTATTAAAAATATTATTCCGGCCCAAAACAAAGCGCCCAGAGCCACTTCTACCGGCACCCCCATGCCCACCACCACAAAATAAGTAAAAAAAGCATTCAGCCCCATACCCGGAGCTATCAGTATCGGGTTATTGGCATATAGTCCCATCATGATAGTGCAGAAAGCGCTTAACACAACCGTACCGGTAAGTACCGCACTGAAAGGCATACCCGAAGCGGAAACCATCGCAGGGTTGACAATAATGATGTACATAGCAGCCACAAAAGTGGTAATACCTGCCAGAACCTCCGTACGTACGTTGGTTTGGTATTTTTTCAGGCTAAAGAATTTTTCCAGCATATCTTCAGTCAGGTTATTATTTGAATTTTTTTCAATAGTGTCCGATAAAAAATTTGTAAACTTATGAAAAGGCCAATTTAATTGATGATAGAGTATTTATAAAAACAGACCTTATATTTTTGTTACTTAAAGAATTTTTTTTCATCAATTTATTTTGCCTCGTTCCTAAAGGATGTAAATTGCTGAAAATCAATTCTTCCTTTAGGATTGAGGCAAAAATTGATTGAAGTAATTTACATCCTTAAACAAATTTTAAATTTTAATCGGCAACAATGTTTTTTTTTTTTCGCAGAGCCCGCCCCTGCAGACACCGTGTTATTCATTGAGATATTTTTCGAGCGCATTTTCATAGATCTGCCTAGCTTCTCTTATATGGCAGTATGAAACATCATCGACACGCATATCCCCTTTGGTCACATGGCCCAACAATGTAAAAGTTGCTTTCGAATCATTGAGGAAATCAATAAAATCCCCTTCACTATCCTCGTCCACACTCACCACAATTCGACCCTGGCCTTCACCAAACAAGAAGGCATCTTCGCGTATCTCGCAATCGCTGGTAATATCGAAACCCAGGTCATTGTGCATGGACGACTCAAACAGGGCGACAAACAATCCGCCTTCGGTAATATCATGAGCCGATTTAATCAGCTTGCTGTTGATCAGTTCATATAAAACATGCTGGGTAATAAATTCGTGGTCGAGGTTAAAATAAGGCGGTGGCGAAAAATGTACTTTATGGTGACTGATCAGGTATTGCGACGAGTTGATGTCGTTGCGGGCTTCGCCGATCATATAGATCAGGTCGCCTTTACGCTTGAAATCCATCGTCATCATATTGCTTTTGTCGTTGAGCAGCCCTATCATGCCTATCACAGGGGTCGGGAATATCGGTACCACTTTTCCATTAATATTCGACTGATTATAAAAACTGACATTTCCGCCGGTGACAGGAGTCCCGAATTTTTTGCAGGCATTCGACATGCCCTTGATAGCATGGACAAACTGCCAGTAAACTTCAGGACTGTAAGGGTCGCCAAAGTTCAGGCAATTGGTAATAGCCAGCGGCTTACCACCAGTACAGGCAATATTCCGTGCTGCTTCGGCAACGGCAATTTCAGTTCCGATCCGTGGATCGGCATGAACATAGCGGGCATTGCAGTCTACCGTCATCACCAGAGCTTTTTTGCTGCCTTTCAGGTTCACCACGGCGGCATCAGCAGGCTTGTTGGTTGTCATGTTCTTGGTTCCGACCATGCTGTCGTATTGTTCCCATACCCATCTTTTGGAGCATATATTAGGGTTGGCAAGCAGTTGTTTTGCTACCTGCCGGAGGTCAGCCGGCTCGGGGACAGAGTTGATATTGAATTTTTTTGTTTTTGCATAATACGCGGGTTCCTTCTGTTCGCGCTGATAAACAGGCGCTCCTCCGCCAAGCACCAGCGATTCGGCAGGTATCTTGGCAACGATCTCTCCGTTCATAAAGTAGTTCAGCATGCCGCCCTTAGTCACCTTGCCGATCTCCACACAATTCAAATCCCACTTTTCAAATATCTTCAACGCGACATCTTCTTTACCCTTTTCGATTACCACCAGCATGCGTTCCTGCGATTCCGAAAGCAGTATCTCGAAAGGTTTCATATTTTTCTGGCGCAGAGGGACTTTGTCTAAATAAATATCCATTCCATGTTCCCCTTTGGCCGACATTTCTGAAGTAGAACACACGATACCTGCGGCGCCCATATCCTGCATGCCTACCACGCAGCCCGATTTTATCAGCTCCAGCGAGGCTTCGAGCAACAGTTTTTCCTGGAACGGGTCGCCCACCTGCACCGATGGCAAGTCTTCGGCAGAGTTTTCGGTGAGTTCCACCGAAGCAAAAGTAGCGCCGTGTATGCCGTCTTTGCCGGTAGATGAGCCGACAATAAATATCGGGTTGCCCACACCTTTGGAGGTGGCAGAAGCGGTGTTGCCCGTTTTTACCACGCCCACCGACATGGCATTCACGAGGATATTCTGATTGTAACAATCATCAAAGTTAGTTTCACCGGCAACCACCGGCACCCCGAAAGCGTTGCCATAATCGCCTATGCCTTTAACCACGCCTTTTACAAGGTGTTTGGTGCGGTCGAGCGACAGGTTGCCGAAACGCAGCGAATTGAGCTGGGCTATC
>CAZMPB010000229.1:0-1485 GCA_964567775.1 uncultured Bacteroidales bacterium
GCCAATATTTAATAGCGGTTAAAAAATATTTCATACTTAATTTAGAATAGAGCCTTAACAATTAGTTGCACTATTTCGGACAAATCAGAAGGATGGGGTAATTTGACATCCGGTTCCACACCTCCTGCCGACATAACTTTTCGCCCGTTTTTAGTAAAAAATGTTTTTTTAATACTGTCGTTTAATTTATCCACCGTACCATCTTTATACTTGTGGGTATAATCAAGCTCCTGAAGGCAACGGCCGGAAGGCGTATAATAACGTTTGCTTGTCAGATACAACTGAGTGTTATGAGCCAGATCTTTTGTTCCCTGAACATAGCCTTTTCCAAAGGTTCTTTGTCCTACAATGACAGCCCTGTCGTAATCCTGCAAGGCCCCCACGACAATTTCTCCCGCTGATACCGTAACATTTGATGTCAAGGCAATTATTTTTACGACAGTATCCAAAGGTTCATAAAGCGTCGTATAATTATAGTCATCTTCTTTGTAATTAGTGGATTTCAGGTCGCAAACCAGTTTTCCTTTGGGAATAAAAAGATTTACGGTATTGATGGCATCCTGAACAAGCCCACCAATATTGTCCCGCAGATCAAGGATAAGATAAGCAAATTTTACATTTTTTTTAAGTTCTGTAAGTGCATAACGCATGGAATCGTAGGAGTTTTCAAGGAACTGGGAACATTTTATGTAAGCGGTACTATCGTTGAGCATTCCGTAATAATTAACCGATTTGGAAATAATCTCCTGACGGGTAATACTAATATTTATTTTTCCAAGGCCCGGACGGTCGAAAGTAATATGGACAGTTGTTCCGCTTTCACCTTTAATTTTCTTAATAACCTGTCCGAATGGCATCCCAACAACATCAGTAGTATCAACAGCCAGAATTTTATCTCCAATTCTGACTCCGGCAAGATGAGCAGGGCATTTATCATAAACAGCAGTAATAGTAGCCAAACTGTCGCGTTCAACAAGGCTAACGCCGATACCTGAAAACAGATACCCCATCCAGGCCTTATTGCGGGCTTCTATTTCTTTTTCGTCTGAAAAAACCGTGTAGGGGTCAAGCGATTGATTTATGGCATCAATTCCTTTATGCAGCAATAAGGTTGTGTTTATTCTGTCAACATAATAAATACCTATCGTTGTCAGATAAGAACGGAAGATATCTGCATTCCTTTCAATTATTGCAGAAGAATCAATCTGCCCAACTGAAGTAAAAAAATTAAATACAAATACAGCAAACAAAATCAATCTATTCATAATTTTTAAAAAAATATCTGTTTTCAACCTCAAACAAATTTCGACAAATTTTTCTCAAAACAAATTCTTTTTTACTAAGGTAATTGATGAACCAACCAAAAGAGTAAATGCTTTTGCCGAGCTGATACGCACTAATAACGAGCCTTTCGGGAGAAACAAAAAAGGACAATTTAGTAAAAAAAACTAAATTGTCCTATCAAGTAGCCCCACCGGGAATCGA
>CAZMPB010000229.1:1585-4393 GCA_964567775.1 uncultured Bacteroidales bacterium
ACCTGGATTTAAAGTTTAGGAAACTTCCGTTCTATCCGTTGAACTATAGGGCCAAGGGTACAAAGGTACAAAAAACATTATTCTGATAAAAATATTAATCCTTTTTAAGAAAATGCTTCCCTGTTGTAGTTTTGAGTTGCTTTTCACGTTTTCTTGCTTGTTCATAATCAGGATACTTTTCCAGGTAAAACATTATCCATGGTATAAAGGCCTTGGTATACCTGTTCTTTCCGGAATTATGTTCTTTTAATCTCTGTTCAGGATGTTTTGTTATACCAACATAGACTTCATCATTATGTGAATTTTTTAATGCGTAGACGTAAACCATAGGACAAAAATACTGAGATTATCAACTGCAACACCGGGAATCCCTGCCTGCTGACTGCGTCAGCGGTCAGGCAGGGAACCTGGATTTAAAGTTTAGGAAACTTCCGTTCTATCCGTTGAACTATAGGGCCAAAAACTTTTGCAAAGGTAAAATTTTTATTTTATTTTTTGAAATAGATTTTTAACGGGTGCGAAGTTGCAAACTTCGCACAACCATTAAAAATACTGCGATCGGCAATAAAAAGTTATTTTACGACAGCACCATTTTCAAAATCTTTTTCCTGATGCACAAAACATAGTTCCCCTTTTGAATTTTCTGCCATCAGAATCATGCCCTGCGACTGTATCCCGCGCAGCATCCGGGGCTGTAGGTTCACCAGGATCACCACTTTTTGTCCGATAATTTTTTCAGGATCATAATTGGCTGCAATGCCCGAAACCACTGTTCGTTTATCAAGTCCCGTATCAACGGTAAGCTTAAGCAGCTTATCCGTTTTGGGCACTCTTTCGGCGGTAAGTATTGTCCCGGTGCGTATGTCGAGTTTAGCAAATTCTTCGTATGAAATGTCCTGTTTGGCTGGAGGAATATGAGTTTCGCTCATACTATTCAGTTCTTTGGTTTTGTTTAATTTTTCAACCTGTGCCAAAATCGCATCATCTTCAATTTTCTCAAAAAGCAATGATGTCTCAACAAGTTTTGAATTTTCTTTTAACAGATCTACGCTGCCTGAGTCACTCCACCCTGTATATTCCAAATTCAGCATTTTTTTAATTTTTTCGGAAGTAAAGGGTAAAAATGGATACGTAACCACCGCAAGGTTGGCGCAAATCTGTAAAGACAAATTTAATATGGTCTGAACGCGTTCGGGATTGGTGGAAAATATTTTCCAGGGTTCACTGTCGGCAAGATATTTATTTCCGAGGCGTGCCAGGTTCATCATCTCACCCAGGGCTTCGCGAAACCTGAAATTATCAATAGATGAAGCTATGCGTTCTGGAAAGGCTTTTATTTCTTCAATGAGATGAAGGTCTGTTTCAGTCAACTGTGTTCTCGAAGGAATAACACCGTCATAAAATTTCTGAGTAAGCACGACCGCCCTGTTCACAAAGTTTCCAAGTATGGCAACGAGTTCACTATTGTTTTTGGTTTGGAAATCTTTCCACGTGAAGTCATTATCTTTTGTTTCGGGGGCATTCGCCGTGAGCACATAACGCAGAACATCCTGCTTCCCCGGAAAATCAGTGAGGTATTCATGCAGCCAGACAGCCCAGTTTCGTGAAGTGGAAATTTTATCGCTTTCCAGGTTCAGAAATTCATTGGCCGGCACATTGTCGGGAAGTATGTAGCTGCCTTCGGCATGAAGAATAGCCGGGAATATAATACAATGGAACACGATATTGTCTTTTCCGATGAAATGCAACAGACGTGTTTCTTTGTCTTTCCAGTAAAGTTCCCAGTTTTTTCCTTTTTCAGCGGCCCATTCTTTTGTAGCGGAAATATATCCTATAGGCGCATCAAACCAGACGTACAGCACCTTTCCTTCGGCGCCTTCCACAGGGACTTTCACGCCCCAATCCAGGTCGCGGGTAACGGCACGGGGCTGTAAGCCCTGATCCAGCCACGACTTGCACTGCCCGTAAACATTGGTTTTCCATTCTTTGTGTTCTTCCAGTATCCATTGTTTCAGCCAGGGTTCATATTTGTCGAGAGGCAGGTACCAGTGTTTGGTTTCTTTCATTACCGGGATATTCCCGCTGAGGGCAGAGCGGGGATTGATCAGGTCGGTGGCATTCAAGGACGTGCCGCAGCTTTCGCACTGGTCGCCGTAAGCCCTTTCGTTGTTGCAATGCGGACAGGTGCCCGTAACATACCTGTCGGCAAGAAACTGTCTTTGTTCTTCATCATAAAGCTGATCGGAAGTCTTGACTACAAATTCTCCTTTATCGTAAAGTGTTTTGAAAATTTCCGAGGCCGTTTCGTGATGAACTTTATTTGAAGTCCGGGAATAAATATCGAACGAGATACCAAATTCTTCAAAAGAATCTTTGATGATCTTATGATACTTGTCCACCACCTGCTGCGGGGTGATACCTTCTTTTCTTGCCTTAATGGTGATCGGCACACCGTGTTCGTCGGAACCGCCGATAAATACCACATCCTCGCCTTTCATCCGCTGGTAGCGGACATAGATATCGGCCGGAATATAAACTCCCGCCAGGTGACCAATATGTACGGGGCCATTGGCATAAGGCAATGCAGAAGTAACAGTGGTACGTTTGTATTTTTTTTCTTTGGGGTCCATTGGAAGCGTGTTTTTTACTAATTTTCGGAAAATTTTTTTAAGCTGCAAAATTAACGAATTCGGTTCACTTTCATAAAATTAATTACCATCTGAAAATTGACGGCACATTGAAAACACCATCATATCTCAAAAAAGGCGACAAAATAGGCATCGCCGCGCCCGCCCGCAAAATCAGCCC
>CAZMPB010000230.1:0-4374 GCA_964567775.1 uncultured Bacteroidales bacterium
AAAATTTGCTATTAAAAAATGCTTTGCAAGCCCCAATGAATATGATAATCTTTTAAAATTGGACTTAAATATTATTGAAGGTAAAGGTGAAGGATATTTATATGATAAAAAAACCGGAGAGATTTTAGACGCCAAACCAATTAAGTTCATTGACCCATTAGTTGAAAAAGAACCGTTTTATCAACTCTGGCACACCATTTATTCAATTAACGATCAGGCAGAATGCAGTAATGTTCTGCAAAAGAAATTCAATATTGATAAAATTACTGCTGACAAATTAGCAGGTATTGATTTTGCAAAATTCGCTTTTGGCAACAAATCCGCCAAAGCCATTCGTAAAATATTACCTTATTTAATGGAAGGAGCAGGCTATAGCGAAGCCATGAGTTATGCAGGTTATTACCATTCAAATTCTCTTACGAAAGAACAAAATTTAGAAAGAAAACTTTTAGATCAATTAAAACCTATTACTAAAAACTCCTTACGGCAGCCAATTGTTGAAAAAATTTTGAATCAAATGGTTAATGTGGTTAATGCAGCCATTGAGCAATACGGAAAGCCGGATGAAATAAGAGTTGAATTAGCCCGTGAATTAAAACAAAGTAAAGAAGAAAGGAATGATACTGACAAGGCAATGAATGAAAGGCAAAGACAAAATGAAAAATATGCCAAAAGCTTAGCTGAATTCGGATTAAGAGCAACAAGAAACAATATCATTAAATGGCGTTTATATGAAGAGATAGATAAACAAGATAAAAAAATGAACGCGATGTGTATATATTGCGGTCAGCCAATTTCATTAACAGAAGCCATTAAAGGCAATGATGTAGACATTGAGCACATCATTCCTAAATCAAAACTTTTTGATGATTCGCAAAGCAATAAGACGTTAGCTCACCGTCATTGTAACAAGAATAAAAACGACCAGACTGCTTATGATTTCATGAAAGGAAAATCAGAACAAGCATTTCATGAATATCTTGAGCGGGTCAACATGCTGTATGATAATCATATCATCGGGAAAGCAAAACGGGATAAACTTCTGATGACTGAAAGCAAAATCCCAAAAAATTTTATTGATCGACAGTTACGCGAAAGTCAATACATTGCTACAAAAGCGAGAGAAATTTTACAATCCATATGCCATAACGTCTGGAGTACAAGTGGAAATGTTACCGCAGAATTGCGCCATTTATGGGGCTGGGATGATGTGACGATGAACCTGCAAATGCCAAAATATAAAGATTTGGGATTAACTGAAACTAAGGAATGGGAAAGCGAGCATGGACAAAACAAACATACAAAAGAAGTTATTAAAGATTGGACCAAACGTGATGACCACCGCCACCACGCTGTTGATGCTTTAACGATAGCCTGTACCAGGCAGGGATTTATTCAACGTTTTAATTCACTAAGTTCAAGCAAAACACGTGAGGATATGTATGCCGAGGTTGAAAAGTGTTCTGATCTTTTCAATGAAAAACGTTCATTATTGGAAAAATACATCATCAGTCAAAAACCAATTGAGGTAAAAGATGTGGAAAATGCTATTTCAGGTATACTTGTTTCGTTTAAAGCAGGGAAAAAAGTGGCTGTAAAAGGAACACGAAAAACCGGCAAAAAAGGTAATAAAAAAGTGGTTCAGACCGGAATCATTGTACCTCGCGGATCACTGAGTGAGGAAAGCGTTTACGGAAAGATTAAAACTATTGAGGAGAAAAAACCTGTAAAATATGTATTTGAAAATCCTCAATTGATATTCAAACCTTATATCAAAGAACTCGTTGAAAACAGGCTGTCGCAATATGATGGTGATGTAAAAAAAGCAATTGCTTCATTAAAAAAAGAGCCGATATATCTTGATAAAGAAAAAAAGATTCTGTTGGAATACGCTACTTGCTATAAAGAAGAATTTGTAATAAAATATACGGTAAATACAGACTTCAACAAAGTTGATAAAGTTATTGATTCAACTGTGAAAGAAATTTTACAAAATCGTTTGATTAAGTTTAACAACAAGCCAAAGGAAGCATTTAAAGACGTGCAGCATGAAGGTAAAACTATATTGAAATGGTACGAAGATGAAGGTTTAGAACGCCCCATTAAATCTGTTCGTTGTTTCACTGGTCTTTCGGCAGTTGTTCCTGTAAAAAAAGATAAAAACGGGAAAAATATTGGTTTCGTAAAACCGGGCAATAATCATCATATTGCCATTTATACAGATTCTGAAGGTAAGAACGTTGAACATGTTTGCACTTTCTGGCATGCCGTAGAAAGAAAAAAATATGGTATTCCGGTTATAATCCACGATGCAAACCAGGTTTGGGACAAAATAGCAGAAGCTCCCGAAGATACTTATCCCGAAAGCTTTCTTGCAAAACTACCTCAGGCAAACTGGAACTTAAATTTAAGTATGCAGCAAAATGAAATGTTTATTTTAGGCATGCCTCAGGTAGAAATTGCACTTGCTTTAGAAAGTAAAGAATACAAGACTGTCAGCGATAAGTTTTACCGAGTACAGAAATTAGCAGAAAGCAATTATATGTTCAGACATCATTTAGAAACTCAAATTATAGATGATGCGAATTCTAAAAAAAGTAATCGTTTTATAAATGTTCGAAGTCTTGGAACATTATTTTCACTACAACCATTCAAAGTAAAAATTGACTGTCTTGGGAATATCTCAATACCCAAGCCATCAAATAAATCAAATACAAATTCATCCGATAGTGATAATACTGCTAAAGAACCTGGCACCTCATATGCTACAACAAAAAGAATCACTGTATCTCAATCACCAGATGATGCCGAAAATTCCCAACTCGACTACTGGGCAAAACTCACACCCGAAGAACGATTTGAAAGGTTTCTGGAATTGATGAACCGCTTTTACAAATTTGTCAAACCCGATTGGTCAACAAAAAAAATAATCCTTGATTTATGAAAATAACACTCCCGGCACATCAGGAAATGCTCGCTGCTTTGCTCGAAAACAAGGTGGATTTTATCCTTGTCGGCGGATATGCATTGATATATCACGGCTATATAAGAACTACCGGAGATATGGACGTATGGCTGCGCCCCAGCGAAAACAACAAAACAAAACTGATAGAAGTATTTGCACGATTGAAATTCAATCCTGACGACATCAGCCTTATTGAAAAATTAAACTTCAGCGGCACTGTGATATTTCATATAGGCGCAGAACCGGACCGTATTGATTTTTTAACCCGTGTCGATGGATTAAATTTCGAAGAAGCCTTTAACAACAGGGTGTTTCTTAAAATTGATGATAATGAAATTCCCATCCTGAAATTGGAGGATTTGATAACAAACAAAATAATCACTGGACGGCTCAAAGACAAAGCAGATATAGAGCAACTCAATTTGATCAGGGAAAGAAAGAAATAAATGTCCTTTCAGAGCAATAACAAAGTGAATTTTTAAGTGCCTGAGAAAGACGCAGGCCATAAGTGAAAGCAAAAAGAAAACTGCCACATGCATTTTGAACCGGAACACAGCTACCATATCTTCAACCAGGGCAATAATAGAGAGTTGATATTCTTTAACAAAGAAAACTATTTTTTCTTTCTGAAAAAAATCAAAACGCATATTGTACCTTTTGCAGATGTGCTGGCCTATTGTCTGATGCCAAATCATTTTCATCTGATGGTTTACACCAGTCATCAGATGACTGTGAGTCATCAGATGACTTCCCCCAAAATAGCTACAAATCAGATGACTTTGAGTCATCAGATGCCTTCACAGCCCAGTCATCAGATGACTTCAGAGGTTGATCCCCTTACTCATCAGATGACTTCAAGTCATCAGATGAGTGAGGGACAAACTCTCGTACAATCCATCGCCATCATGCTTCGTTCATACACCCGTGCTATCAATATTCAGGAAAGCCGAAGCGGCTCTTTATTCAAGCCGCATACTAAAGCCGTGTGTCTTACAAAAAATTCAACGATTACACCTGCCTTTTTCGATACCATTCATGGCGCATACATCAATATACCATACCCGGATAAAGAATATCCCAAGCTTTGTTTCAATTATATTCACAACAACCCCGTGAAGGCAGGTCTGGTTAAAAATGCCAATGAATGGGAGTTCTCATCTTACTGCGATTATTATGAAAACCGGCACAATAGCATTATAAATTTTTTGAGGGCAAAAGAATGTGGACTGATCTAATAATTTTGTCAAAGTGTCACCATTAGTAAAGAAATGAAAACATAAAAGAAGAAATCATACGGCACCTGTACACAATTACGAATTTTTTCGTTACGCAATTTTCCGTAATTCCATTTAACCTGTAACTTTTTTTCTTACGGAATAGTTAAGCCCATTTTTTGAAGCATCTTTTTT
>CAZMPB010000231.1:0-4369 GCA_964567775.1 uncultured Bacteroidales bacterium
AAGTCATTACGAAGTTGTCAGGGAATTTTCGCAAAGAGATAAATCAACAGAAAGTGGTACAAAAAAAGTAGATTATGCTTTCAAAATTAATGGTAAATTAAAATTCTTTATTGAAGCAAAAGAAGCAAGTATTGATTTAGAAAAAGAAAAAAAAACAATAGAAATAACCTTATTAATATCGGTTTCTGCCATTGTAATTTTCGAAATTTTCGCAACTCAAATTATTAATATCTATCTGAAGGACGCCTCCCCTGATTTAATAATAACCGCGCGTATTATCGCTTTGGGTATTCCCGGATATGCCATTTATATTGTCTTGCGCAGCGTTCTGGATGCCTTACATTACCGGGCCATCAACACACGTAACCTGATCATTGCTTTTGGCGTTTATGCCATAGGTACCGCGGTTTTATTGTTGTACAGATTTGACGGCATGATCAATACTTTTATCTTTTCATTTTCCGTTACATTACTTGGCATTTTAAGCTATTTTGACCTTCGCAGATCGAAACGTTTTTTTCTGAAAAGTTCTGAAAATCCCCGCTGAGATTTTTGTTATTTTACCCATTTAAAAAGGGTTTGCAACAGAATTTTAATGTCCAGCCAAAAATTCTGTTTCCTGATATATTCGAGGTTCAGTTTAATTTTATCCGGCATCACGGTCTGTATGTATTCCTTTTCAGGGTCATCAAATTTTGACAGGTACTCGTTCTCATTATAGTATTTTAGGGAGGCGAAATCGGTCAAGCCCGGTTTTACCGACAGTACGCGGCGTTGTTCTTCGTTATACAAATCAACGTATTTGCGTACTTCAGGACGAGGCCCGACAAAACTCATATCACCGGCAAGAATATTCATGAGTTGGGGAAATTCATCAATTTTATATTTTCTCAGAAAATACCCTGTCCTTGTAATTCGGTTATCCCTTTCACCAATGGTCAGCAGCCCTTTTTTATCCGCATCTTTGAACATGGTTCTGATCTTGAATAATTTAAAATCGTCATTGTTTTTCCCAACCCTGATTTGTCTGTAAAACACGCCACCCTTGCTTTCGATAAGCACGAGTAAAAAAATGATCAGTAAAAACGGCAAAATTATTATCAGCCCGAATAATGAAAAAATTATATCAAAAATCCGCTTAAGCATCATGTTTTATTTCGTAGAGCTAAAAATATGTTCATTTTTTGTTTCACCATAAACGGCAATGCAAAGTTACTGTTTACTGAACTTAATTTTTTAATTACTGGTTTAATGTCATCACATCTATAAACTGCTTTGCCAGTATATCATTCACGTGATGCGATAAAATATATTTTTTACCATTTTCGCCAAGAATAAAAAGTTCCTGATCGGACATGGCATACATTTTTCTCACGGCATCAGCAATGGCAGCAGAATTTTCGGGTTCAACGGATATTCCGCATCCTGAATCAGCTACCATATCATTTCCCGCATCGATCGCCTGAATTACCGGCTTGCCCGACATCATATAATCCATGAGTTTGTTCGGACTTATCCCGAACCTGAACAATGGCTTGTTTTGCAAGCCGATGTACAAAAAATCAAAAAATGAAATCAGATTGGGGACAGACCTTTTGGGGACACTGTCAAAAATATAAACGTTTCTGATTGATTCTTTTTCGAGCCTTGATGTCAGATGTGCATGTAAGGGGCCTTTCCCGAACAAAACAAAAGCAACAGAAATATCGGAAACCATTTTTGCCGCATCAATAAAGCTGTCCAGCGCATTTGCCAATCCAAAAGTGCCGGTGTAAGCCACAAGGCGTGAATAATTTTCACGGATACCCAATAGTTTAGACCTGACATCAGCGGGTATATTTTCATATTCCCCCCACTCCTCACGGGATATCCCGTTGGGAATGCAGAACCATTTTTCTTCTTTAAGCCCATGATCTATCATGTGTTCCTTCGTTTTTGGCAAGAGCGATATCACTTTATCGGAATTTTTGTATGCGAAATTTTCAGCATATTGCATCAACAAAATGAAAGGATGCCATTTGGAATAGCCCCCAAGTTCCATAGGTGAAAGAGGCCACAAATCATGTACTTCATAAATAAGCTGAGCGCCGCATTTTTTCGCTATTTTCGAGGCAGGGAAAATATCAAGGGGATACGTGGAAGACTCAATAACAACATCATATTTTCGCTTTTTCAAAATTGTTTTAATCAAAAAAAACAGACGAAAGACAAAGGCCAGCATATTGAGAAATCGTTTCGGACTGTTCGACTTATATGTGGGAGTTCTGATCCACAAATACTCAATACCATCGATATCTGTATAGCTGTATCCGCCTTCGATTACAGGATTATGCGCACGGATATGTGAATGAGTAGCGGCTACAACAGTGGTTTGATGGCCATGCTTTTTCCATTCCTTTGCAAAATAATAGGGACGGTACTCCATCCCCATACTGTCAGACCCAGCATAATGATTAATCAGCAAAATATTCATATCCACAAACTATGACACAACGCTTAAAAAGGTTCAAAAATAATTAAATTCCAATTATCGTCAGATACATTTAAACTAATAAGCTCCATTGGGATGCAAAATCACTTCGATAAACCTTTCTCAAAAATACCGGAACGAAAACTAACTAAAAATGCAATAAAAAAACCAAAGAAAACGGTGCCTGCCTGAGTTTCCAATATGGACTCAGTGAGCATGTTTCCTGTAATGATAATAAAAAATGAAAATAAAACGATATTTCTTTTTTTAATGGCAATGATCAACATCGAAACCAATAATAAAATCAGGAGAAGAAACCCTAAAATACCTGCTGATACAAATATTTGCAAAAACTGGTTATGGCAGTTGAGGTTTTTTTCAAACCCCCGGGCAAATCCATTATCAAGATAGGTTTTATTCAGGCTTGGCTTAACATCACCTGCGCCTACACCTGTAGGCCACTTATCCGAAATTATTTGTAAAGAATATTTCCAGATTAGTATGCGTTGTTCTGAGTCGTTGTCGGGATTTTTGTTTATTGCTTTGATATTTTTTAATGAACTGCTCATTTCTTGAAAACGATAATTTACAAAAGGCACCAAACGAACCACCATGAAACTGCAGAAGCTCACAGCCGCAAAAAGTAAAACAAAAACATATATTTTTTTCCGGATCAGTGTATAATAAAATATAATTCCCATTAAGTTCAGAAACAGTACCAATATCCCTGCTTTGGAATTCAACAATAATATGAATGAAATAAAATAAATTACCAGGATGCTAATCCCTGTTTTCTTCTTCAGATTCAGGTCACGCCACCGCTCGATAAGCCTGCTCAGCAAGACAGTAACGGACAAATTGATAAACATGGCAAAATAGGTTGGATGATGAAAACTTGCCAGGTAGGTATACGTAAAAAAATCAACCGTAAAAAAAACAGTAAAGCACCGGTAAAACGCAATGATCAGGCAAACAATCGTTATGGTAAAAGTGCCCAGGACAAAGGCCGACAATACATTATCAAAACGTTTTCTTTCGGAAATAAAACCATTGGAAAAAGACATTAGTACAGGGAAAAGCAGCAGGCTGAATTTTACTTCCAGGTCGAAAAGTCCGGCCTTCATATCCGTAGTATATAATAAAGAAATTACAATTACAAGATACAGCAGAACAGAAAACAAGCATGTATAATTAAATTTAAAGTGATTTTTTTTTCGTTCTGCAATAATAAATGCACACCAGGCCAAAAAAAACAACATGATAGCCACAGGGGCGATCTTTCGGTACAAAGGAACCGAGAATGAAACTAATAACAATGAAAAATAAAAGAGATTTTGCGCCGCGAATATTTTTTTTAATTTTTTCACCGTGAAGATCTATTTTTTGAGCGTTTTTGATTTGATGAAGGTAATTAAATCCATTTGTGCAACAAAAACTATTACTGTCGGGATAATGAATGCTTCCAGAAGCAATGCTTTATATCCTTCGATGCCGTTTCGTATAAGGTTAGGAATGAAGGCAACAAATAGTGTAGGCGCTAAGACATATAAAATTATAAAAAATTTATTTTTCACCCTGCTGATCCGGAAGTTCTTTTTGATTACCAGGCCCCATACCAGGCCCCAAATGAGTCCGGCAAGCAGGGTGCCGATAATCCCGAAATTTATATACCATCCCGTTGCATGGTGGAGACTATAGCCCTGCCCCTGTTTTGCATGCACGGAGGTAGTATAATGCGTATAAGCATCTGCAGACCTTTCGGGAACAAGTACCCGCGGAATAAACGACTCGGCCAGATTCAGAAAACTTTTGCCGTGAGTAAGTTCCACATCTTTTGATAAGGTGCCGTACATCGAAAAATGAGCATAAAACATTTCGTTATTAAACAAGACATTCAGG
>CAZMPB010000232.1:0-4349 GCA_964567775.1 uncultured Bacteroidales bacterium
AGGATTTTTTTCTGTATGGAGTTGCAAAACGGCAATATGTGGTTTGTTAATTTGTACAACTCTGATTACAGGCTGTGCCTCTCCTTGAAATTGCACAGCTTCGGTTAAAATAACCAATGGATACATGGAATTTTGGCGATGGAATTCCTGTTATAAACGCTACCTAATTTATTCCTAACGCTACGCGATGGAAATTTAAAATGCGGAATATGGATTTTTAAAGTTATAAACGGCCGAGAGACTACCTCAGATGATTGGGGTATTTGTCAGAAGTTTCCAAATAAATATGGAAATCAAATATTATTTGCAGTATTTTTTCATCATATCATCCATATTTAAGGCTCCCAGTTCTTTGGCTTTTTTAAAATCTGAACAAGCGCTGACTTTTTGGGCCAACGCAATTTTAGCCTCTCCTCTGTTGATATATGCCAATACATACGCCGGGTTGATTACTATCGCTTTACTATAGTCTTCAATTGCGCCGGTATAATCTTTAAGATTGCTCTTTGTAATACCCCTGTTATTATAAGCATCTGCATTTTCAGGGTTAATCTCTATAACTTTGGAATAATCTGCAACAGAACCATCGAAGTCCAGAAGTATTCCCTTTACCAGCGCCCTGTTATAAAAAGCATCTGCATTTTTAGGATTAATTTCTATCGCTGTTGTATAGTCTGCAATTGCTCCATTGTTATCGCGGAGGTTATATTTTGCCAGACCTCTGTTATAAAAAGCCTCCGTTACCCTGGGGCTGATTTCTATCGCCTTGGTATAGTCGGCAATGGCTCCCTTGTAATCCAGGGTAGCATACTTAGCATTTCCCTGAGCTAAATAATTCTCAGCCGTTTGGCTGTATCCAGCAAAGATCATTGACAATGCTGTCATTAAGACAAAAATTTTTTTCATCATGTTAGTTTTTAATTAGCTTGCAAGATACGAAAAATAATTCATTTTATCATATAATAAATATTTTATACTAAATCATTTGATGATTTCAGTACCACGGTTTAACAGTATTTTCAACAATTTTACATTTTTCAGCATTACTTTTAATATAATCCCTATTTTTATGCTTCTTAATACACGATAAGCAATGGTTATCCTGTCTTTATTTTTGCAAACAGCGTCAAAGAAACAATTAACCCATGATAAATTTAATATTTCGTTATGAATAGAATACTTGCTTTTATTACCCTTGCACTGTTAGTGCATACCATGCAGGCACAGCCTGTCCTGAGCTGGCAGAAGTCATACGGCGGTACAGGCCACGAATATGCATGGAAAACCATTCCCACCAGTGACGGCGGCTATGCTTTTGTCGGATTTTCAGAATCCACCAACGGTGATCTTTCCGGTCATCATGGAACAACCGCCAATAATGATTTATGGGTATGTAAAATTAATGTGTCAGGTACTATTCAATGGTCAAAACTTTTTGGAGGCAGCGAAGACGATGAAGGACTCGATATTATTCAGACAGCCGATAGCGGTTTTATGGTTGCCGGCTGGACAGATTCATTTGACGGCGATGTAACAGGACATCACGGAACCTATGGCAGTGATGTGTGGGTGCTGAAAATAACCTCCGCGGGGGCGCTGTCGTGGGCGGAATGTTATGGCGGAACCGACGATGACGATGCAGCAGCTATGGTCCGGACAACGGGAGGGGATTTTTATGTGGCCGGAAGTACTTATTCTGATGACGGTGATGTGAGCGGTAATCACGGCAGCAGTGAAGACTTCTGGGTGATAAAAATAAGCAGTTCCGGAACTTTGCTCTACCAGAAGTGTATAGGGGGGACTGGTTATGATGAAGGTATTAACATGGCGCTTACTGCTGACAATGGCTGCATCGTGTGCGGAAGAACCTTTTCCTCAGACGGCGATGCCATTGGCTACCACGGCGGATCAGATATGCTGATCGCAAAGTTGTCCGCTTCGCTCAGTCTGGAATGGTCCAAATGTTTCGGTGGCTCTGAAACAGAAGAATGTAATGCCATTGTACAACTCGGCGACGGCAGCTATGCCGCGCTCGGATATAGCAGCACACAAAACAACGGTGATGTGACAGGGCATCACGGATCACAGGGCTCCGACGACTTCTGGCTGGTAAAGATCAGCGCTTCAGGATTATTCACCTCAGCAGTATGTTATGGCGGAAGCGGAGATGATCAGGCTAACGGCCTGGCGCTTGCAAACGATGGCGGCTTTTTTATGTGCGGATTAACAAACTCCACAGATGGCGACGTTTCCGGCTTCCACAGCGGCGGTTTCTTTGACCCGGATGTTTGGGTGGCTAAGATCCACTCATCAGGTACATTGCAATGGCAGCGCTGCTGTGGCGGATCCGGACAGGACGAGAGTTTTCATGTTTACGAAGAAATACCCGGAGTTTGTGTGGTGACCGGTTTTACTTATTCCGGCGATCAGGATGTAACCGTAAATTACGGAAGCGCCGACGGATGGATCATTAAAGTAAGCGGAACAGCAGCTATTGCTGATGTAGTTACCGATCATTTTGGGCTTTTTCCCAATCCTTTCAGCGATGCGATCACCCTGAAACTCTCAGATAAAGCCTCTGAAGTAAATAAAATCGAGATCTGTGATGTGCTTGGAAACTCAATGAAAATTATTGAGAATATCGCTCCTGTTACTGAATATAAAATCGAAACAGGAGATCTTCCGGCCGGAGTTTATTTCTTAGCAATAAGCGGAACCGATTTCAGGGAAACCATGAAGCTGCTAAAGAAATAATTGACAAAATCCTTTTTTTCTGCAAAGCCCCGCTAATTAAGCACAAACGTTCAAATGTCATAAGGATATTTTTAGTAAAAGATACTACCAAACAATTTTTTTTAAGATTCGTCCCCTTTTAAGCCACCCCCGCAACAGCACATCCGCATCAGGATAATAATTTGCCTTGGTGATGTAATCCCTGAAATCTTCCGGTGTAAATACAACACAGGAGGCATCTATATATCCGTAGCCCGAATACCGGCGGTTTTCAACAAGGATCACAGACCGTTCTTCCTCCGTTCTTCCCCTGTCAATAATGGCATAATTTTCTTCTTCAGACAGATAGTGTTTCAGAATTTCGCCGGCTCGTGCATTATATACTTCAACTTCTTCCTGTCCTGCACAGATGCCATTGCACTTTTTTATCTGGTGATTAAAGCAAACGGCATCTTTTGACATCAGCCCGCAATGATTGATGCAGAGTGTGTATTCATCAATCCAATACTCGAGCCGCTCCCTGGCGGAAACCATACTGGTAAAGGATTGCAAGGCATTTTCGGATTCTTCAAAAGGAACAATCTTAAAATTAATGATGCCTTTTTCATCTTTGAACCAGTCGATGGAATGTGTAAACGTGTCCGTAACCCGGCTGCGGTTGTATTTTGGCTTGTGCTTTTTTATCTCTTCTGATTCGAGCAACAGGGCAATAGCTTCGCTGCCGGTAAGGACAAAATCAACATTGTACAAATCATTCAGCATGTTCTTGCCTTTTTTCTCATGAGTATTGAAATGGCTGAGCGCCCGGCTATACATATTCAGGCTCTTGCCGATATAGATTATATGCTGGTCTTTATCCAGAAAATAATACACGCCACATTCTTCGGGCAGTTTTTTTAAAATGTATTCTTTGATCTTGTCGATCCTTCTTGTCATGATCCCTTCAACACCCATGTTCTTGTACTGAGGATCCTGGGCCTTGAGTTGCAACAACAGATCAAAAAGTTGTGCCGTGGCTACGGCATCGCCTTCTGCCCGGTGCCGGCCCTCAATTTCAATACCCAGCGAAGCGCACAAATGCCCCAGGCTGTATGATATTCTCCCGGGTAATAGTTTGCGCGCCAGGCGGACTGTACAAAGGGTTTCTCTTTTGTATTTATAGCCCAGGGAAGCAAATTCCGCTTTTATGAAGTTATAATCAAAGCTGACATTGTGAGCCACAAAAACCCTGTTCTCGGTCATCTCAAGGATCTTGCCGGCAACTTCGTAAAACTTCGGGGCATCGGCCACCATTGCGTCCGTAATACCTGAAATATTCCGGTAAAAATGACTTATATGACACTGCGGATTGATCAGTGTTGTAAATTTCTCAACCACCTGAAGTCCGTCGTGCACCAGGATACATATCTCCGTGATGGCTCCTTTGCGGAATTCGTAAGTACCGCCGCAGGTTTCTATGTCAATGATGGCAAACATCTTTTCGTAGAATGTTGATCGTTTTTCTTAAATCAAATTTATTCATAACCTGAGTTCGGGATAAATGAATAATTGTTATTTTATCAAAATGCTAATTATTAATCTGTTAATATTTGCCGTAGGCAATTAATATCAATAGA
>CAZMPB010000233.1:0-4336 GCA_964567775.1 uncultured Bacteroidales bacterium
AGTCTAACAGTCTAACAGTCTAACAGTCTAACAGTCTAACAGTCTAACAGTCTAAAAGCTAACCCCCTAATATTATCTTCCCAATCCTCCTTTTTAAAAAAATATCCTATATTTGCCAGTCAAAATAATAAAAGCAAAAAATGAAAAAAAGCAACAAAATATATGAAGGGAAAACCCTTGCAATACTCACAGGCGGCGGAGATACACCGGCCTTGAACTCAAGTATTGAATCGATAAGAAACAGGGCCTCCATGCTGGGCTTTAAAGTATATGGCATTCGCAAGGGCTGGAAGGGCCTCTTGGGTAATGGTGATATTGTGGATCTTTCATATCAGCCTTATGACGGTATTTATGGGGGAACAGCGCTGTTATCAAGCCGCACAAACCCTTTCCCGTCAAAGAAGAATCCTGAGAACCGTGTCCCCCAGATTTTACAAAACCTCAAGAAATATAAGATCGATGTGGTTGTTACCATTGGGGGAGATGATACCAACGGTGCTGCAAAAAGACTTTATGAAACAGAAGGTATCCCAGTACTCGGCTTTCCCAAAACTATCGACAACGACCTGCGTACCCGCACTATTCACCACTATAATAAAAAAAGCATCGAGGCCGTGCTTTGTCCTGGTTTTCCTTCGGCTGCCAAAGGGATCATGGAATTTACAGACCGCATTCGTACTACAGCCTATTCTCATTCGCGTATCATCGTGCTTGAGGTTATGGGCCGTGATGCGGGTTGGCTTACAGGCAGTGCAGTATTTGGAGGCGCCGATCTTGCATTAGTGCCCGAATATGAGATGACCAAAGAGCGTAAAGATTTCTTTTTTGAAACTGTGAAAGAAGCGTACCTGAGTTCCAGGAAAAAAGCACTGGTGATCGCTGTTTCAGAAGGCGTACGCTGGTACGATGAACAAAAAAACAAAGTAGATGTGGTACATGCCAGTTCGGAAGTCGATGAATACGGGCATCCCCGGTTTGGAGGCATCAGCGGCGTGATAGCTTCGGAAATTACCAACAAACTGAAAATCGAAGCCCGTGCCCAGATATCTGGTTATTATGCACGTTCCGGACAATGCAGGCTTTACGACCGCCGCCTGACACAGGCCCTGGCCGATAAAATGGTAGACCTGCTGCTGCGTAAAGAATTCGGACAGATGCCGGTGATGCAGAAAGTAGTACAGTACCCCGCCCTTGAAGAATTCAATACGGCTTCAGTTGATATGGGCTCCATCGGCAACAAGCCTTTGCCCGATATCTATTATGATATAAACGAATTTAATTTTACCCCGGCCTATAAACATTTTATGACGATGATATTGGGTGAACAGCATTTCCTGAATTTTGATACGGATTTTCCGGTAGTAGTGATCCCATAAGAAATGAATCCCGCAAAAATAAAAAATGCGATACTAAAATTCCTCTTCCCCGATTTTGACGAACTGACGTTGTTTCTTCATAGCCTTGTGGCCATACTCTTTATTGTTGCAAGTGCTGACTCATGCTTAAATATGTTTCGGCTGATGTTCAGACAGGATAGCTTTTTTCATATTGTTTTAAGTCTGCTTATTGTCCTTGCAGTTATGGCCATCATCCTGTTGCCGGTCGTGCATGCCTTTTCGAAACGAGCAAAAAGAAATTGGGAAAAGAAAATTATGTTGTATGCCATCATCCTGGCGGATTATCTTGTGGCATGGAATGTTTATGATCATCTGAAGGGTGAAGTAACAAGCTGGTTAATTATTTTTCCGCTGATAAATGCCATTCAGGCTACTTTAATGGCCATGGGATTATGGTTTGATTTTATTACTTCCGGGAAAATTTCAGATGAGCATGCAAATAAAATTGAACTGGTTATCAGCAGTATCCTGCTGGTAACTTTATTTGTCCTTTGTCATGTGATATGGCATCAATACTGGGCTGTCACTTTTTCGGTATGTATTTTTTATGCGACCATCATTAACCAGATAGTGATGCAGGCCTATCGCTCCATAAAAAAAATTTTGTAGTATAATTAGTACTTGTCATTAATCTTCGTGTCTGAGTCAGAAAGTTCGGGTTTGAGGCCAGCGCAGTATTGAAAGTCAGGAGTCCGAAGCGGCGGATGACTGTTTTCAAAACAAGAATTATCCTGCCCGACTGTCCGATAACTGGCGGATCAGGCGGGGATGAAGTCGGACACTATGGACAAACTCTGATCAGAACGACACGTCTGAAATAAGTAAGAAAAAGTTCTCTAAAAGGAATTATAATGCGGAATTTGGTTTAATAATCTAGTTCTTCCTCCTTATCATCCTGCCGTTGTATTTTCTTTTTAGGTTTTATGCCTTTATTGAACTTATAAGAAACACCAAAAAACAGCACCCGTGAATCGCTCCAGCGGTTAACATCTGAATAATAATCAGTGGCATAGGTAATCACTTCGGATTTTCGTGTATTGAACACATCGCTCAGGCGGAGTGTAAGTGTCAGTGTATTTTTAAAGAAGTCCTTTTTCAGCCCGATATCAAAACTATAGTTCGCCAGTCGTTTACCCTGTGCATCGGATCCGCCCATCCCCCCGGGGCCCCATCCGCGGCTTTGAGCGGTAATCTGCGAGGAATTGTAATTAAAGCCAAGCTGTACATCAAAGGATTTCCAGAATGTCATGGAAGAATTGATCTTGGTGGTCCAGCTTGGATGTACATCATTGAAGCCTTCGATAGACGATTCCCCGTAATATTTTGTTCCGAACAGGCTGAAATTGGCGTTTATCTTCCACCACTTAAAGATACCCTGTGTGTAAATAAATTCAAGCCCGAACGAACTTCCTTTATCAAGATTCTGGTACGAAGTAAATGTCATTCCGCTGTCCAGTATATTGAGCACCCGGGTGATCATATTGTTGGTTTCACGGTAAAATAAAGTGGTATTAAAGGATGTCTCTTTAAAACTTATCAGGTGGCCGAGTTCGAAAGAGTTAGTAAATTCAGGTTTCAGGTATGGATTCCCTGCCGATAAGTTCATCGGGTCTGAATAATCGATAAAAGGATTCAGGTTGCCCGAGCGGGGGCGGTTGACCCTGCGGCTGTAACTGATCTGAATGGCGTGGCGGTCGGTAAATTCATATTTTAAGTGAACGGTGGGAAAGAGATTAAAATAATCACTTTTATAAATCGAATCCATGGTCTGCTGTTCCGAAACAGTAATGGCGTCCTCGTAACGTATGCCCAACTGAAACTTGAATTTATTGATATTATTGGCATAGATCAGGTAAGCCGAATGAAGCTGCTGCGTATTTTTAAATATATTGCTGGGCATGGAATCATACTGGAGAATGCCGGCACTGTCCTGGTAAAAAGACTGATAATCTTCATAATTTGAACGGTTCTGATATTTATACCCGGTTTCTATTCTGCCCCATTTATCCATCTGATGAACATAGTCAACCTGCCCGTAAAAGCGAATATTTTTTTCAGCGGAGATATTTCTTTGCATCCATGCAGGCTCAGCACTTGGAGTCATGTCGGTATTATAATAGGTAGTAGTGATGTTCGTCTCGTCATCTGAAGGCGTATTGGAGTAAAAAACACTGGACGTCAGTTCGCGGCCTTTTTTATTGAAAGTCAGTTTATAATCGAGGCCAAGCTCATATCCTCCATGCGATCCGGTCATATTGTTCTGCCGGCTATAATAACTTGTGAGTAGGCTGTCGTAATCTAAATTGTAATAATCCGTAAAATTATTGGGATTGTAACGCCTGATGTTATATTCGCCATATACCGACAAGGTATTTTTACTATTTATAAAATAATCAGCTCCCAGTTTGATATTACCAAACTTGCCTTGTCTCTTTGATTCAGACAATTGTTTATAGTAATAGGTCGAATCATTTTGGTAAACTTCGCGGTAAGAATTGGTAAAGGATTTCATGCCAAAGATACGTCCGTCGAGGTTTGTATAAATATTAAACTTTTTTACATTATATCCAAAATTCAGCGAGCCTGTGTATTTCCCGCCCGTTCCCACGTTGGCTGAGATCATGCCGTAATAGCCGGCTTCTTTTTTTCGTTTGGTTACGATATTGATGATTCCCGACATACCATCAGGGTCGTAGCGTGCCGAAGGGTTTGTAACGATCTCCACTTTTTCGATCATGCTGGCGGGCATCTGATCGAGGCTGGTGAGGCCCGAAGGGCGCCCGTCAATAAATATGGTCACATTCTGCGAACCCCGTAAACTTACGTTTCCTTCAATATCAACATCTACAGAAGGTATCGTCTGCATGATATCCAGGGCAGTGCCCCCCGAGGTCAGCAGGTTCTTATCAACGTTGATCACTTTTTTATCGAGATTGTAT
>CAZMPB010000234.1:0-4208 GCA_964567775.1 uncultured Bacteroidales bacterium
TGAAGGCAAGTTACAATTTTTTCCTATTTGGTTCTGGCTTGTCCAGGTTGGGTTTAAAGATGTTCGCTCATTTTACCACCTTGTAATTATAACTTGGTGGCCAATACCACAGTTCTTTTAAAATGATCAACTTTTCCATCCAGCCCAAGCATTTCAACGAAAACGATGTATATCCCGATATTGGCTTTCAGGTTATTTTCGTTTATTCCATCCCATGAGTAAACGCTTTCGCTTGACATAAGCTCGTTGCGCACCAGGTATTTTATTAACCGGCCTTTAGAGTCATAAATAGCAATATTCACCATTTTGCCGGGGGTGTCGCTTTTGCAATAAATATTCAGGACGTC
Source organism: uncultured Bacteroidales bacterium (assembly GCA_964567775.1). Taxonomy (GTDB): domain Bacteria; phylum Bacteroidota; class Bacteroidia; order Bacteroidales; family CAIWKO01; genus CAIWKO01. The sequence goes on from CAZMPB010000234.1 coordinate 348, forward strand.
GTTGTACCCGTCGTTGTCCGGGGAGAATATTTCAAGGTCGAGGCTGACGGTGCCGTCTGTTACGGTATCCGCGATGAACTGCGAATTCAGGTAAGCAGGAGTGCCAAAACCGACAGGCTCTGCCGCCGAATGCCAGTTGGTGATATCACTTGCCGGGCGGTTGTAACTGACACGCTCGAGAGAAACGCCATCGGCAGAGTTAAGCAAGGGATAATTCATATCATCCGTATACGACATTTGGTCGATAACCTTGAGATCGCTGTCGTTGGTCAGTATGACGGTTCCTCCATCATTATTCAGCGAAGGGAAAGATTCCATTTCAATGAAATTATAAGGGTTCGGGGTATAGTATTGGCTCTTCACCGCCTCGGGATCGGTACAAAGAACGGTGTATGAACCCGGAAGGCTCAGTACGTTATCAAACTTATCAAGGTCGGCATGGTTTATTATGTTTTTTGATTCGGTCAATGAGGAAAGATTCATATCGGCAAAGTCATAAACCTTATCGGAACGATTGTATATTTCAACAAAATCAACACCTCCCGCTTTGGGGTCCGCCAACACTTCATTTATAACCAAAGCTGCTGAATCCTTTGGGAAAAAAGGAATACCGAATTTTGCCGTTTGATTTACACTGATTTTATTCCCCACACAATCGTACAGGCTATCGGTAACAAATACTGTATAAATTTTATTCATCTGAAAAGAATCCGCAAAAAACAATTCTGCTGATTTATAGGCAGGATAATCCAGGTTGATTGAAATGGGATTAGCGATAAACTGGCCTGAGTATTCAACATAATACTTAGAAAGATCGCTCATTGAAGCGCTATCCAGTATTTCGCTGAAATAAACCTTAACGCGGTATTTATTTTCGCGCTTTGCTGATGCCCTGACAAGTATGGGTAGGTTCATGTCTCGATTATTGGAGTCCAAAACCGAATTTACCATACCGGGAGACCCGCCTCTGATATCGTTGGATGCACGCCAATTTGACGCTTCGCCGCAGGGGTTTTGGGGATTAACCTGTTCGAGCGACCATCCGCCTTCATCTTTGACGTTATGATACCAGCTCAGGTTGTATTCCACATAATGAATAATACCCTCATGGCCATCTTTGAGAATTATTCTTGCGCCATCATTTGAAAGTGAAAAAGACGAATAAGAAATGAGTGTTCCAAGAGGAGAAAGCGTAGAATTAGCGTCCTGATCTGCTAATATCAGGTACCCATTTCCCGGAATAAAGCCGGTTAATGGTTTATCAGAACCATTGATTTCCACTTTCCAGCCATCCAGATTTATCGGCAGATTTTTCGTATTGTACAACTCAAGATATTCGTATCCGCCAAAACTACTGCCGGGGTTAGCCATTATTTCGTTGATAACAATATCGTAAGGAACCGGAGCATAATTTGAAAAAACGAGGGTGTCTTTTTTCATGATATTTCCGCTGGAGTCCCGGACATTATCAATTTCCAGGGAATACAGAATTCCCTGTGCAAATAAAGTGGAAAATGTCAGGTTTACCTTGCGTAAATCAGCGGTGTCCCTGCCTGCCGTCAAAGGATTTCCATAGCCCAAGAGCGTATAATTACCCGTATTTTGAGATGTTTGCAGGTCGACATTTTCCGAAAACAAAACATCGAGCCCCGTCCATGTTGAATCTATCGTGGCTGACTGTGCCGTGGGTAATATGGTGTCGCCAATTATTGATCCGACATAAAAATCATCGAAAAAATATTGATTAAATCTTGAATCAGTTTTGTACTGGCAGTAAACGCCAAAATAAGATGTGGAGGTAAAGGAATTTTCATTAAAAGATGCGCCTTCAGAAATATAACTTATTCCTGTATATGTGGGATCTGTGTAGATATTCCAGTTACCCATTGAATCACGGGTAACCTTTATTTTTGCTTTAAGATTGCCCGGAAAACCTGTAGTTCCTGTAAAAAGTAAGGAGGAAACCGTCCCAGCCTTTTTGTAAAATTTAATATAATCGGCCGAGGTCTGCCCTATCTCTATGTAATAACCATTAAGGCTTTTTCGTAAATCGGCACTGTCAGAAACAATAAAAATCCTCACCAGATTATCCGCAGTCGGGTTAAAATCAAAATCAAGCAAAAAGCTCCATTCGGTGCTATCCATCATTGTGCTTGGCGTTGAAAGATAGAGGGTGTCGCCAAGGGAACTTCCGTTCGTATTGGGGCCATTGCTTTGCAATACCTCATTATTCACAACAAAGTAAGCATTTGTGCCCGACCATGCAACAGACCCCGTAAAATCCCCGTCTGAGAAATCATCCTGAAACTGAGCCGAAACTAACAACGGTAATAAGAAAAGTATAAAAAGGATTTTTTTCATAAAAATAAAATATCGTCTAAAGTATTAAAAAAAACCATCCCCGATCCTGGGGATGGTTTTTTTAAGAGAAAAAATTAAATATTATCTGACAATGGTAATCGTGCCATGATAATTAACCTCTTCGACACAGCCTTCTGAATCGCCATAATTTACAGTAAGGACATAATAATATACCCCGTCGGCATCTTTTCCGCCATCCCAGCAGTTTGTTCCTACAGGGGATCCTCCTTCATCATGACAATCATAATTATTGGATTCATAAATCTTTTTTCCCCAACGGTTATATATCTGCAGGGTGCTGTTAGGAAAATTCTCAATTCCCTTAATTGCAAATGCTTCATTATGCGTATCACCATTGGGTGTAATGATATTATACATTTCCAACTGGCAGTTTTCCGATGTAATAACCCGCGAGCCGGTCACCGTATTACAACCCGTAACAGCCACTGAAACATTGTAAGTAACTCCGGGTGTCAGGCAGCCGAATTCAACGTCGCGTGCGGTTTGCCCGTTCAGATTGGATACAGGGTCTGTTGACCATAAATAGGAATACTGATACTGATCCAGCAGGTTGGCGGGGTCTTTCACTTTCATGCGGAAATAGTTAAAGCTGCAGATGGTTGAATCCGGGCCGATGGTAGGCTCGGGCTCGGGAATGATGGTTACCACACGGGAATCGATTATTTCACAATTATAACCATACTCTTCGGCAACAGTAACTGAATATGTCCCGCTTGTGATGACTGTTATTACCTGAGAAGTGTCCCCTGTAGACCAATTATACTGAAAAACACTTCCGCCATTTTCGGCATCTAAAGGGAATGGTACTGTACTGCATGTATCCGGCCCGAGATCAGCAGAGGCTGGCTGTGCAAGAACCCTGATAAAAACAGAGTCCTGATCGAGGCAGGTAAGTGTATTGCCGGTATTATGATTTTCCGCGGTAACAAAATAATACCCTGTAGATGTTACCGGCTGTGTTTGAGAATTCCCTCCGGTCGACCATGTATACTGTGAAGCCGGGCCGGCATCCAGGATATAGTTTAAGTTATTTCCGCATAAAGTAGTATCATGACCAAGTTCCACTTCCGGAGTTTGAACAACCTGTAATTGTAATGTCGTGTCGTATGAGCATCCGAAAATATCAATTACTTCAACGTTATATTCAAAGGTTCCCCCAGAATCAGGGATAACCATAATGGTGCTATCATTAATAATATCGAAAAAGGAGCCGTCCCAGATCACAGTATCAATAGGAACCTGATAACTCCAACCTGTGGGCAGCAAGGAAGGATCCAGGCTTAGTGACCACCAGAAAATATATCCGTTATCCTGGCCCCAGTTATCGCAGATTTCAAGGTTCCATGTCCCGTTTAAAGGGCATCCGATCAATCCCGAAAATGGATTGTCAGGAGTGAAATAGCCCGTGTGCGCAATAGTATCACAAGCAGGAATTGGTGATGTGCCTGCATCTAAGTTGTTTAAGGTACCTTGTTGTGA
>CAZMPB010000235.1:0-4199 GCA_964567775.1 uncultured Bacteroidales bacterium
CCCGTTGAAAAACACCGTCACTTCTTTGATTCTCGATTTGATGGGTTGGGGCTGATCTTCAGCCATGGTTGAAGATATTATGCCTGCAAAAAGCATTAATAAAACTAGTTTTTTCATATGATTTATTTTAAAAATTTAATAAAAGATGAGATTTCAGGGAATTTCCATAAAATCTTAAAAAATTTCTTAAAAGTAATGAGGTGATTTTTGTTTGGCAATTATTTTTTCTCATTATGGAGCGCCATCTGATTGTAGGCAAATGCCTTCTTATCTTTAATTCTTTCAATAAGGACAGAATTATAAGTAAGACTCTGCTGGTAGTTGATGTAGGCCGAATCAAACTGAGATTTTGAAAAATAGGCATCGCCGAGGTACATATATGCGTAACCCAGGTCTTTGCTTTTTTTAAGCATTTGTTCAAAAATTATCTTGTCATATCGTTTTACATCCTCAGTGAAATCCGGCTTTTGAAGTTCTTTACTGATTATTTCCAGATTCACTGTGTCATTGCTATTTATTATATTAAACCGTGCTTCTGCCAATGTTGACCTGTATGAATTTTCGAAGCTTTTGGCCATCGCGATGGATTGTTTGAGATACTTAATGGCTTCATCATTATTGTTAAGCCGTATATTGAACAAACCTGCTTTCCGAAGGGGATATGCAGGATCAGGATGAGTTTGGGCAGAAAGCAGGTAGTATTCAAGGGCTTTTTCAATCTCACCTTTACGCTCGTAAACATCACCCAGGTATACATAAGTATGGTAACGGCTGTTAGTATCAATAATGAGGCATTTCTCAAAAGTTGCCTTGGCTTCATCCAGTCTGTTCATATACAAATATGTCACTCCTGTATTTGCCAATGCCTCAATGTTGGAAGTGTCAATTTTCAGAGCTGCCTGGTAGTTGGTCAGCGCTAGCTGGTAATCCTGCATTAAATTCTTTTTATTGGCCTTGTACAGGTATGAGTTCCCTGCATTAATATTAACCATAGCTTCCTCCGTCCGTCCGGGTTTTGCCAATTCCACGAGCCATTGCGGCTGTATAAGGGTAAAAACTCCGAAAACTATTAATGTGCCCCAAATGATAAACAGGCCGATGATGATTATTTTATCTGCAATGAGATAAGGGTCATTTGTGACGGTATTTATTTTTTTATTTTTTATAATTTTTTTTGCCATGACTATTCATTGTGAATGATAAAAAGCACTTTCTTTTTTTCTTTTTTCAACCTGTTGAATGTTTCACAAGCCTGGCGGTTGGGTAGCTTGATGATCTGATAAACCTTGCCTTTATAAGTATTAAAAGCCATTTCGCTTGTTAAAATATCGTTCCAGCCTTTTCCTCCCTCGCCTTTATTCCCTTTCCCTACCAGTAAAATATCAGGACCAAGATGTTCAATTTTTTGTTTGTCGCGTATATTAAATAAAACTTTTTTGTCAACTGTCCTGAAAGTTCCGTTAGGGAATATCATATAATCAAAAAATAAAAGCGGGATGCCGTTATAATTAATATACCAGGGCCTTACAAATTTTATATCCGTCCTGCCAAAGCGGGCGGAAACAAAAACAAAAATAATTATCAAGAAAAGGGCGCCTCTGATTATCCATCGGGCTATTTTATTCACGCCTGCATGTATCAGCAAAAAAACGATGGTAAAACATAGCAGGGTAATAGTTATAACGTTGATAATATACTGCGATTCGGTAATTTGCGAAGCAACAAACAGCATGATATACGCAAAAATAATTTCAAGACACAATAGTGAAAACGGATTTGTATAGTATTCTTTCAGCTTTTTATTTCTCAACCTGTAATTGGTGAATCCTTTTCCATCTTCGAGGTAGAAAAAAACAAAAAGTATCCCGGCCATTGTTCCCCAGAGGTCTTTTCCGCAATCCCCAAGATCGAAGACCCTGTTGGAGATGTATACCTGAATGAATTCATCGAAAACTGAGATGGCTAATGCGGAATAAAAAATTCTGAAAAGTATTTTATGCGTTGACACAGGTTTTATGGTAAATCTCCGGAATGCAACCAGAGCATAAAGGCCGTAAGCAATATAATGCCAGTTGTGCTGAAGGTCGTAGAAGTGATGATTATAATAATAGTCGGCTGTTTTCTGTCCGATGGCAACAAAAAGGAAAATTAACACAAGATAAAGGAGTCTTTTTTTATTCAGCCTTTTTCGTTGAAAATAAAAAAACAGTATCAGAACAGCAGCGGCAATGATCACAACATATGGAATACGGATAAACCCAAGGTCTATCGCTGCCCTTGATGCACGCCCTATGGCATTCTGCAAATAGTTTTGCAGCATAAGAAAAGGTGTGAGGATAACCAGAAGAGAAAAAAAATAATAACTGACCGATCTGACCGTTGTGTTTTTCATGATAATCTTATGAAGGCAGTAAAGTTAAATAAAATTAATAATAAAAAAGACAATTAATGAAATTAACGTTTCGGGTTGGCCTGCTGATTTTGGTGGTGCAAAATATTGCAAAAAGTAGTAATTTTGCTAAAAAATGAGTATGGGAAAGCCACTGATACTAATAACTAATGACGACGGGGTCGGCGCACCCGGTATAAGGTTCCTCATTGGTTTAATGCGTGAGATTGGAGATGTTGTTGTTTTGGCTCCCGATAAGCCTCAATCGGGTATGGGGCATGCAATCACTGTCAGTTCTCCCTTGCGGATGCAAAAAATTTCAGTGGATGATCACTATAAAGAATATTGCTGCAGCGGCACTCCTGTTGATTGTGTAAAACTTGCTATTGATAAGGTGTTGCACCGCAAGCCTGATCTGTTGGTATCAGGCATTAATCATGGTTCTAATTCTTCAGTAAATATTATTTATTCCGGTACGATGTCGGCAGCGCTCGAAGGAGCTATGGTCAATATTCCGTCTGCCGGTTTTTCTCTGGACGATTATTCATACCATGCTGATTTCGGCCATACGGCTGATTATATCAAAAAAATCTGTCTGAACCTGATGAAATACGGTTTGCCAGCCAAAACATGCCTGAATGTAAATTTTCCAAAAAATGAAAAAAAACTAAAAGGAATAAAGATCTGCCGGCAGGCCAACGCGCACTGGAAAGAAGAATTTAACGAACGCAAGGATCCGCACGGACGGAATTATTACTGGCTGACAGGAATATTTGAAAATACCGATAAAGGAAAAGATACAGATGAGTGGGCCCTCGGCAATAATTACGTTTCAGTGGTGCCTGTTCATGTTGATTTTACCGCACATCATGCTATTCCGATCATAAAAAAATGGAAAAACAATGTTTAAATTTTTAAAGAAAGACTCATTTGTACTCGGTATCATTTTAGGCCTGCTGATGCCGGCAATATGCATCGGAATATTGTATCTGTTAAATGTCACCGTATTGGTAAACCATCAAAACAATGATCAGCCCATATTCAAACTTTCAACAATATTTATTCTTGGACTGGTCCCGAATGCGATAGCGCTCAGGCTCTACCTTGTAAACCTGAAAGCGGACAGGACAGGGCGGGGTATTCTTTTTGATACTTTTATTTTTGCTATCGTTTTTCTGATCATTTATTATAAGTTTTAGCGTGCAAAAAAAACAAAAGAAAGTCGTCTGGATAACGCTTATCTTATTAAGTGTTTTAACCGCGCTGATTCTGATTTTTTCAATTTCTCCCTCGCCGAAAAATAAAAAACAACGTCCTGTTATCCGGCAGGAAGAGTTTGCAGAGCCAAAGTTCAGAAAAGACGGAGAATTGAAGTTTATTCAAAACAAAAAAATACTACAGAAGATTCTTATCGAAGTTGCCGATAACGATATGGAAAGAACCCAGGGCCTGATGTATCGTAAAAGTATGCCCGACACCTGCGGGATGCTGTTCATTTTTGAAACCATGCAGCCCTTGTCGTTCTGGATGAAAAATACGCATATACCCCTTGACATTATATACATTGATAATGATTTCAACATTGTAAGCATAGCCGCCAATACAACTCCTTTTTCTGAAATATCGATACCTTCGGGTAAAGATGCACAGTATGTAGTAGAAGTTAATGCCGGCTTTTGCCAAAGAAATAAGGTTGTTGCCGGAACTAAAATTGTATTTACCTTAAACTAAATTTATGAGCCCGATTTTTATTACCTGGAATCCTGATGTTAACATTTTCACTATTGGTGAATTTGGATTACGCTGGTAT
>CAZMPB010000236.1:0-4191 GCA_964567775.1 uncultured Bacteroidales bacterium
ATGTAAAAGCAAACAAGCGCGGGGTAGGGCTGGTTTTTCAGGATAATGCAATATTTCCTCATCTGAGCGTGGAAAAAAATATTGCATATTCTTTTCACGGCAAGGGATATTCAACAAATGAAGTTCGGTCAAGGGTATTAAAATGGGCGGAAACAATGAATATTACCGACCTGCTCGACCGCAAGCCATCCGGGCTTTCGGGCGGCGAAATAAGAAGGGTGGCACTGGCAAGGACGCTGGCTATGGAGCCAACGGTTTTATTGCTGGATGAACCTTTATCATCACTGGATGTGCTGATACAGTATGATATGATCAGGTTGCTGAAAAAATTAAATGATGCAGGACAGACGATCATACATGTAACTCATGATTTTAATGAAGCCTATTCGCTGGCGGACACCCTCACCATCATTAATTCAGGAAAGATAGAGCAGACAGGGCCTCCGGCTGAAGTGTTCAGAAACCCGGCAAGCCGTTTCGTGTCGGCGTTGACCGGCATCAGAAATTTTTTCACCTGCATCGAATCGAAAAGCCTTGAAGGCCTTTGCTGTATTACCATCCAAGAGGGTATTCATTTATACTCATCGGAACCTTGTTCTCCTGGTGCTTCGGTTTTTATCCGGGAAGATGAGATAAAATTTCTTCAGCAGGATGGGAGGGAGGATTACAATGTTTTTGACGGAGAAGTTACTGACATCATTCCTTCACCGGAGTTTTTCAGTGTGGTTGTAAATGCCGGGGTCAACTTTTTCGCACGGGTTAGCAATGATGACATGAGAAGCCTTAATATTCACTGTGGCGACAGGGTGAGCATAAAAATTAGCCCGGGCTCAGTCAGGCCGGTTTGAGTAAATTATAATCGATCACTTTATATAGTGCAAGTCCTGAACGGACAAACTCCAATTAAGTCTCCTTTTTAAAAAAGTAATATTAAGATTCTTGTTTTTTAATCTAATGTATTTATATTTCTATTCCTTCAAAATTTTCTTAAACTCAAAAGACTTTCCATTCTCCAGTTTTATTAAGTAAACGCCTGAAGGGAAATTAGCAGTTTGTATTATTGTTTTTTCTTTCAAATTTCCATTGAAAATATTCTGGCCTATTGAATTATAGATTTCAAAACTTATGGTTTCTTTATTTCCTTCTATTTCAATAATTAATTCATTTGAAACAGGATTGGGGTAAACTTTGATAGTTTTATTTTCAACGATAGATTCAATACCAGAATTGGTGATATGTATTGTATTAGAGTGATTGGAACTGCATCCGTTTAAAGACACAATAACATAATAATCACCATTTGATGTAACTGTATAGTCTTGATTTGTTGCGCCACTTATTAATCCGGAGCTATTATACCATTGATTACCGCTTGTTGCGTTGGAATGTAAAATATTTCCATTCTGAGATATCGTTGGGGTTGGTGGTTTGTTTTTCACCACGATGGGTTTGCTTGAACTTGCACCGTCACCGCATTCATTATGGCCATATACTGTAATATTTCCTGAAGTTGCAGAAGTGCTGAAATTAACAGTAATGCTGTTTGTAGAACTTGTTCCGGTTGCCCCGCCGGGTAATGTCCAAACATAAGATGTCGCATTAGCTATTGCAGGAATTGTATAAGTTACAGAATTTTGTCCCTGGCAAACAGTGGTGGCCCCGGTAATTGTTCCGGCTGCTGTGGGCATTATTGTGCATCCACAGACAATAGGATCAACAACTATGGATGTAAAAATACCAGGATCGCTAATATCCGGGAATGAATACCATGTATTATTATATTTCAGAAATCCTGAATTTATCGAGCTTGCTCTGTTTTCTACCTGTACTACATTCAAAGTATCAGTAGGAGTGTTATAATAAATTTGATAGCCGACATATACATCTGATCCTGTAAAAGTAACAGGAGTGTCAAATTCGATATAATTAATATCATAAGGAGTTAATGAACTTATTGCAATGTCTTTTGATCCTAATACGGCTCCAGGTGTTGCACCACCACCCTGATAAACCTTAAAAGTAACTTTATGATTGCCCCCTGTTCCTCCACTGAATGCCTGGCCGATATATAATTGAAGGCCTGTAATGTTCGGGTTTGTCAATCCTGTATAATACTCGGCAAATTCTGTCATCGAATAAGAATTATGTCCGGTCCATGTTCCCCATTGCCCTGCACCAAAACCATAAAGTGTTAATACATCGTCATAAAGTATATTTGTTAAGGTGTCACATCCATTACATCCGGATCTGTAATCAGCGATAACAGATTTAAGTTCTCTTATGGTTCTTGCATTATCTCCGCTGGTTGCATTTCCGGCAGTATAGCCATGATCCTGAAGGCTTGGATTGGAGAATAAGGCTACTTCGGTGGCTTCAATGCCATCGGAAAAACTGGATCCGCTCGAATAAGTCATAACAGAGCAGTACTTTACTGTTGAACTTCCCCAGCGCCAACCGCCAGAATAGGAATATATTCCCGGACCCGGCTGGACTAATTGTGATACGTGGTGACCACAGCCTATGTTGTGCCCTATTTCATGGATTGCTGTATATGACCAGCTTACCTGCTGCACTCTGCATAATGAAAAGGCATAATCAGGGTCGCCCGTGGCTGAACTTAACCCCCAGCCTAATCCCCCGGTAAAAGAAATATTTTCCAATAATACAACTACATCGGCACAATACGTGTCCCTTAGAGTATGTACATTATCTATAATCCCATCACTGGGATCTGTAAGATTATACAAATCGTCAGAAGAATTAAGTTCTGTATAACTTACCTGTTCAGAATGAACAAGTTGTACGGTTAACTGTGTATTGCTATTATCAAGGGCTAACTGAGCATTTGCCATTAATGAACTAATCGTATTATTAATACTGGTTTCATTGGCGCTGGCCCATGAAGCCGCTGAGGGAGTATAAAGGATCATTAAGGTTATGATATCCTGAGCTTTTGTGCTTTTAAAAGGATCAGAATTATTTAATACTTGATCACCGTTTATGATCCCAATTTCGTAGGGTTTAATATTTAAGGAATTTTGTTGAGTCTTTTTTTTTGGATTATCCATTGGTCGATTATCAACCGGAGGAATAAGAGAAGGGCTCCCCGGTAATGGTTTTTGTTTCGATTTATCAATTTGCAATAAATAATATTTATTAGTCTGATGCTCATATCTCGAAAAAAACAATTCGTTGTTTTCAGGCACATCAATTTTTATAAAACTTTTACTGTTAAAAGTTGAAATGATACAATATCCATAATTATAATCTATTAACCGGGCCCGGATTGCAAGTGTGCCGTTCACGTCAACTTCAATTTTGTCAATATATGCTTTGTATTGCTTATTGCTAAACAGATATAACAAGATCGTGTCATCCACACCGATGAATTCTTTACTCTGAAAGACCGGGTTTATTTCAAGTTCCCTGGTTCTTGTTGCATTATCAAAGCTGACATTATTTGTTGTTTCAAAATTTGAAATTTTATTAAAAACATCATCCCCTTTATTTAAATTGAAGGTTTTGTTTTGGGCAATACTAACATTAACTACAAAAGTCAATACTATAAAGGAAAGCACGAGGTTTTTCATAGAAATTAAATTTTTAAATATTTATTATAGTAAATTATTCCCATTTTTGCTTTGCAAAAATACAAAATTATTTATTCAATTTTAATTCATAGAAAAATAAGACAGCGAACGCCCACAGCCAAGCACATTGTCTGGTCTCACCTGCCAACGCTGAACCCAAAACCTGCCCAACCAGTTGTGCGAAGTTTGTAACTTCGCACATTGTGTTTGTACGTCGGGCATAGTTCTTTGAATCTTGCAGAGTGAAAGTCTCTGTACACGCCGAGTTGAAAGGAAGTGTTAGCGAATGGCAAGGGTGTTAACCGTGAGGTAAAATCTGAAGGAAGCCATCAGCAAATTTAGCGTTCTGACGCACAGAAACCAGATACAAGGCTGAACAGCGGAGGGTGAGCGAGCAATAGATTGCGTACAGCCCCAAAATCAACCGTAACCGCAAACAGTAAATCAGGCAGAACCTAAAGAAAGCAAGGAACTTTATCCCGATAGGTCTTGAAATTTGTCCCAAAGGACTATGAATATAGTGATATATTCAAAAGAGTTTCAAGAAGTTGTAATTTGCAAATAAAAAAGTAACAATTTTTCGCAATTAAAAAGTACCACT
>CAZMPB010000237.1:0-4183 GCA_964567775.1 uncultured Bacteroidales bacterium
CAGGAAGCCCACAAACAACGGTGGCAGCAACATGAAAAAATGCTGCACGACATCTTTGTGAAAAGCCGCATGGACGTCGCCACAGTTGGTACTGACGAGGATTTCATCAAACCTCTGATCAAATTATTCAAAAAACGTGAATCAAGATTTTAATTGTATGAAAGCAGTACTGAAAAAAATTGAAATTCTCGTTGTCATCGTTTTAGCAGTGATCCCGGTCTTTGTTTCTGCCCAAAAGCCAGAAGCAATTTCATCCATTGATTCAAACAACGTGCTGATCGGCGACCAGGTGAAATACAATTATAAATTCACTTTCCCTTCAAAAGCTGTTCCTTCGCTTCCTATCATTGGAGATACACTGTCGAAAGAAATTGAAGTGGTATCGCGAACGAAAATGGACACCTCGGTTTCGGCAGATAAAAAATACACCACCTTTTCACAGACACTCAATATCGCCTCATTTGATTCAGGATCATTTGTTATACCTCCTATGATTTTCTACTATAAAATGCCCGGAGACACCACAAATTATTTTGCAAGCACCAACCCGATTATGCTATACGTAAATACGGTTTCCGTTGACACTACCAAAGAATTCAAGGATATAAAACTGCCATTGGGAGAACCGTTGACATGGAGAGAGATATTACCATGGGCATTGCTGGGGCTGGGAATCTTGCTGGTTGCCGGTATTGCAATTTATGTACTGAGGAAGATCAGAAGAAAAGAACCTATCATTAATTTACTACAGAAACCCAAGATACCTGCACACGAAAAAGCGCTCACCGAACTGGAAGAACTTCGCATCCAAAAACTCTGGCAAACAGGAAAAATCAAGGAATTCCACTCCGCACTGACGGATATTCTGCGTGTGTACATTGAGGATCAATTTAATGTAGAGGCCATGGAAATGATCACTTACGATGTAATCACTTCACTAAAAACGGCCAAACTTCCCGATGTGGAAATCAATAGAATTGAAAAGATACTGACACTGGCTGATATGGTTAAGTTCGCGAAGTTTCAGCCCCTGCCCGATGAGCATGATAACAGCCTGAAGGAGGGCGTTTCATTCGTTGAAAACACTAAAACACAGGCTCCGGAGGCTCCCGAACAAAAAACGGAGACTCAGCCGAATACCAACGAATTAAAAACTGAATAAGAAATGATAGTGAGCATACTGAATATTTATCTTGCACAACCGTGGTACCTGCTGCTATTGCTCGTCATTCCGCTTTTGATAGTACATTATTTTTACAAACAAAAGAACAGCACGCCGGATATCGGCTATTCGTCATCATCCGGTTTGGAGAACGTCCCCCCGACACTTCGGCATCGGCTGATACATCTGCCATTTATTTTGCGGATGCTGCTCATCGCACTATTGATTTTTATCATTGCACGTCCGCAAAGCAGTATGGATAAAAGCGATATTAAAGTTGAGGGTATTGATATCCTTCTTTCACTCGACATTTCGGGCAGTATGCTTGCTGAGGACTTTAAACCAAACCGTCTGGAAGCATCAAAAGAAGTCGCCATGCAATTTATTGACGGCAGGCCTGACGACCGTATCGGGCTTGTGATCTTCAGCGCGGAAGCCTTCCTGCAATGTCCGCTCACCGTAGACCACACGGTACTAAAATCGTTTTTCGGCCAGGTGAAAAGCGGCATGATCACCGACGGTACTGCCTTAGGAGACGGGCTTGGATTATCAGTCTATCATATTAAAAAAAGCAAGGCTGTCAGCAAGGTCATCATTTTACTTACAGACGGAATAAATAATACCGGTTCACTTGATCCCCTCACTGCTGCAGAGATTGCAAAGAAATTCGGTGTCCGTGTTTATACGATTGGTGTTGGCAAAATGGGCAAGGCGCCCTACCCTTTCCAGACCTCTTTCGGCATACAATACCAGAGCATCGATGTGCAGATCGATGAAAAGCTCCTCAAAGAAGTGGCCGGAATGACCGGGGGCAAATATTTCAGAGCTACCGACAAAAAGAAACTGGAAGAAATTTATGATGAGATCAACAAACTCGAAAAATCAAAAATTGATGTTACCCGGTTTCAGAATAAAAAAGACGAATATTTTGTATTTATCCTGGCAGCGCTGGGTTTACTTATACTGGAAATCATTTTGCGTTTAACTGTTTTCAAAAAAATACCCTGATACGGCTATGGTAGAATTTGATCATCTGATATTTTTGTTTTGCCTGATACTGATACCTGTATTTATCATGGTGTTTTGGCTGATGCTGCGATGGAAGAAAAACGCCATGCAAAAGTTCGGTGACCATTCAGTAGTTTACAGGCTCATTACCGATTATTCACAAACCAGGCCGCTTGTCAAGTTTATCATACTAATGCTGGCTTTTGCCATGCTGGTATTTGCCGTGGTTAACATGAAAATCGGTTCAAAGCTCGGGACGACAAAGCGCAAAGGCGTTGACATCATCCTTGCGCTCGACATTTCGAACAGTATGCTGGCACAGGATATCAAGCCCAGCCGCATTGTACGTTCCCAGATGGCCATCTCAAAACTGGTCGACAAATTTGAAGACGACCAGGTCGGCATCATTGTCTTTGCAGGCAAGGCGCAGGTCCTGCTGCCAATCACCACGGATTATGCTGCCGCCAAACTGCTTGCTGCTGAAGCGAACCCTGATATTATTCAGGCCCAGGGCACAGCCATCGGAGAAGCGATAAGCCTCGCCATGGTTTCGTTCGACAAGAACAGCAAGAACAAAAAAGTCATTATTGTGATCTCCGATGGAGAGAACCATGAGGACGATGCCGTAGAAGCTGCCCGTGCCGCGGCAAATGAAGGGATCACGACCTATACCATCGGCTTTGGTTCAGCCGCAGGAGCACCTATACCGGTAGGAATATCCGGACTGAATATCGAATATAAAAAAGACAACTCCGGAAATACCGTGGTGACAAAACTGAACGAAACCATGCTCCAGCAGGTTGCAGCAGCAGGAAAAGGCACCTATGTCAGGGCTACCACCAACGATGCCGGCTTGAATAAGATCTTTGATGAAATAAACAAAATTGAAAAAAAGGAATACGAGGCGAGGGTTTTTTCAGAATACTACAACACTTATATGTATTTTATCCTTGCGGCTTTAGTTTTTTTGATCCTCGACCTGATGATCCTGGAAAGAAAAACACGCCTGACCCGAAACGTACACCTTTTTGAAAAAAAACATATAATTTCGTAGTCTGTTTTAATTATGAAAAAAAGAACATGGCATATTAAACCAGAGATGAAAAAATTGTTTTTCATGCTGACCGCAATAACGATGATGCTATCATTTTCTATTTCTGTATCCGCTCAAAAAGCCGTAAAAGATCTAAGAGCCGGTAATAACCTTTTTGAAAAAAAAGACTATAAATCGGCAGAGATCAGTTACCGCAAGGCGCTCGAAAAACAGAACAACTATCAGAAAGCCCTGTTCAACCTGGGCGACGCCATGTACAAGCAGGGAAAATACGAAGAATCGGAAAAGATCTTTCAAAACCTTACCGAGTCGGATGTCTCGAAAGACATTGCCGCCAAGGCTTATCACAACCTCGGCAACAGCCAGCTTCAACAGAAAAAATACCAGGAAAGCGTTGAATCCTACAAAAATGCGCTACGTCAAAAGCCAAACGACACGGAAACAAAATACAACCTTGAGTATGCAAAAAGGATGATACAGAAGCAACAACAACAGCAGCAGCAACAGCAAAACCAACAAAATAAGGATCAGAAGCAAGACCAGAAACAGAACCAGCAGCAAGATCAAAAACAGGATAAAAACCAGCAGGAACAGCAAAAAAAGCAGCAACAGATTTCAAAACAGGACGCCGAGCGCATGTTGAATGCCCTGCAAAACAAAGAGAAAAACCTAAGGGAGAAACTTGAGAAAGAACAGCCAAAAAATCAGAATTATAAGACAGAGAAGGATTGGTAGGGATGGAATAAGGGTTTAAAGTTTAGAGTTTAGAGTCGGGAGTCGGGAGCCGGGAGTCGGGAGTCGGGAGCCGGGAGTCGGGAGTCGGGAGTCGGGAGTCGGGAGCCGGGAGTCGGTAGTCGGGAGTCAGAAGTCAGAAGTTGGGAGTTGGGAGTTGGGAGTCAGGATTTGGGAGTTGGGAGTCAGGATTTGGGAGTTGGGAGTCGGGAGTTGGGAGTCGGGAG
>CAZMPB010000238.1:0-4156 GCA_964567775.1 uncultured Bacteroidales bacterium
CCTGAGCTTTGAAGTGGGTGTGTGGTTTTACTGAACCCGGTTTTGCAACAACCATCCCGCGGCAGATCTGGTCTTTATCAATACCTCTGAGCAATAAACCTGTGTTGTCTCCGGCTTCGCCTCGGTCAAGGATCTTACGGAACATTTCAACACCGGTAACAACTGATTTCAGTTTTTCAGCGCCAAGGCCAATGATTTCGACGGGGTCGCCTGAGTTGATAACACCGGTTTCAATTCTTCCGGTTGCCACTGTTCCACGACCTGTAATTGAGAATACGTCTTCAACAGGCATGAGGAAATCTTTGTCAATCTCACGGACAGGCAGAGGAATATAAGAGTCACATGCATCCATCAGCTCAACGATTTTTTCAACCCATTTAGGTTCAAGGTTCAATCCGCCTAATGCAGAGCCCCTGATAATAGGAGTATTTTCGCCGTCAAATCCGTAGAATGTGAGTCTGTCTCTGATTTCCATTTCAACGATTTCGAGAAGTTCTTCGTCATCAACAAGGTCCACTTTGTTCATAAAAACAACTATCTTAGGAACACCCACCTGGCGAGCCAGCAAAATGTGTTCGTTGGTCTGAGGCATCGGGCCGTCAGTAGCTGCTACAACAAGGATAGCACCGTCCATCTGGGCAGCACCTGTAACCATGTTTTTAATGTAGTCGGCATGTCCCGGGCAGTCAACGTGAGCATAATGCCTGTTAGCGGTTGAATACTCAATATGAGCGGTATTGATAGTAATACCTCTATCTTTTTCTTCAGGAGCATTGTCGATTGAATCAAATGATCTGAATTCTGACCAGCCTTTTTGTGACAGTACCAGGGTGATAGCTGCTGTTAAGGTAGTCTTACCATGGTCGATGTGACCTATTGTCCCAATGTTAACATGGGGTTTGGAACGATCGAATTTTTCTTTTGCCATTTTAATTAAGTTTGTTAAGTGATTATAATTTATTTTCTGTTTAATTATTATTCTGTGTTGAGCCATTGATGAGAATTGAACTCATGACCCCTTCCTTACCAAGGAAGTGCTCTACCCCTGAGCTACAACGGCTGGGATGGAGCGGAAGACGGGGCTCGAACCCGCCACCTATAGCTTGGAAGGCTATCGCTCTACCAAATGAGCTACTTCCGCTAATAAACATAAAAAATTGAAAATTATACAATAATTTATGTGGGGAGAGGAGGAATCGAACCTCCGAAGGCATTGCCAACAGATTTACAGTCTGCCCCATTTGACCGCTCTGGAATCTCCCCAAATTCACTTCAAAGAACTTGAGCCGAAAGAGGGATTCGAACCCCCGACCCGCTGATTACAAATCAGCTGCTCTGGCCAACTGAGCTATTCCGGCTTAGCCACTGCTTGTTTTATATTGAATATCAAATATTTATATAAAAAAAACAGTCCTCTTTATAAAAAGGACTGCAAAAATACATAGAATTAAGTTATCAGCAAAGAAATAATTGATTTTTTTTTCTATTATAAACCTTTTATTTTTTCTTTGTGCTTGACTAACTGTTTGCGGAGCGCTTCAACAGCTGTGTCAGTGGCTTGTTCGAAGGTATTTGACTGCTTTTTGGCAATTAAATCATTTCCGCGCATCAATAAGCGGATTTCTGCCACCTTATTTTTATCACTTTCATTTTTTTCAAGCCGAAGAGTAACTTCTGAGGATAACAATCCATCATAAAGACCTGATAATTTTTCGACTTTTTCCAGGATATAGCTCTCAAGCTTTTTATCCGTTTTAAAATGTAATGATGTAATGTTGACTTTCATAAAAAACCTCCTTTTTTTTAAGCTTTTGGATGAGCTTGTTTGTAAACTGTTTTTAACTTTTCAATCGTATTATGAGTATAAACCTGTGTTGCCGATAGATTTGCATGTCCCAGAATTTCCTTTATTGAATTCAAATCAGCTCCGTGGTTGAGCATGTGGGTTGCAAAAGTGTGTCTTAACACGTGCGGGCTTTTTTTATCCTGTGAAGTTATCGTGCTAAGGTAATAAATTACGACACGATATACAAGTTTTTGGTAAACTTTTTTCCCTTTTGCTGTAATAAAAAAATAATCTCCGTCTGTCTGAAAATTCTTTCTCTTTATATCTACGTAATTCTTTATCAGCAATTGTAATCTTTTATTATAAGGTATGATACGTTCTTTACTCCTTTTCCCCAGAACCTTTAGTGTCATGTTATACGTATTTACATCGCTTTCCTTAAGATTTACCAATTCCGACAGCCGCATACCGGTTTCATAAAGCATTTCGATAATCAGCAGGTCACGGGTTTTCACAAAATCATTTTCAGGTTCCGGAAAATTTTCATCAAGCAGCTTTTTCATCTTATCCTCTTCGATAAATGCAGGCAACCGCTTGGATACCTTGGGCGACAAGACTTTATTCATGGGATTTTCAACCAAAAGACCCTGCTTGTACAAATATTTATAAAATGTATTTAGAGCAGCTTTTTTGCGGGTAACCGAACGGGAGGTGATGTTATTCTCCATCAAGTGGACAAACCAGGAGCGGATCATCATGTGAGAGGCCTCAGAAATTTCAGGTAATCCGTATTGCTGCATCAGGTATCCCGAAAACTGCTCCAGATCGGTCTTATAACTGATAACCGTGTATGGAGAGAATCTTTTTTCGAATTTCAGATAATGTAAAAAACGTTCCAACATCACATAAAAAAAAGAATAATTCTGTCTTCCCTATAAAGTTGAACGTAAAAATATACATTCTATTATAAAAAATTAAGAATTATTCTTCCTAAAAAAAATCGAAAACTTGCTACTTGTTTTTTTCGTCGTTCAATTGCTGGATATAAGCAGCTTTCATAACTTCTTCCCTGCGTTTTACAGAAGGTTTGGTAAATTTCTGCCTTTCGCGTAATTCTTTAACTACGCCGGTTTTTTCAAATTTCCTTTTGTATTTTTTCAGGGCTTTGTCAATGTTTTCGCCTTCTTTTACCGGAATAATGATCATAAAAAAATTCTCTCTTTCTTTTAATGATTAATAATTAATTGAATTCCCTACATTTGGGGCTGCAAAAATAGTAAATATTTTATTATAAAAGAGTTCGTGGAAAATTTTTTTTATAATTGGCCGATAATGGCCGTAAAACGTGGCAAAAGGAACCCGCTGCAGTTAGTAGTGCCGCAATTACTGTTAAGGAAACAACAACATTATGCAAGGTCAGTCTTCCCTGTCCTGTCTGCAATGCACAGCCTTGAAGGATGCCGGAGTGCCTGGCACTCAGACCGGGAATCGTCCTTCCTGAAATGGTCCGCGAAAGGTCGTTTACCTGATGAAGCACATTCTTGTTCTTTGTAATATAAATTATTAACACACAGCGCCCGTAAAACATTGTTAAATAATGTTTCCGTTCAAACGCTACATAATCCAATTCAAATAATTATCGGTGGTAATAACTTCAAATTTACTGCCGGGATATGCCTGTTTCCAGGCATTTGGCTCCTTAATCTTTTTCCCTGCATTCCATTTTATTTCATAAGCAAACAGATTACCCCCGCGGTCTTCCACCCAGTCAATTTCCTGTTGCTGGTAGGTGCGCCAAAAATAATTATTGACCGACATGCCCGAATACTGCTGAAACTTTATCCTCTCCGAACAAATATAGTTTTCCCACAACTCCCCGACATCGTTGCGTAATGAAAGTGGATTGAAATTAGCTATCAACGCATTCCTGACACCATTATCGTAAAAATACCATTTGCTGGTTTTGGTAATTTCATTTCTAAGATTGCGGCTGAAACCCTGAAGTTTGTATATGACGAAAACTTTTGTCAGCAGGTCGAGATGCCGCTCTATGGTATTTCTGCTCAAACCCAGGTTGCGACCAAGTTCTTCAAGCGAAACTTCCCTGCCAATCTGAAAGGCAATCATACGCAATAATCCGAGCATTTTGGACGACTGCCTCACCCCGTCATATTCCAGAATGTCTTTAAGCAAATAGGAATTTACCAGCTCGTTCAGATAAGAGGATTTTGCAGTGCAATCTGCACATTCCTGCAATTCGGGATATGTGCCGAAGATCAGCCGTTCTTCCAGACGGGAGTTTGTCTGAACCGGGTTTTCCACTTTCGAGAACTCCATCTGCGAAAAAGGAAATAAATTAAAAGTATATTT
>CAZMPB010000239.1:0-4147 GCA_964567775.1 uncultured Bacteroidales bacterium
AAAGCACTTTTTTCAGGATAATAACTTTGCTGGCAACTCAAAAAAAGATTTAACCTTAGTCTTCCTGTATCATCTTATAATGACATCTCAGCACATCATGGTTTTTCACATCGCGCAGGTGGGTTCCGTTGCCCCGGCACCATTTCCATTCTTTACAGTCAGCGCACAGCCCTTCTTTTGCCCAATTGCGGTCGCGCATGGGTTGGAACTTGTTATTCCATATATCGATAAAATCGTCTTTGTAAATATTTCCCTGCGTAAAAGATTCGCGGTTGATGTTAGGGCAGGCGCAGATAGAGCCATCAGCAAGCACCGATGCAATGTTTACTCCGGCACGGCAAAAGAAAAATCCATCACGCACCTCGGCTTCGTAATCGCCCAGGAAGCCTTCGCAGCCAAAGCTGGTCTGTATGAGGCCTTCTTCGCGGTTGGCCTTGATAAAATCAAGCACACAGCGGAACTGCCCGTTGCTGATGCTTAGTAAGGGATTTTCTTTGGCACGTCCGATAGGGCAGATGCTGAAGATTCGCCACCTTTGTACGCCAAGCCCGATGAGGAATTTTTTCAGTTCCGGCAGCTCGTCAAAGTTTTTCTGGTTAACACAGGTAACCACATCGTAAACGATCTTATCGCCGGCATCTACAGCCAATTTTATAGCATTGACCGCCTTCTCGAAGCTGTGTCTGTTGCCGCGCATCCAGTTGTGGCTTTCTTCAAAACCATCGAGGCTGATGGTCATCGAACGGAGACCGCTTTGCAGCAAACGTTCGAAACGCTCGGCTGTCATCGCATAACCGTTGGTGACAAAGCCCCAGGGGAAACCCTGTTTGTACAGTTCCATGCCGCATTCTTCAAGGTCTTTGCGCATCAGCGGCTCACCGCCTGTAATGACGATCATCACTTTGTGCGGGTCGTAAACTTCTTTTACCCGGGCGGTAACTTTCAGGAAATCCTGGTAGGGCATGTCTTTCACGCCTGAGTCGCTGTGGCAGTCGCTGCCACAATGGATACACGCAATATTGCAGCGCAGGGTGCATTCCCAGAAAAAATAGGTGAGGTCATGCAATTGCGATTGCACGTTGACATATTTGCTAAACACATTCAGCGCTATGCGCTTTCGAAGGCCGGGACGGTGGTTTTTCAAGTTATTGGTTTTTTTCCATTTGTTTATAATGGTTGGGAGGAGGGCCGTATTTTACCTCTTTGGTGGGCCGGCATGAATTAAAACCAAGGAGGATAAGCCCGCTGATCAGCAGGATTACCTGGCCTGTTTTTATTAATGACAGCCTGCTTTTATCAGGGTTTGTAATTTTTCTCATACATCAGTCTTTGTATGTGTTTGGCGGAGGTCCGTATTCGGCAATCGGCTCGTGATTCATCGGTATCCCGTATTTGGTGATCGGTTTTGGAGGGTTGTACGGGTTTTTAGGCTTCTGTGCTTTGGCAACAGAGTCGGCTTTTGCGATAGAATCAAGGCGTGCCTGTTCCAAAGCAACTTTGGCGACAGAGTCAGCCTGTGCTATTGAATCCTGCTGCGCTTTTACTTTCGTAATGGAATCGTTGATACGGGCTGCTTTTTCTTCTTCGGAAGGGCCCGTGTTACAACGTGAGAAGAACAAAAGGCTGAGGCTTCCAAAAACTGCAAGGGTGTAATAATAAAAGCCGGATTTGATCTTTAAAATTCTTCTGTGGACTTTCATAAAGTATAATTTGAATCAAAAATACGATAGTTTATGTTTTTGTCAAAATTATTTTTAAAACTTGTGATATGGGGCTGAAATGTTCTTCAGCCGGATGAATTGCGAGGATTACAATGGAGAATAATGTATTTCCTTATGAGGTTTAAAAATCATTTTTTTTGCAAAATGGGTATCTGTATTATCAGGAATAAATTACACCAGCATTTTACTCCTGAAAATCATTCGGCATAATACCATACATCGGCTTGGGCTCCGCTATGGGAACCACACCGTATTCGCAGGGAGCCTGGTACTTGGGTACGTATGGGTTTACAGGCTTTTGTTTTTTGATCTTTTTCTGCATCGCTTTGGCGACAGAATCTGCTTTTGCAACGGAATCCTGTTCAACCTGCTCTTTGAGCGCTGAAGAAACGGAGTCTGCTTTTATGATGGAATCCTGCCTGATTTTTGCTTTTACCAGTGAATCCTGCAAACTCTTGAATTTTCCTTCATAATTCTGATTGCTGCATCTTACAAAAAAGAGAAAACTGGCTGAACCTATCAGCATCAAGGTGTAATAATAAAATTTCGATTTACACTTTAATATCGTTCTTTGTATCTTCATGGTTAAGGTTCGCGTTCTAATTGCACGTCGGTTTGGTGATCCATATTGTTTATATCACTTACACTTATCACAAAAGTGGCGCTTTTCGAATAAAAGCTTCCATTTTGGGTGCTGTCCTTATCAGTAAAAATCAATGTTCCGCTCTGCCCTTCATTTACGTAGTGAGGAATGCCGTAATTGCCCTGCTGATCAGTCTGAGCCGTGAGTGTATCGCTGGCTTGAAAGGCAAGTTTTACCTGGATATTTTTTATGGGTTTCAATGAGTCTTGTGATAAAACCGTGCCGTGAAAATTCACATTATCTGCTAATACTCCGTATTCGGCAATGGGTGCGCCATATTTGGTGCATGAGGCCAACATGCCGAATCCTGCCATTCCCATAAGCCTGAGTAAGTATTTCAGGTAACAGGCCTTAACTTTTAGGCGTTTGTTTCTGAAATTTGGCGGCATGTTAATACGATTTTATGGTATGGGCGTTAATTCCACGTCCTCTTTGAGTTCTGAATTATTTATATCCCTGAAATTTAATGCGACATCAACGGTTTTTGTTGCATATTTCCCGTTAAGGGTGCTGTCGGCATCGGTAAAAATCATTTTGATATTCTGGCCTTCGAAAGTATCATATCGGAAAGCGTTATAGCCGCCGGACTGGTTAGTTACAACGATGGTAGTATCGTTGTTGTTTGGGGTTATTTTTATGTTGATGCCGGGTATCGGGTTATGGGTGGCCTGATCGGTAACAGTGCCCCTGAATTCAAAATCCGAAGTTATTATTCCGTACATGGCAATAGGGCCGGGGTTTTTTTCGCATGAAACCAGAAAGCTAAATCCGGCAAGGCTTAGAAGACGGATAAGATTTTTTAAAAAGGAAGCACGGGCTTTGAGGAACAGGATCTTGTTTGTTTTCATTGTTTTAAGGCGTTATGATTATTACCAGTTTATTTTTTTTATCGAAAAACTATTTATTAAAAATAAAGAGCAACAAAACAAGCAAAAATTGTACCTTAAATCAATTATTTACAGGGTTCGTCATTTTTAAATTTCAAACCAAAATAGTAGGTGGTTTTGCTGTCAAAATACTGATCCCAGTTGGCATAATTTGTCTTGGTAAAGTCTTCTCTACGTAAAACGATCTGCTGCCGTGTTGCCTGAAAATCACCAATGTTATCTTTGCCGTCTGTATCCTCTGAGATCAGGAGGAAATTCTCAAACTTATAGATTTCATTGTCGGATAATTCCAAAGAAAAATTTCCTTTTTCATCTGTAGTAGTTACCACATCGTTATCTACACCGTCAGCATCGGTGGCCCGGAGTGTGATTTTTATCCCCGGAACGGCATCTTTACATTTTTCCGAAATAACATTTCCCTTGACCTGGTAGTGATTTTCAACCACACCGTACTGGGCGGCAACAGTTCCTGAAAAACCAAAGATTAGTGCCACAAGGGCAAACAGCCATTTATTGAATTTTAATTTCATAATTTTATATCTATGGTATATTAAACATCAAATTTACGAATTTTATTATGAATTCCCAACCCAAATAAAGCATAATCATATTTTACAGGGTCGTTGGGGCCAAATTTTTTATAAATAATTTCGTACCTACGGCACTATTTTATTTTCTTTATCTTTTTTTCTACCAATATTTTGTCCCTAAAGGGACAGTCCGTTTGTCGGACTAAATATCGGTAGAAAAAAACATCCCATGATATTAATAGTCCCGTAGGGACGCTATAAAATCAAGCCATTCAGCGAAATATTGAACATTTAATCCTTAATTATCTTACCCCTGCCAATAACCCAATCATTATATACAACAGAATAAAAGTAAATGCCATTTGA
>CAZMPB010000240.1:0-4132 GCA_964567775.1 uncultured Bacteroidales bacterium
GGCGCAACTGCCAAATACGCTTCAAAAAAAACAAACCCCAATATCGATATCCGAGGCGTGGACGGAAATTACTTAGCCACTTCCGGCCAGGAACTGGCCTATGGCAGAAACTTCTCAAACAAGGAACTTTTCAATGGTGATAAAATGATCATCGTTGGAAGCGAGATCGTCAAAAAACTTTTTACCAACAATGAAGATCCTATCGATAAGCAGATATCTGTCGGCCTGCAGAAGATTCAAATTATCGGAGTAATGAAAGAAAAAGGATCCAGCATGGGTTTCAGCGGCGACAAAAGTTGTATGATCCCTTTGCAGGCACTCCGTCAGTTTGTTTCTGGCAATGAATTATCTTATACGATTGAGGTGATGGTTCCGAACACCCTGATGATGGATATTGCCATCGGAGAAGCCACGGGGACTTTCAGGGTTATCCGTAAAGTGCTGCCAGGCGATAAGAATAATTTTGAAGTGGAAAAAAGCGACAACCTGGCACAAATGCTTCTTGAAAACATTCAGTATGTAACGCTTGCAGCCACGATCATCGGATTGATCACCTTGCTGGGTGCCGCTATCGGGCTGATGAACATCATGCTGGTCTCCGTTACGGAACGTACGCGCGAGATCGGCATACGCAAAGCCATGGGCGCCACTTCAAACATGATAAAAAACCAGTTTCTGGTCGAAGCTGTTGTGATAGGCGTGCTGGGCGGGTTGCTTGGAATATTTTTTGGCATCCTCATCGGAAATATTATGTCGCTGATACTTGACAGTAGTTTTGTGGTACCATGGTTATGGATATTTTCCGGCATATTGATATGTATCGTGGTGGGCTTAGTCTCGGGCATCTTTCCTGCTATGAAAGCTGCCCGGCTTGATCCTATTGAAGCGCTGAGATATGAATAAACCCTGAATTTTGAAAAACCGCGTTATACATATCGTCATCTTTTATATTTTAATTGTCGCACTGGGAATTTCATGCAGCCCTATAAGGAAATACCCGCAAGGCCAGCGTCTGTTGGTCCGCAACAAGCTGATCATGAATAAAAATGCCATTGATGCTTCAGAGCTCAAGTCCCTTTTCAAACAAAAACCCAACCGCAAAAACTTCGGGCTATACCTGAACATAAGGTTCTGGAATTATGCCACCAAAGGTAAAGAAACCAAGTTTAAAAAATGGATAAAAACCACCTTTGCAGCAGAGCCTGTCATTTTAGATACTGCCCTCAACGAAAGCTCTAAGAAGCAGTTCAACTACTACCTCAATAATCATGGTTACTTCAACTCGGACATCAGTGATAGCGTAATATACCCCAAAAAGAGAAAGCGGGCCGCCATCGTCGTCTATAAAGTTAAGACCTATACCCCCTACAAAATTCATTCAGTAAACTATACCATCAGCGATGCTACCCTCAAAGCCTTTGTTTACTCCGAAAAAGCTGATTGCAGGCTGATATCCGGCGATATCTATAATACCGATAATATTGATGCTGAACGCGACCGCATAACCCGTACCCTCCGAAATAACGGTTATTATTATTTCAGCAAGGAATATATAAATTTTATCATTGACAGTTCTTTAAATTCTCACCATGTGGACATCAGGATCAGGATCTCTGATGCCCTGGCACCCTCAGATACAAAGGCCGATTCGCTGGTAACGGTCAAGCACAAACGTTTTA
Source organism: uncultured Bacteroidales bacterium (assembly GCA_964567775.1). GTDB lineage: Bacteria > Bacteroidota > Bacteroidia > Bacteroidales > CAIWKO01 > CAIWKO01. Next base: position 1,680 of record CAZMPB010000240.1, read on the forward strand.
TACTCAATAAGATCATCATTAACACTGATTTCGAGCCGGACAAAAACATCATGAAATCCTATGATACTGTCCGGGTCACCATTCCTGCCAGGCAAAAAAACCGCCCACATAAAGTATATTATTATGTGTTTAGCGACAAACTCAAAATCAACAAGAAAACAATCTCTCAGTCCGTATTTGCAGACAGCGGCGATATCTTCAACATTTCCGATGTAGAAAAAACGTATAAAAGCCTGCTCGATCTTAAAATTTACCGTTTTGTCAATATCACATTCAAGGAATTGAGCACTACTTCGGATCGTACGGGTGCACTCGACTGTTATATCAAACTGACAAAGTCGGCTACACAGGCTGTCGCCATAAGCACTGAAACGACTAACAAGGGAGGGGAACTAGGCCTTTCGGCAGGTATCGTGTACGAAAACAAGAACCTTTTCCGTGGTGCAGACCTGTTCAATATCAAGGTGAACGGGGCCGTCGAATTTCAATCGCTGAAAAAGAATGCCATCAAAGAAGCACCGGTAATAAAAAGTCTGCCTTTTATTAACACGGTAGAAACAGGCATCGAACTGAATTTAAAAATTCCCCGGTTTGTAATCCCGGTAAAACAGGAAAGATTTCCAAAATATTTCAAACCAAAAACCAATCTCAGCGCTGTATTTAACTACCAGATACGACCTGATTATGAACGATACTATCTCTCCGGATCCTATGGTTATCAATGGAAAGATAGTGATTTCAAAACACATATCCTGACTCCTTTTCAGGTGAATATGATCAAAATTAATCCTGATTCCACTTTTAAAGCACAGATCGATGCCCTTAACAATAAGTCCCTGCAAAACGCCTACCGCGACCACATTTCTACCTCGCTAACTTATAGTTTCATTTACAACACCCAGCAGATCAATAAAAATAAAGATTTTATTTACCTGCGGACCAATATCGAACTTGCAGGTTTCATTTTCTGGGTTTCCAACCAGATACGAAAAAAGCAGGGGGCATATACCCTGATCGGAATACCCTATTCGCAATATTACCGTCTTGATGCCGACTTCAGGTATTATATGGTATTCAATGAATTTAACCGGATCGTATACAGGGCTTATGCCGGCTTCGGCTCACCCTTTGATGATAAAAATGTGCTGCCCTTCGAGAAAAGTTTTTACCTGGGAGGCGCCAATAGTATGCGCGGATGGCGCTTGAAAGCTTTAGGCCCTGGCGCTTATAAGCAACCGGATAGTATTTCGCTTGAGAAAATCGGTGATATATCCCTGGAAATGAATGTAGAATACCGCTTCCCTATTTATAAGATCCTGCGCGGTGCTGTTTTTGTGGATGCAGGTAATATCTGGATGCGCAAACCATCCAACCAGCAGCCCCTTGCCGCTTTTAATTTCCGGACATTCCTGAGCGAGCTGGCTTTTGATATGGGGCTCGGGTTGAGGCTTGATTTCGGGTATTTTGTCATCCGGCTCGACGGGGCTACCGTACTTAAAGATCCTTCAATGCCCTTACATACCCGGTGGATAGGGCAAAACAGCAACAAATTCAAAGTCATTGGAAATATCGGGATAGGATATCCATTCTGACAAAAAAAAATCCGGCAAAAGCCGGATTTTTTAAATATTTATCTTAGTTATTAGCTTCTTATCAAAACAGGAAAACGCAGTTTTGCCAGATAAAAAACTCCAAAGAACAATCCCGAATAGAAAAGATCACCTAAAAGACTGTTCATGAAAAATGATATTCCTAAAGTACCATTGTTGAAAAATGCCAGCCCGGCAGCATAAGATTCCATGAGTCCTGCAAAGTTCTGAGGATATAAAGGACTTCCAAGCCATGCTCCGAAATTCGTAATGATAAAGAATAACACTGTAGATGACACAGATGCTCCGATAACATTCAGCAACCTGGGATTACGCAGCATATACATACCCATGGCAACGGTAATTACAAAACTGATATAAACAGCCGGCATGGTACTGTGAAATCCGAGCAACAGATCACTCAGGAACAAAGCTGCAAGGGGAATTATAAATGCCAGGTACTTTTTGCTCATGTAGGCGCCGCCGAAAAGAGCTATAGCAGCGATCGGTGTGACATTAGGCCAGTGTGGTATCAGGCGCATTGCGGCACCAGCCAGAATCACTGTAAGTACAAACCAGAAACGTGATGTGAAGACTTTTGAATTCATGATAATTTGTTTTAATTTCTTTTTGCAAAAATAGAAAACATTTTCAATAATTAATTTTTTTTCTTTCTAATTATTAACATGAGCCATGTTTATAAAAGGCAAAATTATAATTTGAGGTGCTGAAACTAATCAATGGGGGCAAAAAATTATTATATGAGTCCACTCCGAAAAGTCCCGTTTTTCTTATCCTGCGACTTCCTGCCCTTAATCCCTAAAGGGAAGTCGCAGAAAATCAGCCTCCCTTTAGGGTCGGGGC
>CAZMPB010000241.1:0-4117 GCA_964567775.1 uncultured Bacteroidales bacterium
AAAAAATTGTTTCTCATAATGTTAATCTCTTTGCAATCCACAAATGATTTGGTATCTATCAATTTTATTTTTATGCGAAACAGCAGTATTAATATGAGCTTAGTCCTTGATATAAATAATTTTATTGGTCGAGGAATAATTTCCTGACTGTATGGTGCAGAAGTAATAACCGCTTTTTAACTTTTCGCCGGAACTGTTTGTCCCGTCCCATGTTAAATAGTGGGTGCCTTTCTGCTGAAGGCTGTTCACAAGGGTATTTACTTCAGCGCCGATCAGATCGTATACTTTTACGACGACTGTTCCGGATGCAGGAAGTGTATAACTTATCGTCTGTTCCTCACTGAAAGGGTTGGGATACACGGATGTACTGAAAGGATCCTGACCAGTTACTTCATTTATACCTGCACCAGGATCGCAATGGCGAAGCGGTGGAAGGGGAATAATGGAATCTGTATAGATATGATATTCTCCGGGAGCGTATGTCAAATGATAATTGTTATTTTGAGTTTGCGAAGGGTCAACGACTACAGAGGTCTGGTTCAAATAATCGTACCATGTTCCGGCATGAGGAAACTCAGGCCAAACATCATTGGGGTACACATTGAAGTTTCCGACAATAACCACATTCATACCTGTGTTAGACTGAGGGTATGGGAACAAACGGATCCTTTTATCTTTACTATCAACCTTCATTTCGTAAGTGTTGGTCCTTGAAATGCGATAATTCTTTTTAAGATGTATCAGTGCAGTATATGTATTATAAAGATCCACACGGTCACAGTCGTTCATATAATCCCACCGTGGTGGTTTTTGAGCCATGCGTTCGGAATGAATGGAATCGGGTGCAGGCCAGTAAATGGAATAATCGAAGCCTCTTTCACCGAATTGATACATCATTTTAGGCCCGGGGACAGGTATGAAAAAAGCAGCGCATTCACCTGCTCTGTCAAGAGTTGTATCTATTTCCATCGGGTCATACGAGGGGTTGTTTGTGCAGCCATAAGTTTTAATATCGTATGCCAGCCTTTGTTCATCATGGCTTTCCATGTATCCTACGAGATTGTGAAATGCAAAATTTCTTCCGGGATTTTTATACGAAACGGCCCAGTCAAAATTAGAATCATCATTCGGCCATCCTTTGCCGGCATTACGGTATGTCTGATTTCCGTATCCTCCCGACCACAACAAAAAACCAAAATCTGCCAGTTCTTTCTCTTCCTGATTATCCGCAAAATGTTCAAGAATGATGAAGGTGCCGGGATGTTTTGCCCATAAAACATTTCCCAGTCGTTTGATCGTGTTTACACGGCTGAGATCATATTGTGCCATGTTGCCGGCACCTCCTATTGTCCATGTATTGGTGAAGCCTTTTGAAAGGTCAAGCCTGTAGCCGTCGGCGTGATATTCCCTTACCCAGTAACTCAGCACAGTGTCTACATATGCCCGTGTGTATGTGCTTTCGTGATCTAAATCGCAGGGATAGCCATAGTCGTGAGGCATGAATTCGTTAAACCAGGGATTATCGCTGCCGGGCCTCCGGTCGTAATCATTGTAATAAAGTTGGGCCAGTGGATTTTGCGGCGAAGTATGATTGAGTACGATGTCGAGGATTACAGCGATGCCTCTGTTGTGGCATTCGTTGATCAGGCTTTTCAGTTCTGCTTTCGTTCCGTAATATTTGTCGGGAGCAAAATGCATGGTAGGCATATACCCCCAGGAGTCATTGCCTTCATATTCCATGACAGGCATCAGTTCTATGGCATTAATGCCGAGCTGTTGCAGGTAGGGCAGGCTGTCTTTAACAGTTTTATATTTATGCGTCAGATAGAAATCCCGTATCAGCAGTTCGTAAATCACCAGGTCCCTGTTGTCGGGTTTCTGAAAAGAGCCGTCTGTCCAGGTGAACGGTGCCTGTGCCGTCTGAAATACCGAAACGAGTCGTGAAGTTTTTCCAAAGGGATAAGCGATCAGGTTCGGATACGTAACGTTATTAATAAACGGATCGGCATCTTTGTCAAGTATCTTGTCGGCGTAAGGGTCTGGAATTTTGACACTGTTTTCGACAAAATACTGGAAGGGATATTCTTTATTGGGAGTCAGCCCGGTTAGAGTAATCCAGAAACGTTGCCCGTCGGTGGTTTTTTTCATCTGGTATAACGGATCCAGCTGCCAGTCGGAATTGTCCCAGATGAGGTAAGTGAAATTTTTGTTAGGGGCGAGCAGTTGCAGAGTCACGGTGGTATTATCAATATAGTTGATTCCGTCTCTGGTGCCTGCCGGTGGATCCTGGACAGCCGGTCCGGGACTAACAATATAATACATGGAATCGCTAACCGTATAAGCACCGTGAACAGCAGTGAACCTGAGCCAGTGTTTTCCATATTGTGACGCTGTTTCATTATATACCAGCATATTGCTGCCATTGATTTGGGATACCACCGTGTCATCACGGTAAAATGTGATGTCAGAAGTCCCTGTACAATTAATTTTTACCGTGAAGCTGTTGTTAATCGCAGGACAATACGGAAATTCAACGGGAGCTGTAAAACGTGCAGCAAACGCTCCAGTATGGTATATCGGAATTACAAAATCTTTTCCTCCTGCATCCCGGCCGAAATGAGTGCCATTTGAATTTCTGAAAACGAAACAGACCTCCCTGAGATTTTCTGCATTAGCGCCGCTGGTATCTATCCCATAATAACTTTGTAGAGGGATGGTACGTGTGTAAATATGTTGTGTCTGGTGAGTCAATTTGATGATAGCAGCATTTGTGTCGATTTTATGCACAGGTTTATGCAGCCAATCTGTATGGTTAATACTTTCATCTGTGATCACGCCTGTATGCATGTATACAGCAGTGTCGGACTGCAGTTGCGATACCCCGGAGTCGGCGTTGTAAGTAATGATCAGGTTATCGTTGATCGTCGGGAACATGGGAGAATAGGTCAGGGCCTGGGGTGTTGCCTTCAGCGACAGCAATGTAGATGCAAGAAAAAACAGTATCAGACTTTTTTTCATAAAAAATTAATTAAAATATTTTAAATTCAAGAACAGCTATCTCGATATCACAATTTTCTGAGATGCGATCATTTTATTGTCAGAAGTCATGGTGCAATAATAAACTCCTGATGGAAGTATCTCTGCATTATTATTAGTCCCGTTCCATATCAAAGAATGGCTTCCTGTTGTCTGACGGCCTTTAAATATTTTACTGACTTCCTGTCCAAGAGCATTAAAAACCGTAATATTCAGATCATTTGTCGGAGTTGTCAACGTATAATTGATCTGGGTTTGTTCGCTGAACGGGTTCGGATAGGTGGAAATATATAAGTTTTCGTTATTTATTTCGTCAAGCCCTACCGGTGTATAAAGAATAGTTATTGCAGGAAAAGAAGAAGTGCCGTCCCAGCCTTGTATGACCTGTGGCGTATTGGTATTCAGGTTCACGATAAACAGGTCTTTACACATTTCATCCCTTCCCGACAAGGTGCCGTCTTCGTTTCTGAACACCATGCCTATGGTAAAAGGATCGCCACCATTCAGTTCATTCCATACCGTAGAAACTACAACGCTGATGGTTGTATCTCCTTCTGTATTTACAAGAGCAGGATTTGAAAAATATTCCTCAACAACAAATTCTATGGAATAAACTCCGTTGCCCATGTTTGTCATTTGGCCGATTCCATCATCCTGAGGGTTGTCGCCCCAGTTGCCGACCACATGCTGCCAGATATTTGACTGGTAGGGAAGTATCTGGCTATTGCAATAATTGCGGTTGTTGATTGAATCTGTGCATATTCTTGACAAAGAACCGTCGAGGAAACAGGTGCATAATCCAAGATGTGCATAAACTTTTGTACAGGCAGATGGGCCACCTACTCCATCTGCTCCGAGGGAACAATTGGTGTTGATCATTTGCTTTGTATCTAATGTGATCCTCAGGGTGTGGTGCTGCGAAAATGAGACAGTAGCCAAACACATGATGGTAATAAGGAGTAAAAATGATTTTTTCATGATGATAGATTTTAATTAATATTTATACAACAAAAGTAATAATTTTTTTAACTGCTTATCCCCTTTAAACAAGTTATCCTTTTTCATTTGATTATTTCATTAA
>CAZMPB010000242.1:0-4097 GCA_964567775.1 uncultured Bacteroidales bacterium
ATGTCGAAATTGCAAAAATAAAAGAACGGGTAAATCTTATTTATTTCAACATACTGCTGGCTCAACAGAATGAAAAAGTGATCGGAAACATACAGGATGAACTGAGATCAAAATTAAAAAAAACCGAAGCCGGAATAAGGAACGAGGTGCTGCTTCAAAGCAATGCCGATGTGCTGAAAGCAGAATTAATAAAATCGGAACAGCAGCTTATAGAGCTTGCTAATTCAAAGAATGCGGCACTGAATATGTTGTCTGAATTTATCAACCGCCCCCTTTATGTCACTACAGTGTTTAAAACACCTGACAACAATACCATTGAAGCTGTTTATGACAACAAACGCCTCGAAATACAATTGCTTGATCTGCAAATAAACAAACTTGACATTTCGAAAAGCCTTGTAAATACAAAGGTGATGCCCCGGTTTTATGTATTCGGACAAGGCGGATATGGCCGTCCGGGGTTTAATATGCTGTCAAACGATTTCGACTTTTTCGGTATCGCCGGGGCAAAAATAAGCTGGAATATTTCCGGCTTTTATCAGTCGGCCAGGGAAAAACGTATCCTCGATATTCAGAAAAATATTTTGAACACACAGAAAGAAACGTTTGATAAAAACCTGAAAATTGCTTCACAAAAAGATGCTGCCGACATCACAAAATACAAACAGATGATTGGCAAAGACGATGAGATCATCCGGCTCAGGCAGAATATTACCAAAACAGCTTCGACACAACTGGAAAACGGGGTGATCACAGCAACAGAATATGTTACGGAACTGAATGCCGAAATGCAGGCAAAACTCAACCTGGAATTACATAAAATTCAAATGAAAATGGCAGAAATAAATTATTTAACGAGTATGGGGAAACTTTAATAAGTCGGGAGTCGGGAGTTAGGAGTCGGGAGTCGGGAGTCAGGAGTTGGGAGTCGGGAGTCGGGAGTCGGGAGTTGGGAGTCGGGAGTTGGGAGTCGGCAGTCCGCAGCGGTCTAGTAGTTGAAAATTGAAAATTAAAAGTCAGAATTAAAAAAAGAAATTTTAAAAAAAGACAAAAACACCAATCCATGAAAAAATATTTGTTTATCATCAGCATTGCAGTCTTAACAGCCTGTTCGGGCAAAAACGACAAGTCGGATGCATATGGGAATTTCGAAGCCGACGAAACCATCATTTCTTCTGAAGTCAGCGGAAAGGTCATTCAGCTAAATCTTGAAGAAGGACAGGAAATCAAAGCGGAAACCATCGTTGGCATTGTCGATACTGCCGACTATCAGCTTAAGAAAGAACAACTGACCGCGCAACGTAATGCCATATCGACGAAATCGTCGAACATTGCATCACAGGTCGAAGTGCAGTTCCAACAAAAAAACAACCTGCTTACCGATAAAGCACGCATTGAAAAACTTTATAAAGAAGGCGCAGCCACAAAAAAACAACTTGATGATATCAACGGCGCCATCAGCCTGGTTGACAAACAAATAAAATCTATTGAAACACAAAACGCCGGTGTTGCCGATGAAATCCTTACGCTGGAAAAACAAATTGACCAGGTAACCCAGAATATTAAAAAATGTCATCTCACCAGCCCTGTTTCCGGCACCATTCTGAATAAATACATTCAGACCGGAGAACTGGTAATTCCGGGCAAAACGCTCTTTAAAATTGCCGACCTCAGCAGTGTTTTTCTGAGGGCCTACATCAGCGAATCACAATTAGCAAATGTAAAACTCGGGCAAAAAGTCGAAGTGCTTATCGATAAAGGTGAAGACAATACAGCAACATATGAAGGAACCGTTACATGGATTTCATCAACAGCGGAGTTTACCCCCAAAATAATCCAGACCAAAGAAGAACGGGTGAACCTTGTTTATGCGATAAAAATAAAGGTAAAGAACGACGGGGCATTGAAGATAGGGATGCCGGGAGAGGTGAATTTTAGCAGTAAGTAGGAAGTCCGCCACGGCGGAGAAGTAGGAAGTGGAAAGTTAAAAGTGAAGGATTTTGAAAATATTTGCTCTGTGAAAATAAAAAAAATAAAAACTAATCAACCAAATCAACTCATTTAACCTGATTAACTTACTTAACCTAATCAACTCAATTAACTCATTTAACCCATTTAACCCAACTAACTCATTTAACTCATTTAACTCATTTAACCCATTTAACTTAATTAACTCACTTAACTTAATTAACTCATTTAACCCCATCCCTCCCCTCAGCGAATGAACAACGTCATCGTAGAAAATATCAGCAAGAGTTATAAAAAAGCCGGATCATCGGGAAATACACCCATTGATAAAATCAAAAAAGCGAGGGCGAGCAAAAAAGGACTGAATGCTGCCGCAGACGAAATAAAAGCCCTTGACAACGTATCTTTTCGTGTGGACAGCGGGGAATTGTTTGGATTTATCGGGCCCGACGGCGCCGGAAAAACAAGCCTGTTCAGAATATTGGTTTCACTGTTGGTGCCCGACTCGGGACAAGCGACCGTATGCGGGTTTGATGTGGTAAAAGAGTACAAAAAAATAAGAAATATTGCCGGATATATGCCTGGAAAATTTTCTCTTTACCACGACCTGACAGTAGAAGAAAACCTGTCGTTTTTTGCAACGATTTTCGACACTACCATTCAGAAAAATTACCATCTGATAAAAGACATCTACAGTCAGATCGAACCGTTTAAAGACCGCCGGGCCGGAGCCTTGTCGGGTGGCATGAAACAAAAGCTGGCACTCTCCTGCGCCATGATCCACAAGCCGGAAATACTTTTCCTCGACGAGCCGACTACCGGGGTTGATGCGGTTTCACGAAAGGAGTTCTGGGAGATGCTGCACCAACTTAAAAAAGCCGGTATCACCATCATTGTTTCAACGCCCTACATGGACGAGGCCTCGCTTTGCGACCGCGTGGCGCTGATACAGGCAGGCAACATCCTGAACATCGGCACTCCCGCGGAAATCATTGCCGGCTTTGATAAAAAAGTGTTTGCCATACGAGCCGGCAACGCACACACCCTGATCAGCGACCTTAAGACATCCCCTCTTTGCGAAAGTGTCTATCCTTTCGGACATTACCTGCATTATATTCCGAAAAACAAATCAACAACACCTGCGGAAATTGCTACCACCATAGGTGAAAAACATCCTGATGCAGAAATAATCGCGGCAAGGCCGGATATAGAGGATTGCTTTATTAATCTAATGAAAGAAGCCAGATGAACGGAACAGAACCTGTCATAACAGTCAGAGATCTTGTGAAAAAATTCGGCAATTTCACTGCGAACGACCGTCTCAGCTTTGATGTGTTTAAGGGTGAGATCTTTGGGTTTCTCGGCGCCAACGGCGCAGGCAAGACCACCGCTATGAAAATTCTTTGCGGACTTTCCAAACCGACCTCCGGAGAAGCCAGGGTATCCGGATATGACGTGTACCATGAGCCAAATAAAATCAAAAATTGTATCGGATATATGAGCCAGAAGTTTTCGCTTTACGAAGACCTTACCGTTCAGGAAAACATCAGGTTCTTTGGCGGTATTTATGGTATGGATCGTAAAAAAATAAAAATCAAAAGCAGGCAACTAATCGAAAAACTCGGGCTGACGGATGCTGCCGATAAACTTATCGCCGACCTGCCCCTGGGCTGGCGCCAGAAACTGGCTTTTTCGATAGCGCTGGTGCATGATCCGGGTATCGTATTCCTGGATGAACCTACCAGCGGCGTCGACCCTATCACACGCCGCCAGTTTTGGTCATTGATCTATGAAGCAGCCAGCCAGGGAATAACAATTTTTCTGACTACACACTATATGGATGAAGCAGAATATTGCGACCGCGTTTCTATCATGGTCGACGGACGTATTGCGGCATTGGGTGCACCAAAAAATTTGAAGGAACAATTTGAGGCCGAAACAATGAATGAGGTGTTTATAAAGCTTGCAAGAAAAAAAACACATGAAACTAATAGTTATAAAAATGAATCTTTTGATAAATAAAAATTGCACTCTGGTAAACCTTAGTGCCCGCCACGACAGGTTAGTTGGTGATTTTATTTCCCGCAAAGACGCAAAGAAAGTTTTCTCGCAGACCTGCCCGACCGGCA
>CAZMPB010000243.1:0-1998 GCA_964567775.1 uncultured Bacteroidales bacterium
CAAAAGAAAGCCTTTTTAATATTTTGAGTAATACCATTGATTTCGAAGGGATGTCGGTGCTGGATCTTTTTGCAGGGACGGGTAGTATTTCACTGGAGTTTGTATCACGCGGCTGTGCCGAAGTAACGGCTGTTGACAAGGATAGCAAATGTGTTTCATTTTTAATAAAGACCTGCGAAGAATTTAAAATAGACAACCTCAGGGCTTACCGCTCGGATGTTTTTTCTTATATTAAACATTCCATAAAAAAGTATCATATTATTTTTGCCGACCCTCCTTATGATTTGAAATCGGCAACAGAACTCCCGGATAAAATTTTTGAAAAAGAACTTCTCATGCCTGATGGGTTGCTGATTATAGAACATTCCCGCGATCATGACTTTTCAAAACACCCGAAATTCAGTCAGCACCGTAATTACGGGAAAGTGAATTTTAGTTTTTTTGAAGCATGATCACTGTTTGATAAATTTGCGGGCTGAAAAACAGTGCAATTGTGTCTTTCATAAAAATTACATTTTTCCTTCCTCCATCAGTCTTTTCCTGATACGCAGCAACGTGCGGAACATGGGTTCTTTCAGGTTCTGCTGGCGGCGCAATTGAATGGCTTCCTGCATCATGTCTGGAGAAGGCTTTGCTTCTGATGAAAACAAAATGTTGTGCGTCCTGCCGATCTTATTCTGCAAATAATCATGCAACTCTTCAGAGGTAAATGACCCGTTGGAATAAAACACCGGCCTCAGAAGGCTTTGGTTTTTATCGATAAGTTTTTCTTCAATGGCAATTTTATGAAGCTTTGTTTCGGGATAAATGCGCAGGCTGGTGGCGATGTAGACCATGTCATCAGGGGAGATATATTCTTTGATAAATTCAAATGTCTCGTCAATGGTTTCATGGGTTTCGCCAGGGCCGCCGAACACAAAAAACCACATGGTAGGAAGGTTTGATCTTTTTATCTGGAGAGCCATTTTCTGAAGTTGTGCCAGTTTGAAATTCTTTCCCAGGTTTTTTAGCATCACCGGTGAGGCGCTGTCGGGAGTGGAATCTATCTGGGTAAAGCCTGCCAGCTTCATCAGTTCGAAAAGTTGGTCGCTGGTGTTGGCAGGGTTGATTCCCATAGTACGTATCCTGACTTTCAGATTACGTCTGATGATTTCCGAGCATATGGTTTCTGCGTGCCCTGCCGGATCGTTAAAAGTTGAGTCGACAAATTCAAAAACCACATCACCAAGCTTTTCCGAAACCTGTTGCATCTCATCAACAATATCTTTTGGGTCCCTGATCCTGAATTTTTTTCCTTCGATCAAAGGATAGGTGCAGTAAATACACTGATGAGCGCAGCCTCTTTTAGATTGTATCGAATAGGCGCCACGCTCTTTGTAAGGATTGAAATCAATAAAATTTTCAATTCCGGAAAAATATTTTTTGCCGTGGTAGGCAGAATTATTTTTCACTTTTTTTTCAAAGTCGGTGGAACCCCTGTATATAATGCCTTTAATACCGGTGATATCCGTATTTTCATTAAGATGTTCAAGTAATATGAGGAATGTTCCTTCGCCTTCGCCGGCGATGCCATAATTCAATCCGAAAAAATCGAGAATCTCGTAGGGGTAAATGCTGTAACCGCTGCCGCCCAGTATGATGGGGACATCAGTGATTTTTTTCAGGGGCTTGATAATTTTTTCATCGATTGTTTGAAGAAAAAAATCCGGGGCTTCCACGGACATAGAATCTACGTTCCGTATGCTACAGCCGATATAGTCCGGTTTGAAAGAATTTACTATGTCAGGGAGTGATCTTCCCTCATCAAACATGGCGTCATACATCCTCACCTCATACTTGTTTTCGATGCTTTGGGCCACCATACTCAGGCCGATGGGAGGCACCGGGTATGGCTTTTTTTCTAAGTTTGTAGCGATGAGGAAGACTTTTTTCATGGAATTTAAAAACCGATTTATTTGGAATTAATAGGCAAAAATACTGAAAATATCAGAGCAACGA
>CAZMPB010000243.1:2098-4065 GCA_964567775.1 uncultured Bacteroidales bacterium
TAATGCCGCCTCTACGAGGCTACCATAATGCCGCCTCTACGAGGCTACCATAATGCCGCCTCTACGAGGCTACCATAATGTCGCCTCTACGAGGCATTATCAAATCATCAATCATAAAATTCAAAAATATATTGTTCGTCAAAATCAACCTCAAATTGTTCTAAATATTCCAGATACTCCGCACGGAAGGATTTTCTCTCATGGTGCTCTTCCTGGCGCATTATATATTGAATCACATTGTTTCTCTGCGAACGGGAATATGAAAAACCTCCATACCCTTTTTGCCATTCAAATTTACCTGCAACCAATTTGTTATCATTGATCCATCTTGATGAATTTGATTTGACAATACTCATAATGTCAGACAGCGATTTATCAGGGTGCATCTCAAAAAATATATGGACATGATCTTTGTAACCGTTCACAGCCAAAGGGAATTGGCCAATATTACTGAGAATTCCTGAAATATATTTGAACAACTCTGGTCGTATTTTATTTGATAGAAAATTTTTCCTGCCTTTTACAGCAAAAACGGTTTGGATGTTTAATTGGGTGTATGTGTTTGCCATTGTAATTGTTTTTTAATATTGTTTTTACCATAATGTCGCCTCTACGAGGCTTGATTGTCCATGCATTTATTATTTTACCATAATGGCGCCTCTACGAGGCTACCATAATAAAATTTTTATGTGTAAATGATATTCAAAAATATAAAAAATTAAAATATAAAGCGATTTTCCCGCATAGATAGTTTCCACATTATATCTGCATGAAACTTATTGGTTTTGATGAAATGCGGCTATGTCAAGGATTTGATAATGTGTTCCTTGATTAAAAAATGTTTAATAGGGTTTTTAGTTTGTTGCATTAATTGTTTTGTTCAATAAGAATCTTAGTCAAAATTGTTGCATATTTCAATGCGATGAAACAGCGCCATCGGCGCGGTATTATGGTAAAAAAAATGATACTCATTGCAGGGATGAAATCAGCCTCGTAGAGGCGGCATTATCAAATATCAATCACAAAATTATGGCAAAATAATAATATGCGATATTGTGTCAGTTTCGAAGTGGTGAAACTATAAAAACCATAGTCAAAAAAAAATGAATGATTCGATGATATTTTTTATAAAAGATAAACAATAATTTTAATGTGGATTTTTATTTTTTTTATGTAAGTTTGCGTTGCTATGAAAGAAAATCTTAAACAAAAAATAACTGAATTATTTGAAAGCCAGTTTGGTGAGAATCCGATACAGATAAAAGAACTTCCGTCTTCCGGTTCAAGCCGGGTCTATTTTAGGATTATTTCCGCAAATCATAAAGCCCTTGCAGCTTATAATTCAGACAAAAAAGAAAATGCCGCTTATATAGCATTTACTAAACATTTCGAAAAATATGGCCTGCCGGTTACGAAAATATTTGCAGAGGATCCGGATAATAACATTTACCTGATCGAAGATTTGGGCGACGAAACCTTGTTTGTATATCTCGAAAATCATCGCCTGGAAGGATTTTCGGCGCAGACTACCACCCTGTATAAAGATGTGCTGGATAATTTGCTGCGCTTTCAAATTGATGCTTCCGGTGGCCTTGATTATTCGGTTTGCTATCCACGTGCCGCTTTCGACAAACAGTCGATGATGTGGGATCTGAGTTATTTCAAATATTATTTTCTGAAACTGGCACAGATACATTTCGACGAGCAAAAACTTGAAGATGATTTTAATGTTTTTGCCGATTACCTGCTGCAGGCTGATTCCGGGTATTTTATGTACCGTGATTTTCAGTCGCGGAACATTATGATCTCGGATAATAGGCTGTATTTTATCGACTATCAGGGCGGACGCAAGGGTGCCCTGCAATACGATGTTGCATCATTATTGTATGATGCCAAAGCCGCCATTCCTCAGCCTGTCCGGCAAGAACTGCTGGACTATTATATTGGAAAGCTTAAACAGAAAATCG
>CAZMPB010000244.1:0-4037 GCA_964567775.1 uncultured Bacteroidales bacterium
TCGCACATTACATTATTTTTTTCAAAATTTCTTTTTGTTGTTCCTCATAACCTGCTTTTCCCAACAGAGCAAACATGTTGTTTTTGTATGCTTCCACGCCGGGCTGGTCAAAAGGATTCACCTCAAGCATATAGCCGCTGATGCCGCATGCAAACTCGAAGAAATAGATCAGTTCACCCAGGGTAAATTCATTCAGCTCGGTCAGGCGGATGCTGATTACCGGCACGCCGCCATCATGATGGGCGATGGCCGTTCCGGCGGCAGCCATATTGTTGACTTCGCTGATGCGCTTTCCGGCCAGGTAATTCAGCCCGTCGGCATCCTCCTGTTCCAAAGGAACTGTAAGGATTTTGCCGGGTTTTTCAACCAGGAGCATCGTCTCGAACAATATACGTAGCCCGTCCTGCATGTATTGCCCCATGGAGTGCAGGTCGGTGCTGAAACTTGCGCCCGTCGGAAAAATACCTTTATGTTCTTTGCCTTCGCTTTCGCCGAAAAGTTGTTTCCACCATTCGGTGATATAAAACAGGTTGGGCTGAAAATTCACCAGCATCTCAAGCGGTTTGCCGCTCCGGTATAACGCATTGCGGGCTGCAACATAAAGGCAGGCAGGGTTTTCAGATATTGATGAGGTTTTGTATAATTCATGCTGCATAGCCGCGGCTCCTTCCAGCAGTTTTGTGATGTCAAACCCTGCCACGGCAACAGGCAGAAGCCCTACGGGTGTCAGTACTGAAAATCTTCCGCCCACATCATCGGGAATGATAAATGTAGAGTATCCTTCTTTTTCGGCCAGTTTTTTCAGGGCGCCCCTGCTTTTGTCGGTGATGGCAATAATCCGCTTTGAGGCATTTTCTTTTCCGTATTTGTTTTCCAAATGGCTCTTTAAGAAGCGAAAGGCAAGGGCAGGTTCGGTGGTGGTTCCTGATTTGGAAATGACGATGATGCTGTAATCTTTGTTGTTCAATAATTGGAGCAGGTTCACCAGGTATTCTTCGCTGATATGATGGCCGGCATAAATAATTTCGGGATTACCCCTATGATATTGCAAGAACTGATTGTTGAGGGATTCTATGATCGCTCTTGCCCCTAAATACGAGCCGCCGATACCGATAACCACCACAACTTCTGAAGTGGCACGGAGTTTTTCGGCTTCTTCCGAGATGTCTTTTAACAAGCCCGAACGAAGGGTTTCTTCTGCAAGGGTCAGCCATCCAAGAAAATCGCTGCCTCTGCCTTTCTTTTCAGTCAATTCGCGGTAGTGAATATCAATCTCTTGCTGAAGAGATTCAAGGGTGTTTTCGTCAACAAAATTGAGTATCCTGTCAACATTTATTTCCAGGTTTGCCATAATTTTTATAATTTTGGTGTGAAATTAAATAATAAAAATAAAAAAGAGCGGGTCGAGCCGCTCTTTTTTAGAAATCAATAACCAATTATGAAAAACCAAAATCTCTTATAGTACCAAAAAAAATGAATGAAAAACCACAATTTTTTTAATGGTGTAAAATTACTACAGAAAGGTTTTTTCGGCTGTTAACATAGGTTAATAATAGTTAATAATTGTTAAATGGGCAATGCTCAGATCTTCAAAAAATGAATAAAAGAGCCATATACCTGGTGATTATTTTGATGACCATTACGGTTATCGTGTTGTTTGGCATACAGTTCTACTGGATGAAGAACGCTATTGCCCTGCGTGAAGCCAATTTTTCGCGAAGCGTCAAAGATGCCATGTCGAACGTGATATACAAACTTGAAAAAATGGAGGTGGCAAACAAGATCCGGTCAAAGATGTACCGAAACAAGCAGGGCCAGAAGCTCCTGCATACCATCGATTCCATCAACCGGATCTATGAAAAAGAAATTGATGCGGGCAGGTCCGATACAGGCCAGAAAGATTCCGCCGCATTATCAAAAAACATTTTTAATGTTACCAGCGAAAAAATTAATGTTACGGTGCTGCAGGAACATACGGGAGAGATCATCAAAACGTATGATACAACCATCGTTTCTATTCAAAAACGTCTTGATTCTCCCAATCCCGATGCTTCTGTGCTGTCTGATATGCCTGCGCTTTCTTTCGGCATCGACAGCCTGTTGTCAAAAGATCTGGAGAATGTGAAATCCAACATTAATAATTACCTTGATAAAACCGCATTGGTCAATGATGTTTTTAACGACCTGTTCAATTTTAAACATTATGATGCTATTGAAAACCGCTTGAATTTTATCATGCTCGACTCTATGATCATCAGGGAACTAAGAAATAGCGGTATTTACACAGAATATGAGTTCGGGGTCTACAGCCCGGTGCGAAATGTAATGATCATCGAAAAAACCGGTCATTATCATAAGAAGTTGCTTGAGGAAGGATATGCTTTTAACATTTTTCCACGCGACCTGTTTATGACTCCGGAATATATCATGATCTATTTTCCCAATAAGAACCTGTACCTATACATGCAAAACTGGCCGCTGATCCTTATTTCCTTTGTGCTGATCCTGATCATTACTTTTTCGTTTGTCTATACCATAACAACTATTTTCCGGCAGAAAAAACTTTCGGAAATGAAGAATGATTTTATCAATAACATGACTCACGAATTTAAAACCCCCATTTCAACCATTTCGCTGACCTGTGAGGCATTGAGCGATAAAGATGTTCCGAAAACTGAAACAGGTTTTGATAATTACATTAATATTATAAGCGAGGAAAACAAACGTCTGGGGTCTATGGCTGAGAAGATATTACAAACCGCCGTTATCGACAAAGGCCAGCTTAATTTGCACAAAGAACTTATTGACATCCACACTATTATTGAAGATGTTATTCATAGTATTCAAATACACGTTGACGTAAAGAACGGAAGTATTTCAAAAAGCTTCAAGGCAAGGAATCATTATATTACTGCCGATAAAACCCATATTACCAATGTTATTTATAATTTGTTTGATAATGCGATCAAATATACTCCTGATAAACCCTGCATTTTGATCTCTACACAGAATATGCTGAAAGGCATCAGCATCGTTATTTCCGATAACGGTATCGGTATTTCAAAAGCGAACCAGAAAAAAATCTTTGAAAAATTATACCGGGTGTCTACAGGAAACGTTCATAATGTTAAAGGTTTTGGCTTGGGGTTGCATTATGTAAAAACAATTATTGAGTCCCATGGCGGTCATGTTGACGTGGAAAGCGAACTGAAAAAAGGTACCAAGATAAAAATTTATCTGCCGTTTTAATAAAGAAAAATAAAGTATTATGACAATGAAAAATATTCATGTGCTTTTAGCTGAGGATGATAAGAATTTCGGCGAAATGCTGAGGACTTATCTCGAAGCCAAGGGATATACCACCAAACTATGCATCAATGGCGACGAAGCCCTGAATGAGTTTTTCGCGGGTTCCTACAATTTTTGCATTTTCGATGTGATGATGCCCGTCAAGGATGGTTTTACGCTGGCCAAAGAAGTACGCAAAAAAGATAAAAAAGTCCCGATTCTCTTTCTGACGGCACGTTCCTTGTCTGAAGATATTCTGAAAGGCTTTCAGATTGGTGCGGATGATTATATTACCAAACCCTTCAATATGGAAGTGCTGCTTATGCGTATGAATGCCATACTGCGAAGGACAGCAGGAACTGTGAAACACGGAAATACCGGAAACACTTTCCGTATAGGCAATTACATTTTTGACCACAACCGGCAGGTGCTGACAATTAAAGAGAAAGAGCTCAAACTGACCTCAAAAGAATCGGAATTGCTTAAGCTCTTATGTGAAAACTCCAACGACCTTCTGGACAGAAGTGTTGCATTAAAGGAGATTTGGCACGACGATAGTTATTTCAATGCCCGCAGCATGGATGTTTATATCACAAAACTCAGGAAATATCTCAAAGAAGATGAAGGCATTGAACTTATCAATGTACACGGTACAGGTTTTAAACTCGTGGGCAATATCGAAAGTATCTGAAATTCAGGGCAAACGCATGAAAAAAAGCAAGATTATCGTAATTGCTTGAGCCAAAGTT
>CAZMPB010000245.1:0-4033 GCA_964567775.1 uncultured Bacteroidales bacterium
AGGAAGCCGAGCTTAGGCTTCGGCTTCCTTTAAACTTTTACCGGACAACAGTGAACAAAAAACATTATTTTTGGTCGAGCTTCCAAGTATCGTCCCCAATAATAATCCTGTTTTTTAAAGTGCGAAGTTGCAAACTTCGCACCACAAGTAACACAAAGGTTTGCATATGAGGCGCACAAAGCACTTTTGAGACAGCCATGCCTGATTAAAAATCTTTTGTTAACTTCTAAAAATAAAGTAATTTAGTCTCGGAAATATTCTAATAACCAAAACATTAATAATGAACAAGGTTTACAAATTATCAGCCCTTTTCATAGCAATATTAGTATTTACATTAAAATTGCAAGCCCAGAACCAGCCCGGCGATACCATTACTATACAAACTTTTACTTTCGGTTCACCGCAAAATGCCAGGTTCTTGTTCCCACCCGATACCGTCCGTGTGAACAAGATACTGATGTATTATACGCTTAAGTGCAATCCTGCACAGAATCCTGCCTGCGGAGAATGGGATTACCTGACGAATACCTATTTATATGAGCATACCGGTGTGCCCGATTCCACACTGCTCAATGCACCAAGTTATAAGGTACACGGCGCCAGCCCTGACTCTGTTGAGTTTATGTATCAGCCGTCTTGGAACTATTTTCCGCATTTTAATACACAAATTGTTTACACGAACACATTGAGCTTTGATTCGACAGTATTTAATAGCGGAGTAATTATTTCTGAAAACCCTTTTAATGCTGCATATCCTGAAAGCCGTTCACAATATCTATGGAAGGCTCCTGAATTACTTGCAGCCGGTCTCAACTCTGGCAACATCTCCGGTCTCAGATTTTTTATTCAAAATACCGGAAGTGAACTCAAAAATCTTAAGGTGCGGATTAAAAACACTGTCCTCGATTCCTTGACATCCCTGAGTTTCGAAAAAGACGGACTGAGCGAGGTCTATGCAAATAATACGTCATTCCTTTCAAGCGGCTGGAATGTCATCCATTTTACTAATCCTTTCTTATGGGACGGAACGAGCAATATTGCCATTGATATATCTTTTGATAATGGGATAACAGGAACAGCAAATGAAATTTTATCAGAAAACACATTGCTGAAAACCGGCATCGCTTCTGCTGGTTCCGACAGGTCTTTGTTTTTTTTAGGAAGCGATTTTGTGGACGTTCCCAAAGAGGCATTTGCAGCGATAGACAGTTTTATCACCGTTTCCTTCTGGCAATACGGCAACCCGCCTTTTCAGCCGCAGGACCAGATGGTCTTTGAAGCATTTGATTCGCTCAATCACAGGGTCATCAATGGCCATTTGCCCTGGTCGAATGCCAATGTATACTGGGATGCCGGAAACAGCGGCTCGGCCAATTATGACCGTATCAATAAAGCTGCCAACACATCCGATTATGAAGGAAAATGGAATCACTGGGCTTTTACGAAAAATGCTGCGACCGGAAACATGAAAATTTACCTGAACGGTTTGTTGTGGCATTCGGGAACAGGCATGACAAGAAGAATGTTTGGAATACACACGATGAAGATCGGTTCCGGTGCAAGCGGCACAAACAATTACGACGGAAATATTGATGAATTCGCTGTGTGGAATGTTGAACTTGATTCGGCGACGATCAGAAAATGGATGCGCAGAGATCTGGACGCTGCACATCCCTACAATTCAAATCTTCAACTGTATTATAAATTCAATGATAATGATCCGTACATTGCTGCTGATTCAAGCTATGGAAATAATAACGGCTCACTGTTCGGGCTTCCTGTGTTTGTTTACACCAAAGGCAGTGACATTGTCCGTAATTTCACCGAAACAATGGTAAGGCCAAATATTGTTTTCGAACAGGGGACTTATGTCTCGCACATCGATACCGTGATCACCATAGATTCTGTACAGAAAGATCCTATGCAGATTGTATTCTACAGCGATTCCTTACAACCTTTGATCCCAACGGACACGCTTACGGTATGGCCGGCGTATTCCGATCATTATGTGTATGATCATCTGGGCGATGCAGTGGATTCTTCTTTTGTGGCGCCGGATTCCACTATTTATCTGAAGAAATGGTATTACTACAGCGAGCCTTTTGAAGTTGTGAACCGCTTTGAACTCGGGCGGTACATCACACCTTATGGTAACGGACTTTCGCTGGGAAACGGAGTTACCTGGATCTATGATCTGAGTGATTACCGTCCCTTGCTGAAGGATTCTGTTCATCTCAGCGCGGGAAACTGGCAGGAGCTGCTGGATATGCGTTTTGAACTCATTCTCGGAACGCCACCCCGCGACCCTATCAGTGTTAAAAACTTATGGAACGGAAATTTCGATTACGGATTTTCGTCAAACCCGATAGAAAGCCATCTTACGCCTAAGAAAGTTTATATCGCTCCGGAAGCAGTGAATGTCCGCTGGAAGTCGCGTGTTACGGGGCATGGCATGGATACACCGCAGAATTGCGCCGAGTTTTGTCCGAAATATCATTACTATAAAGTGAACGGGGGTCAAAAATATCAGCAATTGGTGTGGAGAGCTGATTGTGGCCTGAACCCGCTGTATCCGCAGGGCGGGACGTGGGTTTATTCCCGGTCGAACTGGTGTCCCGGAGCTGAGGTAACTACTTATGATTTTGAACTTACGCCCTACATCACCCCCGGAGACTCGGTCATTCTTGATCATGACGTTCAGCCCTATACAAATACCAGCGGATGGGACTATTATCAGATAGAAGACCAGTTGATCACTTACGGAGCGCCTAATTTTACAAAGGATGCCGAAGTATATAATATTAAAACTCCATCGAAAACTTATTTATATAAACGGATAAACCCGATATGTAACAATCCGCTCATTACCATCCGTAATAACGGCAGTGATACCTTGAATACGCTGACCATCACTTACGGTCTTGAAGGCGGAACTCCGAGCACTTTCAACTGGTCGGGAAATCTTGCCCCTATGAAAACTGAAGATGTACAGCTTGAACATTTTTCATGGGCGGTAAACAGCGGGACATTTTATGCACAAGTTTCCCTGCCTGATGGAGGCACTGACGAATATCCGTTAAATGATAAAATGACCACGAAATATGACGGCACACCGGAATTTCCTGCTAATCTCATTTTTGAAGTCAGGACGAACAATTATCCTTTAGAAAACGAGTACACCATTAAAGATGACCTGGGAAATGTTATTCTTCATAAGACGTTCACCCAGGCGAATACCACATACAAGGATACGGTAAATTTTAATCCGGGGTGTTACGAATTCCGGCTTACCGATAGTGATGACGACGGGCTTTACTGGTGGGCTGCCACCGGCGATGGTTCAGGCTCTTTTAAAATAAGAAGGGCGGAAAATGGCTTGTTGTTCCGGTCATATGGCAGCGATTTTGGCCGGGAAATCTACCAGCAGTTTACTGTTGGATACAATTTGCCGGTCGATGAACTAAGCGCAGAAGTATCGTTTACTATTTTTCCAAATCCTGCCGTCAATAAATTTAATATGGAACTGTCATTACCTTTTCAGCAGGATTTAGATATCAGCATTTATGACTGTCTTGGCATTTTAGTTAAGCAAATTCATGAAAAAAATATTGCTGAAAAACAGATGATAGTTGATTTGTCGGACAAATCTCCGGGGATTTATTTTGTGAATTTAACAACAAAAAATTTGACAAAGACCGTGAAACTCATATTACAGCACTAATTGAAAACGGATATAGTTTTGTAATTTCGCATACAATTGTGCGAATTTTGCAACTTCGCACTAATAAGTTAGTCTGCGACTAACAAAAAATATTATTTTTGATCTATGGGATTCAAATATAAAATATACGACCAGTCGCAGGCATATTATCTGACATTTACGGTTGTTAAATGGGTTGATGTCTTTAGTAGAAAAATCTACAAGGATATCATAATTGAGAGCTTAAAGCATTGTCAGAAAAACAAGGGATTAAATATTTTGGCTCTTTTCTAAAATATGATTGAAAAAAGTTATATTTGCAAGAAAATATAA
>CAZMPB010000246.1:0-682 GCA_964567775.1 uncultured Bacteroidales bacterium
CGTTTTTTTATGGCATTGGTTAGAAAGCGTAAGGGTTCCGATAAGTCGGTAAGCTGGCTTTGGGGCTTGAAATCGACCAGTTCGCGGATGATACGCAGGATATGGGAGGTTCCTTTTTTGGGCGTGATAAATTTTTCTATCCTGTCGCTGAAAAAGATCACACCGACCTTGTCGTTGTTCTGAATGGCTGAAAATGCAAGAACAGCAGCTATTTCAGTGATCTTTTCGACCTTCAGCATTTGCCGGGTACCAAAAGAGTTGGAACCGCTCACATCAATGAGAAGCATTACAGTAAGCTCTCGCTCTTCTTCAAATATCTTCACGTAAGGATGGTCAAACCGAGCGGTAACATTCCAGTCGATAGAACGTATGTCGTCGCCGTAATTGTATTCCCGTACTTCGCTGAAAGCCATACCACGCCCCTTGAACGCGCTGTGATACTGACCTGAAAAGATCTGGTTGGTCAGCCCCCGCGACTTGATCTCGATTTTACGTACCCGTTTCAGTAATTCCGACGTTTCCACTTTTTCTATAGAATACTTTTTTTAATTAAAAATACGTACTTTCAATTTTCAATCTCAACTATGTACGGACATTTCATGAAATGTCCCAATTGCAATTTGCCTCTAATCTCTAATCTCTTAATCTCCCTCCCGATAGCTATCGGGACTCCCAACCTCCT
>CAZMPB010000246.1:782-4027 GCA_964567775.1 uncultured Bacteroidales bacterium
AAACTCCCAACCTCCTAAACTCCCAACCTCCTAAACTCCCAACCTCCTAAACTCCCAACCTCCTAAACTCCTAAACTCCTAAACTCCTAAACTCCTAAACTCCTAAACTCCTAATCCTCACCTCCTACGGCACTTCAACACTATTCAGAATTTCATTGATGACTTCTTCTGTTGTGATATTTTCTGCTTCGGCTTCATAAGTCAGGCCGATACGATGGCGCAGCACGTCGTGGCAAATGGCCCTGATATCTTCAGGATACACATAGCCCTTACGTTTTATAAAAGCATAAGCCTTTGCAGCAAGCGCCAGGTAAATACTTGCACGTGGCGATGCTCCGTAGCTGATCAGGCCTTCAAATTTTTTCAGATTATATTTTGTGGGGTAGCGGGTGGCAAAAACAATATCGGTAATATAATTTTCTATTTTCTCATCTATATAGACATCTCTGACGACAGCCCGGGCTTTAATGATATCATCGGTTTTGATGATCGGGTTTGTGGTAACAGTTTTGTTTCCGATATTTTGCCTCATTATGAGTTTTTCTTCGTCTTTAGTCGGATAGCCAATCACCACTTTCAGCATGAAACGGTCGACCTGGGCTTCAGGCAGGGGATAGGTTCCTTCCTGTTCAATTGGGTTTTGTGTGGCAAGTACCAGAAAGGGTTCCGGCAAAGAGAACGTCGCATCTCCAATGGTAACCTGGCGTTCCTGCATGGCTTCGAGCAATGCGCTCTGAACTTTTGCCGGAGAACGGTTGATCTCATCTGCAAGGATGAAATTAGAAAAAATGGGACCCTTGCGGACATTAAACTCTTCTTTCTTCTGGCTGTAGACCATGGTTCCGACAAGGTCGGCAGGCAGCAGGTCCGGCGTGAATTGTATACGGTTAAATTTCGCATCAATTGCGTTTGCAAGAGATTTAATAGCAAGGGTTTTTGCCAGTCCGGGAACCCCTTCCAGAAGAATATGCCCGTTCGACAGCAAGCCGATAAGTAACCGCTCTACCATTTGTTTCTGTCCTACGATTACTTTTGACATTTCCATGCTGATCATGTCAACAAAAACGCTTTCGCGTTGGATACGATCGTTTAGCTCTCTGATATCAATTATTTCCTGCATAGTGTAAAAAATTTTGGGCGCAAATTTATAAAAGTGAAACAATCATTTTCAAGTACTTTTTTGTTAAAAAATGTTAATAATATTGATTGAAAATACTCCTAAATAACTTCAATTTTTTAAAATTATTATTTGCAAAGATTTTTTTTGAAAATTGAACATTCTGTTATATTTTTGTTTACGCTATTTTCTATTGGTTAATTCATTAATTTAAATTCAAAAAAATGATAAAAAAATTATTCTTTTTGTTGGCTGTTTCTGCCGTATGCTTGAACTCAGAAGCACAATGGACAAACAAAACCATGCTCTTTGGTTCGCTGACCAGAAGCTACAGAATTTATGTGTCACCGAATTACAATATATCCACCCCCGCCTCGCTGGTGATAACATTGCACGGATTGGGCGACAATATGACCAATTTCAGTAACATGGGATTTAATTATATTGCTGATACGGCAAATATTATTGTGATTTGTCCTCAGGCTGTTGAAGATCCGCTGGTTACGGCCGTATTTGGTTATGGTACTGCCTGGAATTCGGGGGCAGGCATGAATTACCTGGGCAACTGGTACTACCCGAATTCAGGGGTTAATGATGTCGGGTTTATCCATGCGCTTGCTGATACGGCAAGAGCAAATTATTTCATCGATCCGTCGCGTATGTATATATGCGGGTTTTCTATGGGCGGTTTCATGACAGAACGCATGGCGCTGCAATCTAATCTCGATTTTGCTGCCTTTGCCTCCATGTCCGGAACCATTGGCGCCGGCATCACATCTTATAATCCCGGACGCCCGGTGCCTATAGCACATTTTCATGGTACAGCTGATTCTACCGTGTATTATACCGGAAATGAATTCGGCATAGATCCGGATTCACTTATAAATTTCTGGGTATTAAATAATGGATGCAACACGATCCCCGACTCTGTCCGCCTTATGGATGAAGCAGCCGACAGTATGACTGTTGATAAATTTACGTATAACGGGTCCAGCGCCGATGCTGAAGTGTTGTTTTACAGAATGAATGGCGCAGGACATGACATCATGTTTCAACCGGATAATGATATGACAGAAATTATGGAAATATGGGCGTTTTTCATGCGCCATCAAAACCTTACTGCACAGGTACCGGAACAGAATATCGAAAAGGGCATCCAGATTTATCCCAACCCGGCTGCTGATTTTATCAATATAATTTTACCCTGGACTTCTGAAAAATTGAAAGTCGAATTATTTACCATTCAGGGCGCATTGATTTATTCCCAACAGATTCAGGATTCATTTCATTATATTTCGTTGACTAGTAATAAATTCAATAATGGAATTTATCTGCTGAGGGTTTCGGGAGCTTCAGTTAATTTCACGCAACAAATAATTATACAAAAATAATCTGCCTCTTATCTTTTTGAAATCCAGATTTTTGATAAGATCTGGATTTTTTTTTGAGATTAGAAATAATTAATGCAGAATTTTGCAGTTTAAATAGCATTCAGATATGTAACAAAATTCATCGTTCAGTATCTTATTGAAAGATTATACAAAAACTAAAATGAACTACTTCGAAAAAATTGCTTTTCTGATTTTTCTGCTGGGTGCCGGAAGCATCTATGCACAGACACCTTCCCGTGTTACCATTAAAGGTGTTATTAAAGACAATAATAACAATGAGGCCGGGTTCGCAACCGTCATGCTGCTGAACCCCAAAGATTCCACACTTCAGAATTTCACTCAGAGCAATGAACACGGCGTTTTCGCGTTTGCCAATGTAAAAAATACGAACTACCTGCTAAAGGTTTCTCATATCAGTTTTCTCCCCTTACAACAAACGATTGAACCATCTCCGGCTGCAGTCAACGATCTGGGAATTGTAGCTATAAAACCAATTGCAAAAGAGCTTTTTGAAGTGGTCATCCGCGAAGCCAAAGCCCCGCTGACTATTCGGGGTGATACCATAGAATATGATGCAACGACTTTTAAAGCGCCTCCCGGTTCCACAGTAGAGGATCTTTTGCGGAGGCTGCCCGGTATCGAAGTGGATGTTTCCGGGAACCTGAAAACGCAGGGAAAAGACGTAAAACGTGTGTATGTGGATGGCAAGACTTTTTTTGGCGACGATCCTACAGGCG
>CAZMPB010000247.1:0-4015 GCA_964567775.1 uncultured Bacteroidales bacterium
CCCCCGGGGAGCATATCCATGAAAAATGTTTTAACACCGTTCTTTTCTATGAGTTCCGGAATATTGCTGTTCATGACCGGAGACATCGCGGTATACGGACGCCCGAGAAGCACCACATGAATGCCGGCATCATCTTTAATCTCATCGTTGTACAGATTTTTCCATCTCTTGCGAAGCTGTTGCACGTCGCTTTTTGCCCTGGCGTAGGCTTGTGATACCTGCACAATGCTTATGTCTATAAGCCCGATAGACTTCAGCATTTTTTGCAATTCGTGTCTTACATAAAGCACGCCACGGGGCGATTGCAGCGTTGGGCTTACTATTTTTTCTTTATAGCGATCATGGTTTTGAACAGCAATGACGGGTGAAATAAACTGGGTATAGTAACAATATTGCTTAATTTCATTCATTTCGCTATGCTCCTGCAGATAAACCGGAAGGAAGACATAATCCGCCTTATTCATCAGATAATTCACATGGCCGTGCATGGCGGCAACAGGGGCGCAGAATTCGGCGCCGGATAAGGCTTTCCCGTCTTGTACCACGGTTTTGTAATCTTCGCTGGTGATGGTTTTTATGTTCAGAATGTCAAAGAACATTTGCCAGAAAAGCATATCGTCGTACAAAAATAATCCCGCGGGAATGCCAATGGTGATCCCCGTTTTATCCGCATGAGCCTTAAACCTGAAAATTTCTTTTCTTTTGTTGATGAGTTGAAAACAAGACCTTGAATTTTTAACGTATTTTTCAGTGGCATAATCCCGCCCACACAGGAAACCATAGGCTTCGACAGTGCCATCAATATCAGCGACCTTTAGTTTACAGTGGTTGGTGCACAGTTTACAGGTTTCTGTGGTAACAGGAATGTTCTTTTTATAAAGGTCTATCCCGCGAAATTTCGAGTTTTGAATTGTTTTGTCATGCAGTTCGAGTGCTACGCCAAAAGCGCCGGCAAGATGACAATATCGCGACACCATGAGGGGTTTTTTTAATTTCATCTCAAAGGCGGCAACCAGGGCTTTGTTCTTGGCAGTAGCTCCCTGAAAAAATATTTTATTTCCTATACTTCCCCGTACGGCGACCTTTGTAAGGTAGTTCTCACAGGTGGAATGAAGTACCGCAGCCAGTATTTCGTTAACAGAATAACCTGTATTGAGAAAGTGGTTCAGGTCGCGTTCCATGAAAACCGTGCAGCGGTCGCTGGTCAGCGGTGCGCTGGTGCCGGAAGCACGGTCAGAGAATTCTGAGAGCGGGCAATTGAGCCGTTTTGCCTGTTCTTCAATGAAACTTCCTGTCCCTGCCGCACAAACATTGTTCATTACCGAAAAAGTAACCATGCCCTTATGCATGACTGTAAACTTGGAATCCTGTCCGCCGATCTCAATGATAGTGTCTGTTTCGGGGTTGAGTTCAAAAGCGGCACGGGCATGGGCAGTAATTTCATCCAGTATGATGTCGGCGCCAAGTATGGTGCCTGTAAATTTTCTTCCGGATCCTGTAGTTCCGATACCGGCAATCTTAAACCAGGCATTGTTTTTGGTTTCCATGTCGCGGATGGCCTCAAAGATGCACTGTACAGCCTGTAACGGACGTCCTGAGGTTCTGGTGTACAGGCCGGCGACGACCTCTTTATTCTTGTTTATCAGGACAGCCTTGGTGCTGGTAGAACCAACATCAATCCCCATGTAAAATTCTGTGTTTTTCTGAAGTGGTAAATACAGGTCGATCTCAACAGGTTTTATTTCTGTGAACAGCTTACTTTGAAATTCATATTTTTCATGGCTATCAAAATCAGGATATTCCGAAAGCTCCAGATTCAGAGGAGGATAATAAAGGTTTTTTTCTTTTTTATCTAAAAAAAGAATATCTGATTTTGAATTTATAGGATGTTCTTCCGGAATGTTTTCTTCCGCCCTACAAAAAGCGGCTCCGATCGCTCCGTAAAGATGGGCCTTGTCATCAACAGTAATGCTGACACGGCTAAGGTTTTCTATGTGTTTTATCACCGCTTTGTTCAGCGCCACGCCACCTGCGGCGATCAAAGAAGAAAAAGAGTTTTTCAGTGAAACCGCATCAACAATATTACGGGCAAGACCGTATGACAGCCCGTCGCATATCTCCGCCAGTGTATAGCCCTCCTGCTGAGAGTGAATGAGGTCGGTCTTGGCAAATACTGCGCAGCGCGAAGCGATCAAGGGAATGTGCCCGGTGTTTTCATAGGCAATACGGCTGAATTCCATGATGCTCCCTAAGTTCATCCGCTCCACCTGTTGGTCAAGGAAGTTGCCGGTACCCGCCGCACAGGATGTGTTGGATTTATAATTCAGATAATCGCCGTTCTCATCAAGGGTTACCAGCCCGAATTTCTCTGCCCCGATAATCAGCAGGCCGTCCATAGAAGGATGAAAGTGTTGGGCGGCCTTGATAAAAGCTACCCGCGAATCTGTTTTCAGTCCCATCTTAAAAATATCCGGGGTTGAGGATGTATATCCGATAGCTTTAACCTCACTGAAAGTTATATCTTCAAATGCTTTATCAAGATGTTCTGTAATCTGGCCTTTGTGAAATGCGTAGTACGTTTTTATTACATTAAAATGGCCGTCAAGCAACGCAACCGAAACAGAAACGGAGCCTATATCAATTCCAAGGAAATTTTTACGCACAAGGCATGGGTTTAATTAAGATTTTACTTACGGCCAATGATATTGTTTATTCTCTTATAAAATTAGCCTGAAAATGGCTTGTGCCTATTGTCAGGCCTCATATAGCAATATGTTCACAAAAATAATATTTTCTTTTGTCTTTTTGAAATTATTTGGCAAGAACAACCTGCAGGCCTTATGGTATTTGTTCTTCAAAAATATTCGTGGCGGGGCCCCGTGAAAATTACCTTTTTGCCAGCCATTCGGTGGGGTTGCAGATGGCTTTTCCCTGCCAGACTTCGAAATGCAATTCGGTTTTTCCCTCATCGGCATTTGTATAAACGGTGCCGATACTTTGTTTGGTTGATACCGACTGGTTTTTATTTACACGGACGGATGTGAGGTTGGAATAAACGGTAAAGAATTCACCGTGCCGGATAATAACGGCCATATTATTATTGGTGATGGTTATCACACTCGAGACGGTGCCGCTCAATACCGCCCTTGCCGATGCCCCAGCCGTTGTGGATATATCAATACCGTTGTTTTTTACCATTATTCCATCAAGAACAGGATGAGGGTGTTCGCCGAAATAACTGGTGATAGCCCCGCGTTCGACAGGCCAGGGCAAACTTCCTTTGTTATTTGTGAAGTTGTTGGAAACAATTTTTTCCTCAGGTGTTAAAACGGTTTTTACTGTTGTTGTTGTTGTAACGGTTTTATTCGTTTTGCTGGCTGATTTTTTAATTTCCGCAGAGATGGCTGCTTCAATTTTTTTCTTTAATTCGCGCGCTTCATTTTCCTTTTTTTGGAGTTTTTTCTTTAGTTCAGCTTCGTTTTTTTTGAGTTTTTTGAGATCGCTGTCTTTTTTTGCTTTTTCCGAACTAAGTTTTTGTTTTTCTTGTTCGCTGGCCTGCAAAAGTTCTTCTTTGGATAATTTTTGCTGTATAAGTTCTTTGTTTTTCTGGGCGATGTACTCTTTTGTTTCCTGAATCAGAGCCACCTGCCTGCGTAAATACTCATTGTATTGCTGATAATATTTTATGCGCCGGAAAGCCTGGCTGAAATCTTTAGCTGCAAAAATGAGCATGATGCGGTCGTAAGAGTTCTTGTTCTTATATGCGTTATAGATCAGCTCTGCATATTCGTTTTTCATGGAGGTCAACTGTTCGTTCGAACGCTGGATATCACGGTTGTTTTCGGAGATCTTTTGCTCAAGTCCGCCAATTTCATCGTTTATGCCGGTAATTAATTCCTCCCGTTTTGAAATTTGGTTTTTTAATAAGACAATTTGGTTCAGGGAGATGTCTTTGTTTTTTTTGGTTTCGTCAAGTAGTTTATTATAATAAACAATTTCCTCTTCGATCTTTTTC
>CAZMPB010000248.1:0-3976 GCA_964567775.1 uncultured Bacteroidales bacterium
TCAGCCCCACCATTCATTATGATCTTCAGAAGTACTATCCTTCGGTGTTCCGGTCGTTGTTTGAATACAAAAGAGGATTTATGTTTGAAAGTATCAAGGCCAACCTGGAAAGAGGCATCAAAGAAGGTTTATACCGATCGGATTTTAGTGCTGATATTATAGCACAAATATATATTAATCAGATCGAAGCCTCTCTGGGTTCGGGTTTTATTACCAGCACGGAATTCACCACCAATGAACTTTTCAGCGAAATGTTCACCTATCACCTGCGCGGTATCGCCAGCAAAAAAGGCATCGAGTATTTTGAAAAAAAGATTAGTCACACCATTAAATAAGCTTACGAATGAGAATGAAAATATTACAAGCAGCATCCGTTTTACTTATTTTGTTCTTCTGTGCTTTTCAGTCGAAGGCCCAGCAGGGTGAGGTTAAAAGTTTTACCCTGCAGGAAGCCCTGGATTATGCAGTAACCCATGGCTATCAGGCCCGAACTGCTGCAGTTGAGCTAAAGTCAACGATTGCCCGGCGAAAAGGCTATATATCGCTGGCGCTGCCGCAGATCAATGCAAATGTAAACTATCAGTATTTTTACAAGCTCCCGACACAGATGATGCCTGATATCCTTACTACGGCGGTTGACGGGTCCTTGGTACAACACGGGCTGATACCGCCTGATCAGATGAAACCGGCAAGCGATGAAAAAATTCCTGTTCAGTTTGGTACAACAAATAACCTGTCAGCAGGCGTTACGGCAACCCAACTGGTCTTCGACTGGATTTTCTTTGTGGGACTTAAAGCTACTGCCATGCTTGTTGATCTGAGCAAGGCATCAGTAGATAAATCAATCATTGAGATCAAGTCGTCCGTGGCACAGGCTTATTATTTGGTGCTGATTGCCAAGGAGAACCGACTCATTCTTGATTCCACCTATAGCAAAATGAATGCGATTCTTGAACAGACAAAACAATTTCAGGCCAATGGCTTTATTGAAGAAACAGATGTCGAGCAGTTGTCTCTCATGGTTTCCAATCTGAAAAATAAAATGGATATGGCCGACAGAAATATCGATCTGGTTACCGACCTGCTTCAGTTACAGATGGGGATGGATATTGACGAACCGATATTGCTGAAAGACGACCTGATGAGCCTTCTCGACCAGGCCATCGCCTCAAATATTGCCGATAAACAGTTTGATGTTAACAATCATTTTGACTTCAAATTATTAAAAAAACAGGAAGGTCTGCTCAGTCAGGTTGTTAAGATAGACCAGTCAGCCTATTACCCGACGATGTCTGTGATGTTTAACACCCAATCCAATGCCTTGCGTGAAAAATTTAATTTTTTCAATAACGGTAGATGGTACAATACAACGCTTATCGGGGCAAATCTCAGTATCCCTATCTGGAGCTCAGGGGTGAAACATTATAAGATAATGCAGGATAAGTATGCGCTGGAAAAACACCGGATCACATTAAAGCAGGCGGAAGACGGTTTGAAGATTGATGTTAACAACTCCAAATCCCTCCTCAGGACATACAGCGACCAGTTTTATACCGAGAGGAAAAATTACGATCTTTCTGTGAAGATATACGACAAAACATTTTCGAAATTCAAAGAAGGGCTGGCCTCAGGGATGGATCTGAATCAGGCTTACCTTCAGGTGCTCTCGCAGCAAGGCACTTACCTCAACACCATGATGCAACTGCTGGATACCTACGCCAACCTGAGTAAGGCATTAAATACTTTATGAACATTGAAAAAAAAATGATATGAAAAGAATAGTTTTATTGTTAAGCCTGGTGATATTAGTAGCCTCATGTAATAGCGGAGATAAAACCGCCCGGCTTGAGAAACTGAAAAAACAACGCGATAAAATAACCCTCGAGATACAGGAACTCGAAAAGCTAATCAGCACGGAATCCGGAAAGAAAGTGGTTCCGGTGGCTGTTACTGAAATAAAACCCGGGACTTTTCGCCATTATCTGGAGGTGCAGGGCAAAGTGGACGGAGACGACAACGTTTCTGTCAGCGCCAAAAACGTAGGGGTGATTACGAGCATCAATGTTAAGGAAGGACAGCGGGTGACCAGGGGCCAACTGCTCGCCACGCTCGATGCCCAGATATTGTATACAACACTGCGCGATATGGAAACCCAGCTGGAGTTTGTCAACGATTTGTATATACGGCAAAAAAACCTGTGGGACCAGAAGATCGGTTCGGAAGTGCAGTACCTGACTGCCAAAAACAATAAAGAAAGCCTGGAAAACAAGATACAGGCCATGAAAGACCAGATAGCCCTATCTACCATAACCTCGCCCATTGACGGAACGGTGGAGGAGATTTCGCTGAAGGTGGGACAGGCTATTTCACCCGGATACCCCACATTCAGGGTAGTAAATTTCGATCGCCTCAAGATCGTGGCTGAGGTGGCTGAAGCCCATTCAGCAAAGGTAAAACAAGGCGACAGCGTAAGAATTTATTTCCCGGATTTTGATGAGGAAATAGACTCGAAACTTAGTTTTACCAGTAAATATATCAATATGTTAAACCGTACCTTTGCTGTGGAGGCGGCCATCCCCAACATCCACGGTCACGAGTTGCGAGCCAATATGGTTGCCGTGATAAAGATAAATGATTATGCTGCCAAAGATGCCATAGCTGTTTCGGCCAACCTGATTCACAAGTCAATGAATGAGTATTATGTTTTTGTGGCTGAAAAGCTCCATAACGAGATGGTGGCCCAAAAACGCATCGTTACCACGGGCGTTACTTACAATGGCAATACAGAAATCCTTAGCGGACTTCAGCCCGGCGATAAGCTTATTACCACAGGATATAATAACCTGAATGGCGGCGAAAAAGTCAAATTCTGATTGTGACGATTAATACTTTGGAAATGAAAAAAGGCAAAATAAAAGAGTTTTTCGCGACAAGCTGGGCCATCGACAATAAATCCAGTATCTATGTGTTGGTTGCCCTTATCACGATCCTCGGAATTTTTAATTATAGCACCTTACCCAAGGAGCAGCTTCCCGATGTGGTAATTCCCACGATCATGGTCAATACCATTTATCCCGGCACTTCTCCGCAGGATATAGAAAATCTGGTTACCCGCCCGATAGAAAAACAGTTGAAAGCTGTTTCCAATGTCAAAAATGTCAGCAGTACCTCCGTCCAGGATTTTTCGAGTATCATTATAGAATTCAACACCAATATTGATCAGGCCGAAGCCAAACAAAAGGTGCGCGATGCCGTTGATAAAGCAAAATCGTCCCTGCCCAATGACCTCTACAAGGATCCTGAAGTTATCCAGATTGATTTTGCTGAAATGCCTATCATGAATATTCAGATTTCGGGTAATTACGATCTGGAGCGCCTGAAGAAATATGCCGAAATGGCACAGGACAGGATAGAATCGCTGAAAGAAATCACCCGTGTGGATATTGTGGGGGCACTCGACCGCGAGATTCAGGTAAATATCGACATGTATAAAATGCAGGTGGCCGGCATTTCTATGTACGATGTGGAAAAGGCTATTTCTTATGAGAATCATACCATCTCTGCCGGTGAGATCAGCATGGAAGGCATGAAACGCAATGTGCGGATTACCGGCGAATTCAAAGATATTGATGATATCAAAAATATCGTTATGGTATCTACAATCGGTGGAAAAATATATCTCAAAGATATTGCAGAAGTAAAGGACGGTTTCAA
The DNA here is from genome assembly GCA_964567775.1 of uncultured Bacteroidales bacterium. GTDB lineage: Bacteria > Bacteroidota > Bacteroidia > Bacteroidales > CAIWKO01 > CAIWKO01. The sequence goes on from CAZMPB010000248.1 coordinate 3,715, forward strand.
AGAACAGGAGAGCTTTTCGCGATTGAACGGACAAAATGTTATTACCCTGAGTGTGATAAAACGGGGTGGGGAAAACCTTATCAAAGCCTCCGACAAGATTACCGAAATTGTGGAAGACCTCAAGAAAAATGACTATCCGTCCGACCTGAAAGTAACTTCCACAGGAGACATTTCCAAATATACCCGGAGTACTCTTGGCGAACTCAACAACACCATTATCTTCGGATTCATATTAATCATGTTTCTGCTGATGTTTTTTATG
>CAZMPB010000249.1:0-3952 GCA_964567775.1 uncultured Bacteroidales bacterium
TCTGAATGAGTCCCAGATAAAATATCCAATAAGACATAAGAATGCCATTAATGCGACAATTTGCGCTCCCCTGGAATCTTCGAGCCACAAGTGAGTATCAAGATTTATATTAAAAAACAGCAGAAAGGCTCCGACAACGCCAAATAAAGCTGCACCGGCAATAAAACCGGATGCGATTAAAATCCCCCTGTTTGAACGGGCAGTATTAAGTTTTTCGTTTTTGGTGCTTTTGTTAAACCAATGATTCAGCAATCCTCCCACAACAAGAGGCGTATTAAGATCCAAAGGAATAAACATTCCGAGCGCAAAAGCGAGCGGTGAAATTTTTAACCAGTTCAACAAGATTGAAATCACCGCACCTATTGAAAGCAGAACCCAACTAACACCGCCTCCGGACATCAGAGGCTCAATAATGGCAGCCATGGCATTTGCCTGAGGAGCTGTCATAGGCTGGGTATGCTCGGCAGTAGGTACAAATCCGTAGGCTTTATTAAGAATAAAAATAACACCTCCAACCGTTGCAGCTGAGACCAAGGTTCCTAAAAACTTAAATGTTTGTTGTTTATACGGAGATGTGCCAAGCCAGTAACCTACTTTTAAGTCAGTGATAAACCCACCGGCCATTGAAAGGGCAGTGCAGACAATACCTCCGATTATCAAAGAGCTAACCATTCCCTGCCATCCTTTTAATCCCACAGAAACAAGCACCACTGAAGATAATATCAACGTCATTAGTGTCATGCCGGAAACAGGGTTGGTTCCAACAATAGCAATGGCATTGGCAGCAACTGTGGTAAACAAAAATGAAATAATAAAAACGGTTGCCAATGCAACTAAAGATTGCACCAGCGTAATTTTCACACCAAAAATTAAAAAGATAAAAACAGCCACTATTGTAAGGAAAAGGAATAACATTACGAATGACATTTTTAGGTCTTTTTGTGTTCGTTCTGTTTTAACTTCAGCATGTGCTTTTGATCCAACTCCGACAGCCAGTTTAAAAGCGCTTCCAATAACGCCAGATGACTTAATAATACCAATTATCCCCGCCATTGCAATTGCTCCTATTCCTATTGGTCTGACATAAGCTCTGAATATAGCTTCAGCAGGAAGATCTGCAAAAGGGTTAACGCCACCACCAAGGGTTGCAACAATATTTCCGACTTCGTTAACTAATGGAATAAAAACAAACCATGATAACAAAGAGCCCACGGCAATAATCAGAGAAAATCGCAGACCAACCAAATAACCGAAACTAAAAATCAGCGCACTGACATTAAATTTAAATACCATTTTAACTTTTTCTGCCATTAGTTCTCCTGCTGGGATTACTCGTGAAGTAATAACTTCACTCCATAACTTGAAGGAAGAAAAACAAAAGTCAAATATTCCCCCAATTAATCCACTGACAACAAGTAACTTGGCCTGCGAGCCACCTTTTTCTCCGGTCATTAATATCTCCGTGGTAGCAGTAGCTTCTGGAAACGGAAGTTTTCCATGCATATCCTTCACAAAATATTTTCTGAATGGGATTAAAAACAAAATTCCTAAGAAACCGCCCAAAAGAGAAGAAAAGAATATCTGCCAAAAATCGACCTGAATTTCTGGATATTTCGCCTGCAAAATGTATAATCCGGGAATGGTAAAAACCGCACCGGCAACAATTACCCCGGAACTGGCACCTATTGATTGTATAATTACATTTTGACCAAGGGCATTCTTTTTGCGAGCTGCTGCTGAGGCGCCTACGGCGATAATCGAAATAGGAATAGCGGCTTCAAAAACCTGTCCTATTTTTAATCCTGAATAAGCTGCTGCTGCCGAAAAAATTACAGCCATTAACAAGCCCATAAACAATGACCAGGTAGTTACTTCAGGAAAAATCTGATTGGGGGGCATTACAGGAATAAACTGTTCGCCGGGTTTAAGTTCGCGGTAAGCATTTTCGGGTAAACTTTTTGTTGTTTTTTCTTGTTCCGACATAAATCCTCCTTTATTTATTTATTTTATGTTTTATTTTTTCGAGTCAGTAAAAATATAAAAACTATGATAAAAACAACGAACCCACTGAAAAAAAATGTATAATACCAAATTTGACTATTTCTATTCTTGGCAGCCATACTAGTTTCCTCATTATTTCCATATGTTTTGACCGTATTCCGAATTTGATTATTAGTCCTTTGAAACATAGTTGATTCATTTTTCATCGAGTCGGCTAATATTTTGTATAAATCATTGTAAAATAGCGCTCGGCGTATGTCTTTAAGCTCAAAACATGTATATGATAGATACTCATAATTATCAAGCATTTCAGGCCATGCATTTATCTCGCGGGCAAACTCCAAACTGTTCAGAAAAAAATTCATCGCCAGCTCATATTCTTCGGCTTTAAACAGCATCTTTCCTTTGTTGGACAGTCCAATAGAAATTTTTTTCTTATTGTTTAGTTCAAGCTCCATGGCAATCCCTTTAAATAAATATCTGTTGGCCATTTCCTCATCACCTATAGCCTCATAAATTAATGCTAATAAATTAGTTGTTGCAGCAATACCTTGCTTATTGCCAATTTTATAATTAAGCTCAAGCGATTTTTGGGCATATATAAATGAGTTATAATAATCCTTCTCCGAATACAATAGCTCTCCAATATCATGACACACCAGAGCAATGCGGTTTTCATTTCCTGATTTCTTAAAAAGCAATAATGCATTTTTATAGTTTTCCATGCTTTCTTTATTCATGCCATTTTCCTGGTATGCTGAACCAATATTCAGCAAGCATTCCCCTATTCCATCACGATTTTCGAATTTAATTTCAAGGATTAGGGATTTTTCATAATAAGAAATTGCCTTGTCATATAAACCCTGCAAATGATATATCTCCCCAATGTTATTAAGTGTGCTAGCCATCCCTTCTTTATTATCAAATTTTTCATCCATTTTTAAACTAATCATATAAAAACTCATCGCTTTATCATAATTTCCCACATCTTTATGAATGATGCCCATATTATTAATGCACCCAGATATTCCTTGCTTGTTTGAAAGTGTTATATAGATTTTAAGGGCTTTATTATAATAATTGAGAGCCCTATTATTTTCACCAAGAAAATAAAATACAACACCAATATTTTTTAGTGATAATGCGATATTTAAACTATCATTTGAGGCAAGCGACATTGAATAAGCCATAAGCGCATTTTTCATAGCCTTTTCAAGATCCGAGGTCCAAAATTTTTGAGTAAGTTCCTGAAGAATTTCAATCTTTGAAACTCCTTCTGCTTTTCTAAAAGAAGATTTTAGACTATCCTCAAATGATTTTTGAGCATAAATATCGACAAAAGAAAAGACAATAATGCCTACCAACAATAACAATAAAATTCCAGAGGCACCCTTTTTAATATATATCCGCACAAAATAATTCATCAATCAAAAATAGAGAAAATATCAGATAGTTATTTATATTTTTACAAACAATCCAATTATTATTTTAACATACATGGAAAGCCCTACAATTTTTCGTATTACAATTTTTGTATGTGCTGATTTACAATGCCATATGCCAAGATTTGGCAATCTCTACAATCATGAGGGTTTCTGCAAACAAACAACAACTTAAAACGCAAATACATTTTACAAGTAAAATTTTATATGATCCTCCTTTGATTGGCCTTTATTAAAAATCATTTAAAATAATTCCAATCCTTACCAAACAATATTTCCTGCATATAATGATTAAACTATGTGTCCAACAAAATTCCTAAAATTCTGAAATCTAACTTTATAATTCTAAATAGATATTTTTTGTACTTTTGAAACGCTAAACAGTTCTGGGCAAAATGCATATTGTTAATAAAATTCTCATCATCCGCTTCAGTTCAATTGGAGATATTGTACTTACCTCGCCGGTTATTCGCTGTATAAAAAACCAACTACCAGAAGCCGAGTTGCAT
>CAZMPB010000250.1:0-3935 GCA_964567775.1 uncultured Bacteroidales bacterium
CATGAAGTAAAGTTACAAACTTTTCCTTTTTGGTTCCGGCTTGTCCGGCTTAGGATAAGAGGAAAGAAAAGAAAGTCAACACCATATACCAAAAAATGAAAAATAAAAACAATATAAATGATATGCATTACGGCTCCGATTCATTCACTTTTCAAAAAGCCAATCAACTACGAGAGAATATGACAGAAGCAGAGAACATTCTTTGGGAAAAACTCCGGAATAAAAAGTTTCTGGGATTAAAATTCCGGCGTCAACATCCAATCAGCAGATTTATTGTTGATTTTTACTGTCATAAATATAAATTAGTGATAGAGTTAGACGGCAAAATTCATTTAAAAACAGAGGTAGGGTTAAATGACAAAAAACGTGAAGAAGAATTAAAAGAATATGGTTTCAATATTCTTAGATTTAGAAATGAGGATATTCTCAAAAATTTAAATGTAACTTTAATAACAATAAAAGATTTTATTGAAGAAATTAATTTTAAAAACCAGAAATTAGATAATATGGAACAAATTGCATCTTAAATGCAATCGAAAATGGCATAGAAGATCAAATAGAAAATACGTTCCGATTTAAAAGCCAAAAATTTGTTTTACTTTTGAGGATCTAATAACCAATTTATCATGAATATTTTGCTCCTGGGTTCTGGTGGCCGCGAACATACTTTTGCCTGGAAACTCTCGCAAAGCCCATTGTTGGACAAACTTTATATTGCCCCCGGAAATGCAGGCACCGCACAGCATGGCGAAAACATTACCTGCAGCCCTGTGGATTTTGAGATAATAAGACAGATCGTTAAAGAAAAAAATATTCAACTGGTGATTGCTGGGTCAGAGGACCCTTTGGTCCATGGTATTTATGACTATTTTCTTGCCCACGATGACATTAAAAACGTTCCGGTGATCGGGCCTTCGCAGCAAGGCGCCATGCTCGAGGGTAGCAAGGATTTTGCAAAAGCCTTCATGCAGAAATATCATATACCTACGGCTGCTTATCAGACGTTCGCAAAAGAAACACTGGATGCCGGCAATAGTTTTATAGATACCTTACAAGCGCCGTATGTGCTCAAAGCCGACGGGCTGGCAGCAGGAAAAGGCGTAGTGATCCTGAATGATGCCGCAGAGGCAAAAGCCGAACTCCGGCAGATGCTTGCCGCCTCAAAATTTGGCAAAGCAAGCGAAAAGGTGGTTATTGAACAGTTCCTGAAAGGAATTGAACTATCTGTTTTTGTGATCACCGATGGTGAAAATTATAAAATACTTCCATCGGCCAAAGATTATAAAAAAATCGGCGAAGGCGATACAGGCCCCAATACCGGAGGGATGGGATCCGTTTCGGGGGTGCCGTTTGCCGATGAGGTTTTTATGAAAAAAGTGGAAGAACGGATTATAAAACCTACCATTGAAGGGATAAAAAAGGAAAATATCATTTATAAGGGTTTCATTTTTATCGGATTGATGAATGTTGCCGGTGATCCTTACGTTATAGAATACAATGTCCGTATGGGCGATCCGGAAACAGAAAGCGTGTTCCCGCGAATTAAAAACGATCTTATTGACATGTTGCTGGCCATAGCAAACGGCAGGCTGCATGAGTTCTGTCTGGAAATAGATAATCGCTATGCCGCTACGGTCATGATGGTTTCCAAAGGGTATCCCGGAAGCGTTGAAAAAGGAAAAAAAATTACGGGGATCAGTGCCGTGCAGGACAGTATTGTTTTTCATGCAGGTACATCGCTGAATTCCGAAGGCGATTATGTTACCAGCGGAGGGCGGGTGCTGGGGATCACCTCTTTTGGCGACACCATACAGCAGGCGCTGGACATATCGTACAGAAATGCCGGGATGATTGAGTTTGAAGGCCAATATGTCCGCCGCGATATAGGTCGGGATTTAATGTAAATACGATACAAGTTTGTTTACGCGCATTTTTAAATATCATCCCAATGTTCAGATCATCGTGCTGCTGCTTACTGCCGTAGCGCTTTGGTTTCCGGCATTTGTCAAGGGGTATCCGATGTATGAGCCGTTCAACCTATCTTTCGGATATAACATTCTTTATTGGCGGATAAGCAATCTTCCCTGGCTGTATACCGGAGTCGCATTCATTTTACTTCTGGCAGAAGCAATATTGCTGAATAATATATTGGCAGAGTATAAGATAACCCCCAGCAACTCTTACATCACGGCTTTTTTTTATGTTTTGCTGATGAGTAGCACTCCGGCCATGCTTACCCTGCACCCTTTTTTAATAGTAAATGCGCTGATCACCCTATTGCTTCTTATACTTTTTAAAATAAAAACTAAAGAAGAAGGGTATCGGGAAATTTTTTTATGTGGTTTGCTGACGGGGATAAGCTCACTATTCTATTTTAAATCTGCGGGCTTAATCATCATTGTCTGGATCTTTTTACTTATTTTCCATTCATTCTCCTGGCGCGAATGGTTTATCAGCGTGATCGGAATTGCAACAGTCTTTATTTATTTGTTTGCATATTTTCTATTGACAAATCAGTTGACGGCCGTTTTTCAGGAGTACCATAAGGTGTTTTCGGGTTTGAATTTTGAATGGGGCGTCTGGACGGTTTCTGTATACCAGTATATAACTTCTGCCGTTATTGCTGTATTGTTTTTAGTTTCTTCCGTCAAAATGTTTTTAATATCCCGCGAAAAGATCATTTATGTCAGGAAGGCTTTTTATGTGATTTTCTGGCTGTTTGTATTGAATGCGTTCAGCATGTTGTTTCTGATCAATCATTTTATTTACGAATTTTCTTACACGCTTCTCCCTTTGTCAATACTTGTTTCATATTATTATCTGAATATTAAAAAAATCCTCTTTGGCGAAATTGTCCTGGCCCTGCTGGTAGGCTCAATTATTCTTCAGAAAATATTTATGGGTTAGAATTAGCCACAGGCCTGTAAAATTCAATGGTTCCGGAAATTTTACTGCTCATATTCAGCTCACTTAAACCCACTTTGCGACCGGAGTAAGCATTATTTTGATGAGCAATTTCATAGACACCCTTTCCTTTTATGCTGTATATAATTGCTGTATGCAGTTTGAATGACTCCTTGTAAGTTGCCCCGTTTTTATTATATTTCAAAGTAACATTATAAAACTGTAAAAAGTCGCCGGGAAAAATGCTGTCGGTTTTCGGATCAAGTTTTTTGCCGAACCGGTATTGGTAATCCCATTCGCAGTTGTTTTGTGTTAAGGCTTCGTACGCCAGATCCCAGCATTCGCCGGTGTTAACTTTTTTCCCGATCTGGGTTTTGACATAATCTGTAATTTTTTGATTCAGTTCCGGCGCTTGTTGTGCATGAGCCTGAAAGAAAAACAGATGGCAAAAAAATATGACTGCAAAGATTTTTTTCATTTTTCCTGATGCTGTTATACACTAACGATATAAGACGAAAAATAATATAAACCCATAAAAACAATTTCTTGTTGATAAAAATAAAATTATTCATTTTCTGTTTGATACCAATGACCGTTATATATTTTTAATTTTGCAAAAATTTTATTTTGGCGAATCCTCTTAAAAAATTAGCCGGGCAGACAGCCATTTATGGAACAAGTACCATTGTTGCACGGCTGATCAATTACGCTTTAGTGCCGATACACACCTATCTTTTTAATACGGAACAATACGGTGTTGTTGGCGAAATGTATGCCTACGCGGCATTGTTGATCGTGATGCTTACCTATGGCATGGAAACAGCCTTTTTCCGGTTCTATGACAATAAAGCCGCTGACAAAGAAAAGGTTTACGGAACAACTATTATCTCGTTACTGGTAACTTCTTCGTTGTTTCTCATCTTCATGCTGATCATGGCCCATCCCATTGCATCACTGATCAAATATCCCGATCATAGTGAATATATCATTTGGTTTTCTCTGATTATCGTATTTGACGCTGTTTCAACGGT